>JAFSRD010000009.1 GCA_017446265.1 Treponema sp.
CCCGTCGCAATAATAAGTTCATCATAGCTTTCTTTGTACTCGCCCTTATCCGATGTTACCGTTACGGTTTTTTCTTGTGGATTAATCCGTGTTACTTCATTTCGTACACGAACATCAATATTAAATCGCTCTTTCATTAACTCTGGCGTTTGTAATAGTAGGTTTTCTCGCATTGTAATGACATCGCCCACATAATAGGGAAGCCCACAATTTGCATAACTAATGTAGCCGCCGCGCTCTAATACAACGATTTCCATTTTTTCGTCAAGTCGGCGTAATCGAGCCGCCGCCGTTGCCCCACCTGCAACACCGCCAATAATTACTGTTTTCATAAAATTATTCTCCAAAATAGTGTAGTATAAAATTTATTAAAATCTCTAGCTGGTCGTCAATATACATCTCTAAAAGACACGGAATTCAGTTTTTAAATAGCAGCCGTTATTCTTGCGATGCGGCTATAACGTCTTTTTTTCTCCATATGCGCGCTTCGTACAGCTGCATGTCCACGCCTCTGGAGCCGCTCGTATACACAAGCTCACAGCCTTTTCCATCAAAGCTCGCTGTACGTTCCGACATGCCAAGATTGCAGTCTATGATATATTCGCCGTCGCTCCCTGTCCGCTTGTAGCAAAAACGGTTTTTCCGCTTGTCGAGCACTTCAAAACTGCCATATATAAGCGCATCACTATTTTTGCGCATGGCGATAAGCGTGCGATATGTCTCTGTAATTTCTTCGTCAACTGTCTGTATCATGTGCGCGCTCGTTGCACGCGGGAACGTATTCCACGGCAAAAGCACACGTGCATGCTCGCGCGTTCCTGCAAGAATTGTGTTGAACGCTTCCGCCTTTGATTTTTTTTCGAGCAGCTCTGCGTAATAGCGTTTTGACTCAACATCTGTAATTTCATCAATTGAAGCGAATGCGTAATTGACAAGCCCCATTTCGTCGCCCTGATACACAAACGGCGTACCGTTAAGCGTAAACTGCATGACAGCGAGCAGTTTTTGAATTGGCATACGGCACTCAGTGCGGCTAGTAATTTTACTCGTCATGCGTGGATTGTCGTGATTGTTGTAAAAGAGCGACATGCGGCAGTTGTTTCCATATTGCGTAAGCCACTCCACAATAAAATCACGGTAGTAATTCAAATCGTATTCGTAGTCGTCCCAACGCACATGACCGGGCATCTCAAGGTGGTCGAATGCAAAGAGCATGTCTATTTCCTTGCGCTCTTCACCAGTTAAAAGGCGCGCCATTTCCAAGCCTACACCAGGCGTCTCACCGACAGAAAATGCATTGTGCGCCTTGAACGCTTTTTCGTGCAACTCGCGCAAGTATTCATGCAAGTGGGGGCCATAAAAATACTGTTCAATGCCAGTAAACCCCATAAGGTTGCCAATTGCCTCATCGCCGTTGGGCAAATCTTTGCCTTTTGAAATATAATTGATGACATCCATGCGAAAGCCGTCAACGCCTTTGTCAAGCCACCAGTTTATCATCTCGATAATATCGCGGCGCACATTTTTATTGTCCCAGTTCAAATCAATCTGTTTTGGCGAAAAAAGATGCAACGCCCACACGCGCTCTTTTTCATAATAATTCCATGCGCTTCCCGAAAAAAATGACGTCCAATTGTTTGGCGCTGTACGAGTGCCGTCATCTTTTTTAATAAAATAATAATTCCTGTATTTTGATTTTTGATGCCCAAGCGCTTCTTTAAACCATGCGTGTTCATCAGACGTGTGATTTACAACTAAATCCATGATAATGCGCATGCCGCGCTTGTGCACTTCCTTGAGCAGCTTGTTAAAATCTGCCATTGTGCCGAACGCTTTGAGGATTTTACGATAATCGCGGATGTCATAGCCGTTGTCGTCGTTGGGAGAATCGTAGATGGGAGAAAGCCACAGCGCATCAATTCCCAAGTCGCGCAGATAGTCGAGCTTGGAAATGATGCCTTGCAAGTCGCCAACGCCGTCTCCATTTGAGTCGCAAAACGAGCGCGGATAAATCTGATAAAAAACAGCTTCTTTCCACCATGCATGCGTAATTTTTCCGTCGCGCGGCGCATTGTTTGCCGTTTCTTGATTGAGCAATTTTATGAGCGTTTCAAAAAAATGCGGCGAAAGCTTTCTTTTAGCAAAGCGCGCAAGCGTTTTTACCTTTATGCGCGACACAAACCGATTTGCGGCAAGTTTTTTAGATTTGCCGAGTTGCAACAATATCTTATCGACTACATCATGACCTATAGGCGTTGCATACAGCTCGCCAAGCGTACTTTCCATAGAAATCAATTCAGGCGCCATGATGCACCTCGCGTCGCGCTTTGTTTTCATCAATAATTTTTTTATATGTCTTTTCATCAAGAACATATTTTTTGCTCCACAGCAAGAATCCTGCCACGATGCAGATAAGCGGAAAAATCATCATGGCGACTTTTAAAATTGTCAATCCGCTTTCCGTCATATCTGCTTTGCCCTGCGCATCGTTCATGCCTGAAATGATGACGGTAAACCCGACAATGCCACTTGCAATCGCTCCACCCGTTTTATTGATGAACGGCTGCAATGCAAGACTTACACTGTCGTTACGCTTGTGAAATTTCCACTCGCCGTATTCAACACTGTCTGTGAGAAACATGAGGCACATGAGCTGTATAAATGCTTCTCCAACAAAAATCAAAACACCTGCTGCGCCCACAAAAATCATTGTTGACAGCGGTGCAAAAAAGAAAATCACATAGCCGACGCAGACGAGAAATATTGCAAACAAGTAGAGCGCACGGCGGTCAAATTTTTTTGAGAGCAATGGAAAAATTATTAACGCCGCAATCTGAGAAACGCCAAGTATGACTGCAAAAATAGAATACATGTTTTCGTTTCCGTATGCGTATTTGAAATAATACAGCCCGAACGCAGTTGTCGTCATGTAACCAATCATAAAAAGAGCCATTGAAGAGGCAGCAGTGAGCAGCTGATCATTTTTAAAAATGGCACGAAACATCTCTTTTATACTCGTGTGTTCATGCGCACGGCTAGCTTCTTCGCCCGACTCATGCACACCGAACACAGTAATCATCTGAAACAAAATCATAGCTGCCACGATGACAAGCGCAAACAAAAACCAACCGCGCTGCAAACTGCCTGCCATGTTGCCGAGCATATTTGTAGCAGGCACAATAAGCGTAACGACAAAAAAAAGTCCGATGCTTGCACAGATGCGTGCAATCGCTCCTATCTTTTCGCGCTCTTTTTGGTCTTTTGTCAACGATGGAATCATTGACCAATATGCAATATCATTCATCGTCCACGCAATGCCCCACATGAGATAGACGACTGCAAAAAATGCAATGAATGCACCACCTGAAAGCCCAAAATCACAAAAGAGGAGCAGCACTATGACGGACGCACAAAACAGCCCTACAACAATCCACGGTTTGAATCGTCCCCATTTTGTGTGCGTGTTGTCAACAATCATGCCCATGAACGGGTCGTTGAGTGCGTCAAAGATGCGGCAGCACAGCATGATTGCAGTAACCCATGCAAGCGTGCCGCTTGAAACAGCAACAACATCTGTGAGATAGAAAATGAGATACATGCTCACCATGCTGTACACCATATCGCGCCCGATAGTGCCGAGCCCGTATGTAAAACGATTTGAACCGTTCACGCAAAGCACTCCTTTTGAAAATGATGAGCAGACGTTACAAAATGTAGCGCGACATGTCATGGTCGGTAACAACATCTTTAAGTTTTTCATCGACATATGGCGCGTCAATCGCAATCGTTTCGCCTTTGTGCTCGTCCGCAGTAAACGAAATGTCGTCGAGCACTTTTTCCATAATTGTGTGCAGACGGCGGGCACCTATGTTTTCGCTCTTTGCATTCACGTCTTCTGCAAGAAAACTCATGCGGTCTATTGCAGCTTCGGTAAAGTTTACGGTAACTTCTTCTGTTGCAAGGAGCGCCGTATACTGTTTGGTGAGCGCGTTTTTTGGCTCGGTGAGGATGCGGCGGAACTCCTCTTTTTTGAGCGCATCAAGCTCTACGCGAAGCGGAAAACGCCCCTGCAGTTCGGGAATTAAATCGCTCGGAGCTGCAACGCTGAATGCACCTGCTGCTATAAACAGAATGTGCGATGTGTCTACGACGCCGTACTTTGTGTTCACATTGCTGCCTTCCACAATAGGCAAAATGTCTCGCTGCACGCCTTCGCGAGAAACGTCCTGCCCATGCGACTCACTGCTCTTTGTCGCAATTTTGTCGATTTCGTCTATGAATATGATGCCGTTTTGCTCAACACGTTTTTTCGCTTCGTCTGCAACTTTGTCGCGGTCAATCATGCCGTCAAGCACATCTTCTGAAATGATTTTGCGCGCCTCATGCACGGTGACTATGCGTTTTTTCGCCCTGTTTCCGCCTGCAAACATGCCCGCGATGCTCTGCATGGAGTTTTCTAAATCTTCCATGTTGCCGCCCGCGATGATTTCCATGCTCGGCATCTGAAACTGAGGATGAATGGTGATTTCAACCTCGCGATCTTCAAGCTTGCCCTCACGCAACATTTGGCGTAATTTTTCGCGCGTGGAATCCTCTTTTTTGCGCTCCTCAATATGTGCATCAACAATTTCTTTAGAATCGCTCCCGTCAGCAGCAGAAGTTGATGCGGTGCTTGCGCTTGGTTTTGCCATGCCAAAAATATTTCCGAGCACTGCCGCATCCTTGCGCTCATTTGCCTTTGCCTTGCGGTCTTTTTCAGCAGAACCAGGCAAAAGCAAGTCGAGCAACTTGTCTTCTACGAGCGGTATGCTTTTTTCACGGAGAAGGTCCTCCATTTCCGCCTTTACGTCGTTGAAACCGACAGCCATTAAGTCGCGCACCATAGATTCAACGTCGCGCCCCACATAGCCCACTTCAGTGTACTTTGTTGCTTCCACTTTCAAAAACGGTGCGTTGCACAACTTTGCAAGTCTGCGGGCAATCTCAGTTTTTCCAACGCCAGTAGGTCCAATCATCAGAATATTTTTTGGAGCAACTTCGTCGCGAATGTCTTCGGGAAGTTTGAGACGGCGCCAGCGGTTTCGCAGTGCAACTGCAACTGCTTTTTTTGCGTTTTCCTGTCCAATGATGTACTGGTCAAGGCGCAAGACAATCTCTTTAGGCGTCAAATCTGTATGAAGCTCTGTTCCCGTACTCACGTTTGTTTCTGTCATGTAAACCCCTATGTGCGGTACGCCGCTTTTTTTAAGTATGTTGAGCAATCAACACTCATCAGCAATCTTCTACAATAATGTTGCTGTTTGTATAAATGCAGATTTTACCTGCAATGGCAAGACTCTTTTCTGCAATCTCTTTTGCGCTCATGTCAGACGACTCAAGATATGCAAGCGCGGCAGCATACGCAAAGTTTCCTCCGCTCCCGATTGCGCACACATCATTTTCTGGCTCAATCACATTGCCATCACCAGAAATGAGCAAAATTTTTCCACTATCTGCAACAAGCAACTGCGCCTCAAGCTTTTGCAACATTCTGTCTGTGCGCCACGCTTTTGCAAGTTCCACAGCTGAACGGCTGATGTCGCCGTGCCGCTCTTTGAGCTTTTCTTCAAATTTGTCAAGCAATGTCAATGCATCGGCGACAGAGCCAGCAAAACCAGCAAGCACTTTTCCGTCATAGATTTTTTTTACTTTACATGCATTTCCCTTTACTACGGTGTTTCCCGCAGTCACCTGCCCGTCTCCCGCCATAGCAACTTTTCCATTGCGCCGCACCGCAATGACTGTAGTGCTGCGTATTTTTTTATCCATCGTTTTTACCTCCATGAGGATGCGCTTTGTTGTACGTGTCAATCAAGCGCTGCGTCGTCATGTGCGTATAGCGCTGTGTTGTAGAAATGCTTGCATGACCGAGCAACTCTTGCACGACGCGCACATCTGCTCCGTTTGAAATTAGCGCAGTTGCACATGTGTGGCGTAGTGCATGCGGCGAAATGTGATGATTCGTTCCCTCCGCGCCAGAATATCGTGCCACAATCCACCGTATGCCGTGAGCAGTAAGCGCGCTTCCTTGTTGGTTCACAAAAATTTGCAGCACATTGTCGCGCATTTTTTTTCTTGCAAACAACGCTTTTCGCTCTCGCATGTACAGCGCAAACGCTTCCCGCGCATCTTTTTCAAAATACACGCGCCGCTCTTTTTTGCCCTTGCCAACGACAACTGCTGAACTGTAATTGTCCATCATGTCTGCAAGCGTAAGGGAAGCAAGCTCGCTTACGCGGCAGCCTGACGAATACAGCATTTCAAGAATGGCTGAATCGCGCGCTTCCCACAGAAGCGGCTTTTCTTTTGCTGTCGCACATAATTCATCAACTTCTGCGCTTGTTAGAAATTTGGGCAACAGTTTGGGCTGTTTCACTGTCTTTATTTCCAAAGCAGGATTATTGTCAATATACTGAAATTTCTTGCAATAGGCAAAAAATGTTCTGACAGCTGCAATAAAGCGGTTGATGCTTGCGCTCGCCTTTTTTTCTTTTGAAAGATTTCCTATGCACCTGCGTATGTCTTCCGCACTCACAGACGCAATGTCAGTTTCGCCACCGAGAAAATGCGCGAACTGCGCTAAATCATTTTTGTATGCAACAACAGAGTGTTTTGACAATCCGCGCACTGCAGAAAGGTACAGGAGGAATTCATCTACACAGGGCAAAAGCAGCATTGGCTTCTTCATTACGGTTTAAAATATACAGCATTTCAAATAAAAAAGCAAAAGCTTCTTCCAGCAGCACAGGAACGCCTGCGCGCCTACGACCATGCCGCATATAGAAGACCTGACCTGAAAGAAGTGTGAAAAAAACAGACTATGACCGAGTTTGCCGTCTGCTGACGGCAACGTTTTCTTTTAAGGATTGGGAAGGGAGCGCACCGTGCGGAACCCGAGATCATCAAAGTGTTGGTCAGGCTGTATAGAGTTCCTGCACGATGCGGCACAACTGCGCATGGCGGTGCTCCACGAGCCGCCGCGAAATACACGGTTAATACCTGAATCAGCACCAACAAGATCAGTCACCTGTCCTGTTCCATAGACGGCGTACCTGTCCCAGCACCATTCCCATACATTTCCGCTCATGTCAAAAAGTCCGTATCCGTTCGCTTTCCGCTGCATGTCAACACGCATGCGGCATATTCTCTTCTCCTACAGGGCTTCATCAACCACCTTTTGCAGTGTTTGAGCAGATATGTTCAATTCTTGTTCTTCCTGCTCGTTTAATGTGATGGGTACCGCACATTCCACACCGTCTTTTCCGACTATGGACGGCATGCTGAGTGCAATATTAGATATTCCATGATTATCATGCTGAATGCTTGATACGGGAAGGATGGATTTTTCCTCGCGCACGATTGCTTCACAGATTCGTTTTACCGACATGGCTATGCCGTAATATGTTGCGTGTTTCTTTGCGATAATTTCATATGCACTATTTTTTACATCTTGTGCAATACGACACATCGCTTCCTCGTGGTTAAAATGACCACGCATACGGCAAAAATCGTTCAGCGGAATGCCTGACACATTGGCGCTGCTCCATGCAGCAATTTCGCTGTCACCGTGCTCACCGATAATAAACGCGTGCACAGAGCGGCTGTCAACCTGCAAGCGTTCTCCCAGCAAAAACTTTAATCTGGCAGTGTCAAGTACCGTTCCAGAACCAAACACTCTGTTTTCTGGAAAGGCGCTAAATTTCACTGCCGCATAGGTAAGAATGTCTACGGGGTTTGCAACAACAAGCAATATTGCATGACGATTGTGCAATGCAATCTCTGGAATGACAGACTGAAATATAGCGACATTCTTTTTTACCAAATCAAGGCGCGTTTCACCAGGCTTTTGTCCTACGCCTGCGGTAACAATGACAAGCGCTGCATCAGAGAGGTCATCATAATCTCCGGCGTAAATCTGCATCGGCCTTGCAAACGGAAGTCCGTGGCTAATATCAAGCGCTTCCCCCTCCGCCTTTTCTTTCGAAGCGTCAATCAATACCATTTCTGAGAAAAGCCCGCTTTCCATAAGGGCAAACGCAGATGCCGAGCCGACAAAACCGCATCCCACAACTGCAACTTTTCTCATATTTACCTGTGCCATTCCAGAAAGTCCGCTCATTCTGGCAATAGAAGAGTTACCCATTATCACTTTTCCCACTGATATATTTACTATTTAGGACTGATTTGTTTGCCAATTTTTAATAATTTATATTATCATCTTTCTTTCTTTTTGTCTATGCCTGAACTGATATTTGCACGAAAATCAATACAGTTTGTAGCACGAAGTGCTACATTGCACTCTCCGCACGAATCAACATGCTCAAATTTAAAAATTTCGATTTACGCTTGCCAAGCTTCATTCAGAAATAACGCATGCTGCGCTTATTTTTCGGCAGCTTTTTCCGCTACCGCATCGTCTGCAGAATGAAGATACGTGCAGTCAGGATTGATGCACGACTTGTAGCTGCCGTTCTTCTTATCGTATTTTTCAACGAGGAACCAGCCGCACTGCGGGCAGTATTGGTCAATCGGTTTAAAGTGCGTAAGAAATTGGCAGTCAGGATAATTCGTACAGCCGTAAAACTCTTTGCCTCTGCCCTTTGTTTTTCGCGCAACAATTTCGCCATTGCAACCGGGCATAGGACACTTTGCAAGCGGAATTGATTTTGTGTTGTGGCACTCAGGAAAACCAGAACACGCGAGGAAATAGCCGAATCGTCCAAGTTTTTTTATCATGGGTTTCCCACACTTGTCGCACACTTTGTCTGTCTTTTCATCGAGGAACCCTTTAACGCTTTCCTGCGTTGTCATTACTTCATCAACACGATTTTTAAACGGCTCGTAAAAATCTTTTATCATGCCGTTCCATACAAGGCTGCCCTGCTCCACTTTGTCAAGGTCATTCTCAATTTCCGCAGTGAAGTGTTCGTTGATGACATTTGGAAACGAATCGACAAGAATTTTGCAAATCATCTTGCCGAGCGCGGTGGGAACGAGCTGCTTGTTTGTACGCGTGACGTAGTAACGGTCAAGCAGCACAGAGATGATTGGCGCGTATGTCGAGGGACGACCTATGCCTTTTTCTTCAAGCGTGCGAACAATAGACGCGTCTGTGTAGCGCGCAGGCCCCTGCGTAAAATGCTGCTCTGGGTAAAATTTCTTGCACTCAATTGTTTCCCCCTCTTTGAGCGACGGAAGATTCCCCGTTTTATCTTCTTTTGACGAGAGCAGCTTTATGACGCTGTAAAAGCCTTTTTCCACAATTTTGCTCGCAGAAGCGCGGAACACTGCATCGCCTGCAACGAGTTCTACACTCGTTGTGCGCGTCTTTGCATTATTCATTTGGCTTGAGACAAACCGTTCCCAAATAATTGCATACAGGCGCAGCTGGTCGCGCGAAAGATATTCTTTTACAGATTCAGGCGTATACGACGTGTATGTAGGACGAATACCTTCGTGCGCATCTTGCGCAGATTTACCCACCTCATATTTTATTGGTACTTCAGGCACAGCGTTCGGATAATTTTTTGCAAGCCACGAGCGCACATCTTCAAGCGCCGTATCGGAGATGCGCACAGAATCAGTTCTCATGTACGTGATAAGACCTACGCGCCCTTCGCCTATATCTATGCCTTCGTAAAGCTGCTGGGCAATCTGCATTGTTTTGCGCGATGTAAAGCCAAGCCTGTTTGCCGCAGCTTGTTGAAGTTTTGACGTTGTGAACGGCGCTTTTGGACGCACCGTTTTGTCAGTCTGCTTTATGCTTGCAACAATGCATTTTGAATCATGTATTTGACTGATGATTTTATTAACGTCGTCTTCGCTTTTTAACTCCGCCTTTTCTCCTTTATACGAAACAAGCTGCGCAGTAAATGTTGTTTTGCCCTTTGCAAAGTCCGCTTCAAGCGTCCAGTATTCTTCGGGAATGAAATTTTCTACTTCTTCCTCGCGCTCGCAGATAAGCCGCAGTGCGACAGACTGCACGCGGCCTGCAGAAAGCCCGTTTTTTACTTTGTTCCATAAAAGCGGACTCAAATTGTAACCTACAAGACGATCGAGCACGCGACGCGCTTTTTGCGCGTTCACTTTGCTTTCGACAATTTCGTTTGGATGCTGCACCGCTTCTTTGATTGCAAGCGGAGTAATTTCGTTGAACACGATGCGTTTTATAGGCGCGGCTGTTTTCTCTTTGAGCGCATTGTTCAAGTGCCATGCAATGGCTTCTCCTTCGCGGTCGTTGTCACTTGCAAGCAACACGCTGTTCGATTTTTTTGCGTCCTTTTGCAACTCTTTAAGCAATTTTGCGCGACCGCGTACTGTGATGTATTCGGGCTGAAAATCATGCTCCACGTCTATTGCAATGCGCGACTTGGGTAAATCTATGAGATGCCCCATGGATGCTTTTACCGTGTAGCCAGATCCCAAATATTTTTCGATTGTATGCGCTTTTGCAGGAGACTCCACAATCACGAGCGTTTGTTTTTTTGAATCAGTTTTTTTCTTTTTTTGAACACTAGTTCCAGCCATAATTTCTCCATAGAAAAAAAGTCAAGCGCGAAATCAATCTCGCAACTGACTTCGCTATGATGTACGCAACACTGTACTAAAATAATTGTTCTTGTGCAATCGTTTTGCTGTTTCGCATGCCGGGCAACTCCGCACGACAATGGCAGTAGTCATCATAGTCTTTGATGACAGGCGCACCATCACTGCGATAACGCTCTACAGTACTTTCAAGCTTGCTCTTTGACACTTTGCCTAAAGCAAAGTCGTTTTCAAGCTTTTGCTTTACGCGTTCGGCAACCGTTGCTGCGCTTTTTGAAAACGCACTTTCGTGAAAAAGCACATCGCGGTTGCAGTCAAGCGCAAATTGAGCCGTATGGAGCGCACCGCTTCCCGGTGGCGCTTCAATCACAACAGTTGCAGGCGAAAGGGCAGCAATAATCCTGTTGCGGTGCACAAAGCGCCATGACTGACTCGGCGTTCCTGGAAGATATTCGCTTACAAGAGCGCCGCCTGTTGCAAGAATTTTTTCTGCAAGCTTTTTGTGAGATGCAGGAACAATCATGTCGCACCCGCACGGAAGAATTGCACATGTCTTCCCGCTCTCTGCTCCTGCTTCCATTGCATCAAAGCACGATTCAAGCGCACCCTTATGCGCCTCGCCGTCAATGCCATTTGCAAGTCCCGACACAACTGTAACGCCGTCGCAAGCAGCATCGCGCGCAAACGAAAACGCAGCCTGCTTTCCCTGCGCCGTCATGCGCCTCGTGCCGACGACAGACACAGTACGGCTTCCCAGGCAGTTTGCATTGCCACGGTAAAAAAGCGCAAACGGCGGATTTGCAATTTCGCGCAGCAATGCAGGATATGCGCTTTGCGCGTACGGCAACATAGTGATATTAAACGCATTTAAAATGCGTGCGCTTCGTTCCGCTTCACGGACAGCACGTTTTCCATCCCATTGCGCGCTTCGAAAACTGCGCCCGACAATCCGTGAAATATCATGTATAGACAGTACCGCAAGCGCGGATAGACTGTCAATATTATTCTGCAAAATATTTTTTTCTTTAAACGTAAGGAATGAGATGCCTGAAATGCACAACGCAAGCAGTTCGTCTATATGTTTACTGCACATACGCCATATCAAGCACGATTTTTTTATTTTTTTCTGCAATCGCTTTTATTTCTTTGTCTTTTGCAGCTGCTATAATGTTGTCATACATGTCTGCTGCTTTTTGAAAATCAGCAGTACGGTAGTACGCATTGGCAAGCAGCATTTTTGCATTGACATGGCCAGTGTTTATCGTTAAAAGCGTTTCAAGGTACGGAATCGCTTTTGCGCTTTCATCAAATTCAAACACGTACAGAGAACCAAGCCCATACAACGCGTAAACATATCGTGGGTCTATTGCAATTGCACGCAAATATGCAGCTTCAGAAAGGCGCAAATAATTATGTCGTTTGTCGAAATTTCCTGTCGCATCGTAATCAAGTGCAGACTTTGCCATGTAGCCACTACATAATCCCACATAGTAATACAAGTTTTGATTTTGAGGATAATACTCAATCGCTTTTTGATAGCATTTGAGCGCTTCGCCGTACATGTTCTTGTCAATATAACGAGAGCCCAATATTTTATACCAAATGCCAATCTGCTCGTTTGCTGTTTCAATATCTGCAACACGCCGTTCATATTTTGCAATCGCAGCTTTGTACTCTTCAATAGTAGTTGGATTTGAAACACCTTCCTCCATGCGTTGTAAATTTCTGACAGAATTTTTAGGCACAGAGCACGAGGCAAAAATCACCGCATAAAAAAGCGTAAAGGCGATTTTACTCAATATTTTTTTCATCGCGATTCCTCATCAATCACTATAATAAAGGCATATAAAAAATACAACCCTCATATGCTTAAACCTGTTCGGAAACCTCAGCCTCAGGTCAGGTTACTTTGAAATGCCATCGGTAAAATGACCTGGAAAGTATTTTTCGTGGCAACTTCTCAATTGCACATCGTCAACATGCGTGTAAATCTGCGTCGTCGCCAAATCAGTATGACCGAGCAGTTCCTGCACGGAGCGCAAATCAGCGCCACCTGAAAGCAAGTGCGTTGCAAACGAGTGGCGCAATGTATGCACTTTTGCATGAACGCCGGAAAGCGCTTCATATTCCTGAAAACGCTTCCACATACCTTTGCGTGACATTGCATGCCCGCGATAATTGACAAACACTTCATTCACTACGCGTTTGCCTACGAGTTTAGGACGCGCATCTTCAAAATATGCTGCAAGCTTTTCTTTTGCCGTATTCCCGAACGGTACAATGCGCTCTTTATCGCCTTTTCCACGAACGAGAAGCAGCCGCTCATTCATATGCACATTCTGCACGAGGAGCGACGATGCTTCACTTATACGCAAGCCGCACGAATATACAAGCTCAAAGAGCGCGGCATCGCGAATCCCCAGCGCGTCAGACGTATCTATTGCAGAGAGCAGAGAATCAATTTGCTGCACTGAAAGCACGCGCGGAAGTGAACGAGAAGCTTTTGGCCTGTCGAGCATGAACGCGTAGTTCTCTTTCCAAAAGCCCGTACGCACAAGATACGAGCCAAATGCACGGAGCGCAGATATATCTTTTGCAATCGTCAATTCAATGCATCCGTCAACTTTGCGCTGTACTAAATAATGCATGAGTTGCTGCACCGTTACATTGCGCAACTTGATTTTTTTTTCTACGCACCAGTCGAGGAACGCGCTCACAGAAAGCCTGTACGTTTCAGCTGTTTTTTGTGAACGCCGTTCCACGAGCACAAGGTCTGTATAGAACCGAAAAAGTATGACAGGAATTGTTAATTTTTCAGCCATACGTTTCAGTCATCAGTCATGCAGTTTAATTCCGCGCGTCAACCCTGCAAGCCCGCTGTTTCTCCAGCACGCAGGCTGACTCAAATCATTGCCGGGAACAAAATTTGCAGGAGGCTTAATGCCGCTCGTCGAAAAGCGAGGAACTGCCATCGCAAGCGCTTTTCCAAGAGAACCGACAGGCAAAGCTGCTTGTTTTTTCGGCAAGACGTTTGCAGACATTGAAGCAGCATGTGCACGCGGCGCAGAAACGCCTGCTGCAACAGGTACTTTTTCTCTGTCGCTTTCAATCTCATCAAACAAGTTTGTCTCTGAAGCAGCAGAAAGTCTGCGTCTGAAAGTGTCAATATTTTTTCCACCGAGTATATCTGAAAACTCGTCGCTCGATACAACAGACGCGTCGCGTTGCATAACCTCCGATGCGCCAATGTCACGCGCATATGAGTCATCGCTTTCGCTAAAGCCTGTCGCAATCACAGTAACGCTCACTTTTGAGTCGAGAGAAACGTCAACTACTTGTCCCCACAGCGTGTTCACGTTGCTGTCCGCAGAAGCAGTCACCACTTTCATGATTTCCGCCACTTCCTGTGCAGAGATGTTTTCGCCAGAGCAAATGTTGACGAGCACATTTTTTGCGCCGTCAATGTTCGTATCTTCAAGCATGGGATTTTTAATCGCTTTCATAGCAGCGTCTACAGCACGATTGTCTCCGTCTGCAATGCCAACACCTAAAATTGCGTCTCCTTGTCCGAGCATCGCGTTGCGCACATCTGCAAAGTCTATATTCACGTCTCCTGGCTTTGTGATGATGTTTGAAATGCCTTCTACACCTTGCCGCAGCACATCATCGGCAATGAGGAATGCTTGGCGGATAGGCATGTTTTTATCGACAATTTTCAAAAGTTGCTGATTTGGAATGACGATAAGCGAGTCAACGTTTTCGTGCAGCTTCTTGATTCCCTCCTGAGCTTGCCTCATGCGCACAGGCCCTTCAAACTCAAACGGCGTTGTAACAACACCGACAGTGAGTATGCCAAGCTCTCGTGCAATGCGTGCAACGACAGGAGCGGAACCTGTGCCAGTGCCGCCACCCATGCCCGCAGTGATAAACACCATGTCTGTGCCGCGCAGCAAATTTTCTATCGCTTCTCTGTCTTCTTCAGCCGCCTGCTCGCCAATTGCAGGGCGTCCGCCTGCACCGAGCCCTTTTGTGACCTTTTGCCCGATTGCAATACGCGTCGATGCCCTCGACAGATTGAGCGCCTGCAAATCAGTGTTAAGCACAATAAAATCGATGTTGGCAATGTGGGCGTCAATCATCCTGTTTACTGCGTTTGAACCGCCGCCGCCACATCCTATCACTTTAATGACAGTGGGATTTGCTGTGTCAAGCGCAGTTCCGCTTTCATTTACTACAGAAAAATCCATCATACAATTCCTCCCGACCCTTTTTCTGGCATATCAGAAAAATGATTTTTTTAGTTTCGTAAAAATACTATCTTTTTTTCCACTTTCATCCGCAGAAAATAATTTCCTATTTTTTCCCTTCTCTTGAGCAGCATTTTTATTTGCGACGACAAGCCCTATCACAGTTGCAAAGCCGGGCGTACGGTACTCGCTGAGTTTGCCGCCCAGTTTTTCAGGCACACCGATCCTCACAGACGTTGTGCCAAACACTGCTTGCGCGCACTCAATTACCCCCTCCATCTGCGCTCCACCGCCAGTCAATATGATGTTTCCCGAAAGTTGCGACACGCTTGAATTAGTAATAACAGCGCTCCGCACCATAGAAAAAATCTCTTCAACGCGCGGCTGAATTATCTGACACAATTCCAACTGTGTCGTAAGTTCCGGGTCACGACCGCCTACGCCGGGAATAATCACTTCTTTTTCTTCTTCAATGCCGTCAAGCCAACAGCATCCCGATTCAATCTTTATCTTTTCCGCAGCTGAAACAGGAATGCCTTTTACAATTGCAATATCATTTGTTACAAGGTTGCCGCCTACAGGAATTGATACAGTGCACACAGGCGCACCGCCAAGAAGCACGAGCACGTCTGTTGTTCCTGCGCCCATATCAATCAAGATTGAACCTAAATCCATTTCATCTTCGTGCACGACAGCTTTTGTCGCAGCAAGCGTCTTGAGCATGATGACGCTTGTCATGTATCCTGCGCGGCTCACGCACCGCATAACGTTTTGAATAGTCGTCTTGGACGCAGTAATCACGTGGACATCTGCTTCAAGACGCGCGCACATCATATCTATAGGATCTTTGATATTTGGATCGCCATCAACAGTAAAACTCTGCGCTACAACATGCAGCAATTCCCTGTCTTGAGGAATGAACACTGCGCGCGCGTTTTCAATGGCACGGTCTATATCTGCACGAGTCACTTCGCGGCGAGGTTTTCCCGGTTGTGTTACAGGCGTTATGCCTCGCTGATTCATTCCTTCAATCTGCGTGCCGCCAATGCCTATCGCGCACGATGTGACGTCAGCGCCTGCGTTCTGCTCTGCCGTTTCAACAGCCTCTTTTATTGCAGCAGCAGCGTCTTCAATATTCACAATCACGCCATTTCGCAAACCAGCAGATTTTTTGACAGCAGTGCCGACAATCTCAACAGAGCCGTTTTCAATCACTTCGCCGATTGCAACGCGAATGCAATTTGTTCCAATATCAAGACCGACAATCATATGTATTCCTTACATCAACGCGTTCTGTACGAAACAGAACCATAGCGCAAATCTATTTCAGCTACATTCGGTTCTATTGAATTAACAACGTCAAGTACCACCATCATATACTGTAATGCGTCTTCGTTCAATGCACGGTCGGTGAGCACACGCGTCTTCGTCTTTGCAGGAATAAGCATGAGCTCGTAATTGCCGTACTCTTTTGGCACAACACATATCTCCGCAATCGCTGCAAAATAATTTTGATTGAGATTTTGTATGTGCGCAATCTGCTCTATAAGTGCACGATACTTTACTGGAATGCGCATTCCTTCAGAAAGGTGCTCGACAGGCATTCCCGTAATTATTGGCAGAGAATTGCCGTTCCTCTCACGCACGCTGCCGTTGAACAGCACGCCGCTTTTGTCAATGTGAACGGGGAAGCTCCTCCCGTTTACCGCAATGAATGTCATTGCAACGCTTTCGCGTTCAACTACATTGACAAAAACCTTGTCGGGAAAATGTTTTGAAACAGTAACAGAGTCTATTGCAGGAACGGACGACAAGATGGACACAGCTTCTTCTGCATTGAACGAAAACCAGTTCATATTTTTCATGGGATGCAGCAACTGCGCAAATTCTTCAGGCATGATTCTTGTTTTATTTGTAAAAATGATTCTCGGCCTGTTCATGCTCGGAAGCGCGAATTTATATATTGTTATTTCAACTAAAAAAATCGCACACAATAATGCAAAAATAACAATGATAACTTTTGTCTTTGCGTCCGATTTTTTTTCTGCAACACTGCCCGCAAATCCTGCTATGCTCATATCACTCATATGACAATTCCTCTAATTCTAATTCTTCATCTTCTGTACAGCGCGACGCATTTACGACAAAGCCGCACATTGAAAGCGTTATAATAATCGACGAACCGCCGAGTGAAAAAAACGGCAGCGGTATGCCCGTTGTGGGAAGCGCGCCGCATACGACGGCAGTGTTCACAAGCGACTGTAAAACAATTATCGTGACGCACCCAAACGATGCAAGCGCCGCAAATCTGTTCATGCACGAAAACGATGATGCATACCCACGCCATGCAAACGCGCACAAAAGCGCAAAGTACATGATTACGCCAAAAAATCCCATTGCTTCTGTCCAACCTGCAAAGATGTAGTCAGCCTGCACTTCGGGAATAGTGTTTATCCAGATAAGACCGCTGCCTATTCCCGCGCCCCAAAATCCACCTGCACTGATTGCGCGCTTTGCTGCAATGCTTTGATAATTGTATGTACGCACGCCTTCCATAGGACGCAAAAATGCTATGATGCGCTCAATGCGGTATGGCTCCTGCAAAATTAAAAAAATCACTGTAGGAATAATTAATAAAAGAGCTGGAAAAAACCAAGTGAGTTTTGCACCAGATGCAAAGAACATGATTAAGCCTATCAAAAACACAAACACGCCTGTTGAAAAATCGCGCTGCAAAATGATGACAACAGAAAAAAGCGTGAATCCTGCAACTGCCGGCAGCACAGATTTTTCCGCTGGATTTTCTATGCGCGATTGCTTGTCAAACAAATTGGCAAGAAACAGCACCACGGCAAATTTTGCAAACTCAGACGGTTGCAACGTAAATGCAAACGGCATGCGCAACCAGCGGCGTGCACCGTTTCGCTCTACAGAGATGCCAGGCACAAACGTTAGCACGCAGAGCACGAGCGTACCGAGCACAATGAACGGAATCAATTTTCGTATGATTTTCATGTTGAGCGACGCAAAAATAATAAACCCTGCGAATCCTATTGCAATGCTCACAAGCTGCCGCTTGATAAAATAATACGGATTTCCAAACATGCGCTGCGCATAATTTTGCGAGCATACGAAAAGCGCAAATATGCCTATGCCGCACAGCAATATCATGCAGGCAACAAATCCTACATCGCTCTTACGGTACGCTTCAATAGGCTTGTCGGCAAGGAACACGTACTCATCCATGACGCGCCTCCTGTGCAATGAGCGGAATGAGCCGTTCAAACGACAAACTGCGCGAAGCCTTTAAAAGCAGCAAATCGTCATTCGACGAATTGGCAACGATATAATCTGCCGCCTGCTGCATCGCCTCGTCTGACGATTGCGCGACATACAACGAATCTGCAAAGCCTGCCTTGCGCGCAGCGTCAAAAGCGTATTTCATGCTGCTGCCGATAAAAATAATTTTATACGGATGCGCGCGTACCGCTTTTCTGCCGATTGCTTCGTGCGCCGCCTGCGCCGCTTCGCCAAGTTCCAGCATGTCGCCGAGCACGTAAATGCGGTTGCCGCAGTCTCGTACAGAAGCGCAAAACGCGAGCACATCAGCTGTTGATTCAGGATTTGCGTTGTAACAGTCTTTAACAAGCGTTACTGAGCAACCGTTTTTGAGAACGAGCTGCTCTGTCTGGGAGCGGCCTGCGAGCGCGACAAACGATTCAAGCGCATTTTTGATTGCGTTGTCGCTTATGCCAAAATAGTTTCCAAGCGCAACAGCTGCAAGCGCGTTTTCATAATTGTACATGCCGGGAAGTGCAAAATTAACAATTTCATTTCCCACTTTGAACGTTGTACCGCGCACGCCGTTGTCTGAAACAAACTCCACACCGCTTTGCGCTTTTGACACGCTGCGCGCTCCATCTGTAGAACCACTTCCAAAATAAATAATTTTGCCTTTGACGCTTTCGGCAAGAAATGGAGCAAAATCATCAGATTGAGGAATGAACGCAGCACCGTCGGCTGGCACATGGTCAAATATGCGCCGCTTTTCACGCGCTATGTTTTCTCTGCTTCCGAGCATGCCCACATGCGCCGTGCCTATGTTCGTCACAAGCGCATACTGAGGTTGCAGCACATCCGCTATTTCAGCTATCTCGTCTTTGCGGTTCATGCCCATCTCAAACACGCCTATCTCATCGTCGCCGCGTATATTGAACACAGAAAGCGGCAATCCCGTTTCAGAATTGAAATTGCCCTCGTTGCAGACAACGCGGTAACGCTGTTTTAAAACTGCGACGCACAACTCTTTTGTCGTCGTCTTGCCGCTTGAACCAGTGATGCCAATTTTTTTGAGCTGCGGGAAATTGCGCACATATGCAGATGCCGCGTGCTGCAACGCGTGCAGCGTGTGCTCAACGATGATAAATGTCACCGCAGGATTATTTTTTGCAAGCGCATCGTAGTCGTCGTGCCGCATCTTGTACTCGTCTCTATTAAGTAAAATGACAGACGCGCCGTTTTCAATCGCCTGCCGAATATACGCATGCCCGTTTTGCTTTTCTCCTATGAGCGGCACAAAAAGGCTTTGCGGCGCAACATGCCTGCTGTCCGTTGCAACTGACGTGAATGCAAATTGCTCTGCACAGGCGCCCTTTCCGCCTGCAATGCTGCCATGCACTGCGTCAAGCAGTTCTGTACACGTTAAAAGACTATCTGCCATCTTTACCCTTCATCTCTACGCGCACAATGTCATTCGTTTCAGCTTTGTGCATGCCGAGCTCGTTTTCCGCAATTTTTTCTATGCGCTCAGTGCTCGAAAGCAGGCTTATGTCTGTAACGAGCTTTTTGTTCGCCTCTATCAATTCTTCTTGTTTTTTTTCGAGTGCGGTCACTTCATCTGCAAGATTCTCATATCTGCGCGCCTGAATGCCGTTCAAGATAAGCAGTGCAGGAATTGCGACTGCAATAAAACACACTGTCAGCATTTCGCGCACGCGACTGTTCTTTTGTTTCATATACACAATTCCTCACTTCGTGCCATGTGATGCGCTGTCGCATCGCGCAATTTTTTTACAACACGAAGCTTTGCGCTCCTCGATGGCGCATTATTAGCAATTTCAGCTTCAGTCGGACACACCGGCTTCCGCGTTACAATTTCCGCACAAGGGCAGCCGCCACATCTGCACGCAGCAACTTCCGGTGGACACACGCACTGCCTGCCAAGATTACGGAAATAATTTTTTACAATGCGGTCTTCAAGCGAATGAAACGTGATGACGCCCATTTTACCGCCTGCTTCCAAATTGTTAAACGCATTGTGCAATGCGCACGGAAGCCGACACAGCTCGCCGTTTACCGCAATCCTGAGCGCCTGAAACGTACGTGTAGCAGGATGTATCGCTCCATGACGGTAATAGGCCGGAACTGCATCATATACAATATCGGCAAGCGCTTTCGACGAATGAATTGCTCCGCCTCTGCGCGCTTCCGCAATTGCCTTTGCTATGCTGCGGCTCAGTTTTTCTTCACCGTAGCGGTAAATCACATCTGCAAGCTCATCTTCTCTCATGCCATTCACCACATCTGCTGCGCTTGCACCAGCAGACATGTCAAGGCGCATGTCAAGCGCCTCATCGTACCGAAACGAAAAACCGCGCTGCGACAATTCATAGTGGTACATCGAAATCCCTAAATCAAATAAGATGATGTCGGGCTTCGGCAATTCAGGCGGATATGACGCGTAAAAATCGTCAAACCAGCCGTTGTAAAAAAACATACGCTCCGCAAACGGCAAAAGCCTTTCTTTTGCACGCTGCATGATGCTGCCGTCGGCATCTATGCCTATGACAGTGAGGTTTGGGAATTGCGAAAGAAATGCGAACGAATGACCGCCTTCACCGAGCGTTGAATCGCACAGCACATGCGGCTTGCAATCAGAAGGTGCAAGCAGTTCAAGGCATGACGCAAGCAGAACAGGCGTGTGAACTGCATCCATGTTGTATCCCCCGAAATTGTTAAAAAATTATTCCGCCGAGCTCTTCCGCTGCATCTCGGAATGAATTTTCGCTTTGCTCAAGATACGCTTTATAGCTTTCCGCGTCCCACAACTCAATGTATTTATTTACACCAAGCAAGATGCATTCTTTTGAAAGCGATGCGTATTCACGCAAACTCTGGGGGATAGAGATACGCCCTGACCTGTCAAACTCAAGTTCTTGGGCAGGCGCAATAAATCTTCTGAGCACCAAGCGATTCTTTTCGCTGAATGGCGAAGCAGAATCCATGAGCTTTGAAGACACAACCCTCCATTCTTCGGGAGTAAAAAGCCATAGGCAGCGGTCAAGGGCTTGCGTCACGATGAGAACATTTCCTGCAAGCACCGTCCTCAACTTTGACGGAAAAAGAATTCGCCCTTTTTCGTCAAGCGTATTACGGTATTCTCCTGTCAGCATGTCCATACCACTGCCTACCACTTTTCCCCACAAATTCCCACTTAATAATAATTTTAGCGAAAATTTTACGCTTGTCAATAAAAAAAATGCCACTTTTTCATCTTTTTTTACTTTTTCTTGCATTTTTCAGTATATACGTGTATAGTAAAATCGAAAAATATGATACAAACGCTCAACGAAAGCTCGCTGCACCGCACGCTCAAAAATCTCTACGCGCTCGAAAATGATTGTTCGACAGAAGTTGCGCTCGACGGAAAAATTTACGATATAGTTGACGCAGCAGGCAACATCACAGAGATACAGACAGGAAGCGTTTCAAAGCTGCTCGACAAAACGATGAACGCGCTGCAACAAAAACGACGCATAAAAATCGTGCACCCCATTGCTGTAGAAAAATATATTGCGCTGTACGACGAGCGCGGCGTTTTGATTTCAAAAAGAAAAAGCCCCGTGAAGCGCTCTGTCTACGATATGTTCCGCGAGCTTACAGGCTTGTATCCCGTGCTTCTCAAAAAAAATTTCTTGCTCGATGTACTTGAAATCACGATGACAGAAAAACGCGTGCGCACGCCAGAACCAGTGCAGTCGAAAAACAACAGACGGCGATTCCGCAAAAGTTGGCTCAAGCAAGACAAGCAGCTTGAAAAAATCATAGCGGTGCACACATTTAAAAACGCGCGCGATTACGTGCGCCTCATTCCAGAATCATGCCTGCCTGAATTCTCTGCACGCACAATCGAAAACGCGCTCAAAGCCAATACAGCGTTTTCTGCAAATGCGGCGAAAAACGCGCATCTGCTGCTCTGGGTGTTATCACACATGAATCTTATAGAACTGTGCGGGGAACGGCCGAAAACATACAGGCTCTCTGTTCAAAATAACTGAAGTTACAGAAAGAACTCCCAGCCTTATATTATGTATATTCGATGAATGCAATTTAAAAAAATTGTTTACTGTTCAAAATCAAGAAGCAACAATTCAAACTCTAGCAATAATTACATTTTCACTGTATACTTTTATTCACGGAGGTGCTACATGCGTAAAGCATCACTACTTGTTTTGTCACTTTTTTTTGCAATGGGTGCAGCGTTTACTGTTGAAATAGACACAGCACTACTTGGCACTGCTCATCGTGTTGCGTATATTGAGGACATGTCGCCCGTTTCTCCCGATGAATATAATACAGCAGAACAAATTCGCAACATGGGGCGCAGGCTTGGGCAAGCTTTGCGCACTATGGAAAGCGCGCAAAAAAGCATGCCAGAAACACTATACGCAAACGGCGCACCTTCCCGCAAGTATCAAGCAATACGAGTATATGAATCAGAAATGCTTGCGGGCGCGGATGTCCTGTACATTGCACCAAACGCAACAGTCGGAACTGCAAAAGCGCTCTTTTTGATTGTGTCAGGCTACATTGAAACAGCATACGCCATTCCAACCGCGCGCGCAGATGCACTCGCCCAGCAAGTGTGCTGGTGGAACACAAATCACTACGATGAGCGCACGTATTTTACCGGCAGATTCAACGCACGCGTACTCGATGCATTTGCGAACGAAACAGCAGTTATCGGGCTTGCAGATTCGTATAAAAACTGGGCAGGACATGCGCGCATTGTCATTCCGTTTGTAAAAACGCGCAAGGTTGCACAAGATGCTGACATCATGCAAAATGCAGAACAAACAGCACGGCAAGCACAAGATGAAAATCAAACTGAAGAAGCAGGCGCGCAGCGCACGGAAACCGCAACACAACGTACAAACGACGCAATAAAAAATCAAAATGCAGAAACGAATGACGCAAACTATGCAGGCAAAACAAACTCAGATAAAAGCGGCGTGTCAGCAGGCAATAACATGATAGGCAACTTATCTGCAAACTTTCAGCACATTTCAATCAGCTATAAAATACTGTTCGGCGCACTCTGCCTTGCAGCGCTGTTACTCATCATTCTACTCATAAAAGTGATTCGCGATATGGCGCGTGCCTAGCATCTCCACATTGCATAAAAACGGGCTGCCATAGAAGTTTTAAAACTTCTATGGCAGCCCCGTACTGACTGCGCAAAAGCGTGCCATCCACGCATGGTAAAATTATGCGTGCTTACGTGACAGGTCTACTTTGCCCTGACGCTCAAGGCTCTTTTGTGGATGCGAATATGCAGTTGCCAAGAAAATGGCAAGGAACGCAACAGCAGCAACAATACCGACTATGTACGAAATCGTTTGTCCTTGTGCGCCAAGCCGTTTCAAGTTGAGACATTCTCCTGCATACATGAAATATGTTACAGAGACTGCCGACATGAACGTAGCAGGAACAACCGCAATCCAACACTTATTCTTATTTGAATAATTGGTAGCAAGATATACAGCAGCAGACCATAATGCAATCATTGCAAGCGTCTGGTTGGACCACGAGAAGTAGCGCCACACAATGCCATAGTCAATGAATGAAATGCCATAACCAATAAGAAGAAGCGGAACTGCAATGCCCAAGCGGATTTTGATGTCTTTTTCATCAAGTTTGAACCAATTGAAAATAGTCATGCGTGCGCTGCGGAATGCAGTGTCGCCAGATGTAATAGGACATACGATAACGCCGATAAGCGCAATCGCGCCACCAACTTTTCCAAGAAGACCGGTGCACATTTCATAGATAGAATTTGCGTTGCCGCCGCCAATATCAGCCATTGCCTGCAAACCCGTGCCAATGCCGCCTCTGTTGTAGAAGAACGCAATGCCGGCAGAAGCCCAAATCATTGCGATGACACCTTCAGCAACCATTGCGCCATAGAAAATCTTGCGGCCATCTTTTTCATTCTGAATGGTGCGCGCAATAATCGGTGATTGTGTTGCATGGAAGCCTGATATGGCGCCACACGCAACGGAGATAAACATAATCGGCCAAATTGGCGTTCCTGCAGGATGCAAGTTTTCAAGCGTGAGCTCCATCATGGGACGTACGCTACTATTTGCAATAGTCGAAATTGAAACGCCAATAGCCATAACGATGAGGAAGATGCCGAAAACAGGATACACGCGACCGATAACTTTATCGACAGGCAAAAGTGTTGCAAGAAAGTAATAGATTAAAATGATAACGGTCCAGACTTTTACGTTGAGCCAATCAGGTGTCAAGCGTGCCAAAAGTCCAGCCGGTCCTACCATAAATACAACACCGACCATAACGAGCAGCACGACGCTGAATACGCGCATGACATTCTGCATGACAGGACCAAGGTACTTGCCGGTAATTTCAGAAATACTTGCACCATCATTGCGAATTGACAGCATGCCTGACAAATAGTCGTGCACGGCACCTGCAAAAATTGTACCAAACACAATCCATAAATACACGCTCGGTCCCCACAATGCGCCAGTAACGGCGCCAAAAATTGGGCCAAGACCAGCAATGTTCAACAGCTGGACAAGAAATGCTTTTGTTTTGTTCATCGGCACATAGTCAACGCCGTCAGGGTTTGCCGTAGCCGGTGTCTTTTTATTCACATCCGGCTGGAACACTTTATCAACAAATGCTCCATAAAGCAAGTATCCGACAACAAGTGCCACGATACACAACAAAAATGTAATCATAGAAACCTCCTGCAATACACCTTTTTGCCATATTCTCTCCAAGTAACAGCAGATGCATTGCCTCCAAATTCATTATACACGCATATCTGAAATTCGTAAAGAGAAATTTTATGCTCAAACAAAATTTAAGTATATATTAACTCAGTTAGTAACACTGTAAAATTGTCAAGACGATGCAGACATGCAGACAAACTGTTTACCCGTTTTTATTCTTTTTCATCCATGCTTGTATGCCGGCAACAATATCAACATCAATATCGTGCTCTATGCGGCATGCATTTTTTTCAGCTTGGTCTTCAGGAACGCCAGTTATTTTGACCAAAAATTCAGTGAGCAAGCGGTGGCGCGAATAAATGTCAGTCGCCTTTTCAATGCCTTTTTTTGTAAGATGCAACTCCGTGCTCTCCCCGTCTTCAAGGTAGCCGCCATCTTTTAAAATGCCCATGGCGCGGCTTACGCTCGGTTTTGATACGCCAAGCTTTCGCGCCACATCTACGGAACGCACCGTGCCTTTTTCGTTTTGCAGCATGAGAATAGCTTCAAGATAATCTTCACCGGATTCGTACATATGCACCTCACTTCACTCATTATAGCACATAATCGGCAAAATGGAAAAGTGGCAAAATGACAGTTCTTGCTATATGCAAGTTGTTTATAATGCCGAGTCCACGTGCTGTTTCACGCTCATCATCAAACTGTCTACAGATTTTCCCGGTGGAATCATTGGCAGCACCATTTCGTCAGCAGCAATCGCCGCATCTATGACAGCCGCTTTTCCAGACGCAAGAGCTGCGTCAAATGCTTTTGCAAACTCATCTTTGCTTTTGGCGCGAAAACCTGCAACGCCGTATGATTCTGCAAGCTTTACAAAATCTGGAGCAAAATCAAGTGTCGTATGGCTGTATTTTTTGTCGTAGAAAATCGTTTGCCACTGGCGCACCATGCCGAGCGTATTGTTGTTCAGCACAACAACTAGTATTGGCAAGTTGTAATGGGCAATCGTTGCAAGCTCATTGCAGTTCATCATAAACGAGCCATCGCCTGCAAAGTTCACAACTCGTGCACTTGGATGCGCAATTTGCGCGCCAAGTGCAGCGCCCATGCCAAATCCCATTGTACCAAGCCCGCCTGATGTAAGAAATGTACGCGGCTTTTCAAACTCATAAAACTGCGCCGCCCACATTTGATGCTGCCCTACTTCAGTCACAACGATTGCGTTTTCTCCTACTTTGCGCCTCACATGCTCGTATAAAAACTGCGGCACAAGTTCTTCTTCACCATGAGCAACGTGCGGCACATCTTTTTTCCATTCGTCAATTTGAGCGTTCCATTCAGCTGCCATGCGTGCATGTACAAGCGGAGCAAGGCGCGCAAGCACATCTTTGACATTTCCAACAAGCGAATCAAACGTGCATATATTTTTGTTTATTTCTGACGGATCAATGTCTATGTGAATGACTTTTGATTTTTTTGCAAAGCAAGATGCATCTCCGGTAATCCTGTCGCTGAATCTCGTTCCAACTGCAAGCAACAAATCGCTTTTCTCTATTGCCATGTTTGCCGCTTTTGTACCGTGCATGCCGACTAATCCGCAAAAAAGCGCGTGGCTGTTTGGGAACGCAGATTTTCCCATGAGCGTTGTTACGACGGGAATGTTCGCTTTCTCTGCAAGCATTTTGAGCTCGCGTGCCGCACCAGAGATAATTACACCGCCACCACAAATAATGACAGGATGCTGCGCCTCGTTCATGCGACGCGCTACTTTTACAACGCGCGCATCTTTTGGCACAGGTGTTTTTATTGTACGGCGAAACGCCGCCTTTTTAAAAGAGCCTTGCATGAGCCGCGAGCTTTTCGCATTAAAGGCGCTTTGCACCTTTGCTGCACGATATTCGCACATCGCACTTGTCACATCTTTTGGTATATCAATAAGCACTGGTCCCGGCCTTCCGCTTGTTGCAACAAAAAATGCCTCGCGAATTGTATCTGCAAGTTTTTCTACGCTGCGCACAAGGTAGTTGCACTTTGTCACAGGCTGTGTTATTCCCGTGATGTTCACTTCTTGAAAGCTATCTTTGCCAAGTTGCGCGCAAGGAACGTTGCACGTAATCGCAATGACAGGCACAGAATCCATGTATGCTGTTGCAAGCCCTGTTACAATATTTGTCGCACCCGGTCCACTTGTTGTCATAACAACGCCAACTTTTCCAGTAGAGCGCGCGTAGCCGTCTGCCGCATGAGAGGCGCCCTGTTCGTGAGCAGTGAGCACGTGACGCACCCTGTTTGCATTTTTATACAGTTCGTCGTAAATGTTCAAAATTGCGCCACCCGGATAGCCGAACACTGTGTCAACGCCTTGCTCTAAAAGGCATTCAATAACAATACGCGCACCCGTACACTTCATCGCTGCAACGCTCGGGAAATTTATTTGCACAGAAGACGCATCGTCATCAGGCAATTTTTTTATTTTTTTCGGAGCAAGCGTCATTGGCAAGCCGCACTTCTGTGGCTTGCTTGCGCGCGGTACATCGCCTGCCTTTTTCTGTACTACAGGCTTGTACTCGGCTCCGCCGACCACGCCAGCGCGGGCTGTGTTGTTTCTCATCTTTTGCAATCTCCTATAAAATGTTACTGTCGTGCCATAGGCTCAAACCGCACTCTTTCCTTAACGCAATATTGCACCTTTGTCCGCGCTTGAAACAAGTTTTGCATAGCGCGCAAGATACCCGTCAACTACTCTCGGCTTTGGAGCTTTCCACGCTGTTCTCCGTTTTTTGAGCTCTTCATCACTCACTTCAAGTGTAACCGTATACGCATTTACATCGAGCGTAATCTTGTCGCGCTCTTTAACAAGCGCAATGGGCCCTCCAACAGCAGCTTCCGGCGAGCAGTGCCCGAGCGATGCGCCTCTTGTTGCACCAGAAAATCTTCCATCGGTAATAAGCGCAACTTCTTTGTCAAGACCTTGCCCCGCAAGAGCTGCTGTAACTGCAAGCATCTCGCGCATACCAGGTCCTCCGCGCGGTCCTTCGTAGCGAATCACCACAATGTCACCTGATTTAATCTCACGTTTTTGTACAGCCGTCATCGCATCTTTTTCATTGTCGAACACGCGGGCACGTCCCGTGTGCTTCATAAGTTCTTTTGCACACGCGCTCCGCTTTACAACAATGCCATCGGGCGCAAGATTGCCAAAAAGAATTGCAATTCCACCATTAACTGAATACGGTTTTTCAATAGGGCGAATAATGTCAGGGTTGCGATTTACCGCATTTTTAATATTATATGCAATTGTTTTTCCCGTAACAGTCATCAAATTTGTTTTTATCAATTTCTTCTTTGCAAGTTCTGCGAGCACTGCCTGCACGCCGCCTGCATCGTCAAGTTCGTGCATAAATATGTGTCCTGCAGGAGCCAGATGGCAGAGATTTGGCGTCCGTTCGCTTATTTTATTAATCTCATGCAAGTCAAACGCAATTCCCGCTTCGTGTGCAATCGCAGGCACATGCAGCACGGTGTTGCTTGAGCAACCAAGCGCCATGTCTGCGGCAAATGCATTGCGGAACGAATCTTTTTTCATCATGGCACGCGCAGTTATCCCTTTCTTAAGCATCTCCATCACCTGCATGCCAGATTTTTTTGCAAGCGCAATCCGTCTGCCATTCACCGCAGGAATCGTACCATTTCCAGGAAGCGCAAGACCAAGCACTTCTGCAAGGCAGTTCATGCTATTCGCCGTAAACATGCCAGAACACGAGCCGCAGCCGGGACACGCATACATTTCAAGCTCTTTAAGCTGCGCTTCGTCTATTTTGCCGGCAGCAACCGCGCCCACTGCTTCAAACATGTCGCTCAAACTCACATCTTTGCGCGCATACGGATGCGCTTTATTTGGAATGTGGCCGCTCATCATGGGTCCGCCTGAAATGACAACAGTAGGCAAATTGAGACGAGCTGCAGCCATGAGCATGCCCGGTACAATTTTATCGCAGTTGGGAATGAGCACGAGAGCATCAAATTGGTGCGCCATTGCCATGCATTCAATTGAATCTGCAATAAGTTCACGCGTAACAAGCGAATACTTCATGCCTTCGTGCCCCATCGCAATGCCATCGCACACACCTATTGCAGGAAACTCAATCGGAGTTCCACCTGCCATGCGCACGCCTGCTTTTACCGCGTCTGCAATTTTGTCAAGGTTAAAATGACCTGGTATGATTTCGTTTTTTGCACAGCACACGCCCACAAGCGGACGGCTCAACTCTTCGTCTGTGTAGCCCATCGCATAAAAAAGCGAGCGATGCGGCGCACGCTCAACGCCTTTTTTTACATTGTCACTTTTGCTCTTTGCCATATATGCCTCTCAATACCATGCATATGCAGCATTTTACGAAAAACTGCAATTTTATCTTACTGGCAAAAAATCAAATAGTCAATACAAATTTGAAAAAATATTTAATTTTTTTAGTATTATAAAAGCAAGAAAAAAGCATAGTTGCAATACGCTGCTACGCAGAATACTCGTCCTGTAAAATCATCTTAATGATTTTTTCGTTTGCATTTGATGCAACCTCATTTGAAAGCGCAAGCATTTCTTTTTCAAGACTGATTCCTGCAATGTCGGCAAAATGTCGTGCGTTGTCAGAAAGTTCTGTCGTATTTGAAGCGCTGCACGCATAGATGATGCTGCGCCCTTCAATAAAGTCTGTAAACAGTTGAACAAATTCTTCGTCATCAAGCGGAACGCCATAATACAAAAAAATCCGCGTGTAGCCGTGAATACGCGCAATACGCCGACAGCAGTTGACAAGCGGCTGCGAAAACATGCCTGTGCCTTCATCGTTAAACACGAGATTTTCTGCAAATACATATAAGTTCGCATTCCACTCAACACGGTCACTTGCTCCTGCAAGCGCAATGCAATCATATTGTTCAGCAGCAGCAGCAATGCGGGCAAGCAGCTTGTCACCAGGCAACGCGGCATCTACAGACTCTGCTGCTGTTATGTCAATAGTAATATCGGTTGCCGTATTTTGCGAAAGGATGTCGCTTTCAGCTGCAAGCAGCGCAAGCTCATCCTGCAACACTGGCGTAAACTGTTCATCGACAGTACGCGCGTTCGCCGAAACAATGCTTGCAGCTTTCCCTGCAATATCATCGTTTTCTTTACTTGCAAACAAATTGTCAACTTCTGATTGGTCAACAGGCACAAATTCCTGAAACGGTTCGTTTGATGTATGTATCTCATTCTGCATAACGGCAACCTCCCTGCCTGAATCGACATCGATAAAATCATCGCTGTCGCCTATGTATATTGAGCTAAAATCGTCTTCATCATCTTGTGATGCACCAACAGCATCACTTTTTTCTGACACATCACTTTGCAGCGCAGCAAGCTTCTCGTCTACTGCTCCTTCCTGCACTGCAACTTCTTCAATTACGCCTGCCTCAATCGCCGCTGTTTCCTCACGCAGTGCACCTACTTCAATATCGTCTTCATCAAAATATTCTTCGCCATCTTCAAATTCACTGTCAAACTCGCTTACTTTAATAATTTTAGCAACATGCCGTTCAAAGTCAACTGGTTTTAAGACAAGCGTTTCTGTTCCGTCGCTCTGTTTTTTATACAAGCAGCCGTCACTTTCATCAACACGAAAAAATTCATTTTCATCCGATATGCGTATGTGACGTAATGACGAGCACCCTGCAAATGCACCTGCTTCAAGCGTTTCAAGCTGAGACGGCAACACAACAGCCGTAAGCGAGGTACAATCAGAGACAGCGCCGCTTTTAATAATTTTAACTGTATTTGGAATAACAAGCGATGTGAGCGATGTGCAGTATGAAAACACATCTTGCGGCAATTCAACAAGACCAGCACGAAACGGAATAGACGAAAGCGAATAACAGCCTGAAAACGCGCTTTGTCCAAATGCATCGACAACGGCAGGCATAATAATCTTTTCGAGAGACGTACAGTTTTCAAAAAAATGCGCGGGAATAACACGCACATTGCGTGGCAGTTTAATTTTTTTGAGCATGCTGCTGCCTGAAAAAAGCGCAGGCGGCAGAGAGACAACAGAGTCGGGAATGTCTATAGATGAAACGCCTGCCTTTTGTGTATATGAAATAACTTCGGTACGGTCATCAGAAAGTACAAGACCATTTTCGAGAAGATTGCTGCTCATAGCTCTATTATAATAAGCTTTTGCAGTACAAGCAAGCGTTTAAAATCACGTGAAGACGGAACTTGGATGTTTGCTTGAATACGAAAGAGATGCGTATTTTGAAGCGTCACGTGCAGCGCCTCTGTCATGCTGCATCGGAGCGTTTCACGCATGTTTCCACTGCTCAAAACTAAAGATGTTTAAAATACGCGCTCCGCTACAAGCTCGCCCATCTTTTTTGTGCCAACGAGTTTGCCACGTGCACGTGCGTCATCGCCTGCAATATCCTGCGTACGCCAGCCGTCGTCGAGCACATCGTTCACAGCGTTTTCAATAGCACGCGCTTCCTTTTCTGCGTTAAAACTGTAGCGCAAAAGGAGCGCGCAGGAGAGAATCGTTGCAAGCGGATTTGCAACGTCTTTTCCCGCAATATCGGGCGCAGAGCCGTGAATGGGCTCATACAATCCAGGTCCGCTTCCGTCTCCAAGCGAAGCAGAGGCGAGCATGCCTATAGAGCCGGTAATTTGACTTGCCTCATCGCTCAAAATATCGCCAAACATGTTGCTCGTCGCAATAACATCAAACTGTTTGGGATTGCGCACAAGCTGCATTGCCGCGTTGTCAACATACATGTAGTTTAATGCAACTTCGTTATACTCGCCTTTAACGCTTTCTGTCACTTCCCGCCACAGCTGCGACGAGCGCAAAATATTTGCCTTGTCAACGACAGTAAGCATTTTTCTGCGTTTCTTTGCTGCTTCAAAACCAAGTCGCACAATGCGCGCTATTTCATTCCATGAATATGTTTCTGTATCCCATGCAGTTTTGCCGTCACTCGACATGCCGCGCTCACCAAAATAGATGCCGCCAGTAAGCTCACGCACAATGAGCATGTCTATGCCGTCTCCTACAACAGAGCCTTTGAGCGGGCACGCATCCTTGAGCTGCTTGAACATGAGCGCAGGGCGCAAGTTTGCGTAAACCTTCATGCCGCTTCGTAAGCCGAGCAAAGCTTTTTCAGGGCGCAACTCGGACGCAACAGCATCCCACTTAGGACCGCCTACAGCTCCAAGCAGCACTGCATCTGATGCAAGGCATATGTCAAGCTGCTCTTTGGGAAGCGGCTCTCCCCACGCATCAATGGCAACTCCTCCCGCCACAACGTTTTTGTAGGTGAACGAGTGCCCGAATTTTTTTGCAACAGCGTCGAGCACGCGCACTGCTTCTGTGACAACATCAGGACCAATGCCGTCGCCAGGAATCAAAGCGATTGTCTTTTCCATACCGCTTACTATAAAAAAATTATGCGATGTCGTCTAGTGGAAATATTGACAACCAACGGCATGCTATATGCATTCTCATTTTCAAATATTTTATTGCCTGCTCATTAGATTCTTCTGTCCGCCTTCCATCACACAGTCCCTAAAAAATGACGCTCAATGTCTTTTATCAATTTATATTCAAACGAATCAACAAGCGCAAGATACGACGCTTCCATAATGTCTGCAGAAACGCCTACAGTTGTCCATGAAGCAGCACCGTCAGTGCTCTCAATTAAAACGCGCACGCGAGAAGCTGTTGCAGACTGCCCGTCGAGCACGCGCACTTTGTAATCGGTAAGTCTGATTTTTTTTACGGCAGGATAAAATCGTTCGAGCGCGTTTCGAAGCGCAATGTCAAGCGCATTCACGGGTCCATCGCCTTCGCCCGCCGCAACCGCAATCTGTCCGTCAACTTCAACTTTGATTTGCGCACATGCGTTCACGCCGCTTTCGGGGCGCGGATTTATGCCGCTCGTCTGATAGTAGTGCAACGTAAAAAATGGCTGGTACTTGCCGATTGTCTTTCGCGTCAAAAGCTCAAAGCTTCCGTCTGCCCCTTCAAACTGATAGCCTTCCGCTTCAAGCTTTTTCACTTTTTTAATAATTTCCTGCACAATCTCGTCATCTTTTGTAACTGACGGCTCAAACTTTTTAATTTTTTCTATAATCATGCTGCGCCCGGCAACTTCGCTCATCAAAAACACGCGCGAAGAGCCCACGCTCTCTGGCGACACATGCTCATACGCATCTGGATTTTTTATGACCGCATCGATGTGCATTCCCGCTTTATGCGCAAACGCGTACGCGCCTACATACGGCAGCTGTGGATTAAGCGCAATGTTCGCAATTTCTGCAACGCGCTTTGCAATGGGCGTGAGCATTCGCAACTTCTCTTCGCTCAAACAGCTATAGTTCATTTTAAGCTGCAAATTCGCAACAAGCGTTGCAAGATTTGCATTTCCTGTGCGCTCGCCAAATCCAAGCAGCGTTCCCTGAACATGGCGCGCTCCTGCCTGCACTGCCGAAAGCGCATTTGCAACAGCAAGGCCTGAATCATCGTGCGTGTGAATGCCTATTGCGGCATGCTTCCCAAAACGCGACACAACTTCTTTTACTGCATCGCCGCATTCAAAAGGAAGCGAGCCGCCCATTGTGTCACACAGCGTGAGCACAGTCGCTCCTCCTGTTGCAGCTGCCTCAAGCGTTTTGAGCGCGTACTCGCTGTTTGCTGCAAAGCCCGTAAAAAAATGTTCTGCATCGTAGAGCACGTTGCATCCGTTTTTTGACAAGAACTCGCACGTGTCGCGAATCATGGCAAGATTTTCCTCAAGCGTCGTTCCAAGTATGTGCGTCACGTGAAAATCCCACGACTTTCCAAAAATGACAACATCGCTTGTACCGCTTGAAAGCAAGCTCATTACGTTCATGTCTTCGCTGCACGCAATATCTTTTCGGCGCGTAGCGCCAAATGCACAGAGTTTTGCGTTCTGCAACGACAGCTTTTTCGCTTCTTGAAAAAATTCTATATCTTTTGGATTAGAACCGGGATTTCCCGCCTCTATGTACGTAACGCCAAGCTCGTCAAGCGCGCTCACAATGTGCAACTTGTCTTGCACAGAAAAATTGATGCCTTCGCCCTGCGCACCATCGCGCAGCGTTGAATCAAGCGTTTCTACTCTTTGCGCCATGCTATATCTCCATAGTGACATGGCAATCTAAAACTGCACTGTAGAGATTGCCTTTGTTGTGCTATTATAGTCAAAACAACTGGCAGTGTGAAGTGCGCGCATTTACAGCATTAAAAAAACGTGCTATGATGGTGCATTGCAAAATACGTGAATGAGGTAATACAATGAAACGAATCATTACTGTTCAAGACATTTCGTGCGTGGGAAAATGCTCGCTCACTGTGGCGCTTCCTATCATCTCAGCGATGGGAGTTGAAGCGGCAATTCTTCCGACAGCAGTGCTTTCAACGCACACAGCGTTCAAAGGGTTTACGTTTCGCGATTTGACAAGCGACATTGAACCAATGTGCGCGCATTGGCAAACAGAAAAAATTGCGTTTGATGCAATCTACACAGGCTACCTTGGTTCGTTCGAGCAGCTTGCGCTCATGGAAAAAATGTTCTCAGACTTTGGTAAAAAACATACGCTCGTGTTCGTTGACCCGTGCATGGCAGACAACGGAAACCTCTACTACGGCTTTACACAGGAGTTCGCATTTGCAATGGCAAAACTTGCGGGCAAAGCAGATGTCATCGTGCCAAACTTAACAGAAGCGTCGTTCATGCTTGGCGTGCCGTACAAAAAAGCTGGCGAGTATGATGAAGCATATATTAAAGACATGCTCAAAAAACTTGCTGCACTTGGCGCACAACGCGTTGTCTTAAAAGGCGTTGAATTTACGCGCGAACAGGAAACAGTAAAAAACGCCACCGGCAAAATAGGCATCATGTCGTACGATGCAGCAACAGGCACATTCTCGCACTACTTCCACGAAAAGCTTGCAACGAGTTTCCACGGCACGGGCGACATTTTTGCAAGCGTATGCGTCGGTGCGCTCATGCGCGGCTGGACGCTTGAAAAATCATATGCGCTCGCCGCAGATTACGTTGTAGAATCAATCAAGGCGACTGTCTCGCACAAAGACTATAACTGGTACGGTGTTGATTTTGAAACAGTCATGCCGTATTTGGTAAAGCGCCTTGAAGCTGCCGAGTAAAACATGCGATTATTATTTATACGGCACGGCGACCCAAATTACGAATTAGATGCACTCACTGAAAAAGGTGTACGCGAGGCAGAGCTGCTTGCAAAGCGCGTTGCAATATGGCACGTCACTGATTTTTTTACATCACCGCTTGGACGCGCGCAGCAGACAGCAGAAATTGCAATGAAAGCGACTGGTAGAACGCCAACAACATGCGAATGGCTCAAAGAGTTTTACTATCCAGTACAAGACCCTGCAACAGGCAAAGCGCGCATAGCGTGGGACTGGTTGCCGTCATTTTACACTGACGCAAAAAATGCGCAACTTTGCGACGTTTCTTCATGGATGGACGCGCCAGTTATGAAGACGGGAAACATTGCCCACCATTACAAAGATGTATGCACGGAAATGGACAAACTCCTTGCGCGCTACGGCTACACGCGTGAAGGCGGCATCTATAAAACTAGCGGTTTGCACTGTCAACACGGCGTGCTTGACATCTCAACTGAAGCATATAAAAAATCATACGATGACCGCACGCTTGTGTTCTTCTGTCATCTTGGCGTCATGTTTGCAATCATTGCACATTTTATCAATGTGTCGCCAGTGCAGCTGTGGCAGGGATTTTTTGTCGCCCCTTCGTCAGTGACAGCAGTTGCAGCTGAAGAGCGCATGCCGGGCACAGCATTTTTCCGCGTGCAAGTGTTCGGCGACACGCAGCACCTTCACGACGGCGGAGAGCCGCCTTCTGCCGCAGGGTATTTCACTGACGTGTTTTGCGGCTGACATGTGTTTTGCGGTCAACACCGCGCTCAAAAACCATTTGCACTTGCTACGTGAAAAACAATTTTTTTATAGAAAAAATTTCACATATGTGTTATAATCAAATGCATGAAAAGAGAAACAAAAATCATTATGTCAGTGCTCATTGCATTGGCGGTCGCCCCGCTTGTTGCGCAAGAGGGAGCTTCAGGAGATTTTTCAAGTCCGTGGAATTTTTCAATCACCACAGATATAGCGTATTATCCAAAAGCAAATTTTATTGCAGGCGGAAATCACTTTGCGAAGACAACAGGCGCATATGACGGACTTGAAGCACGCATTACGGCAAACGCTGATTACACGATAAAAATTCCGTTTGGCGACAATCCGCTCGTAAAAGGCAATACGCTCGTGCTCGGTTATGGCTTGGAACTTACGCCTATTTCGCTCATGCCAAAATTCAATGTGTCATTCACGCCTATCGCGTTTCTCGTCTTTTCTGCAGGCGTAAATGTAGGAACAGGCTGGCCGCTTTCGTTTATAGGCATTCAAGGCATGGCACAACTCATAAATCCTACGGCGGAAAAAGGCACAGATGCGTATAAAGATTTGACGCCATTCAATCATTTTTACATTGATGCATACATAAGCGGTACATTCCAATTTGATGTGGGAGCGCTGTGGACAGGTGATTGGCATCACATCGTTTTCCTTGCAGATTACAAAAGCGAGTATATCGCACTCACAGGCATGCATACCGGAGACGTGTGGAAGTGGCAAGGCACGGGAAACAAAACAAACGGCTGGCAGTACACGGCAAGTTTTGTGCTCGGCTACCAGATGCCGCTCGTACTTTCAATGGTTGGTTTGAATGTTGAACTGGCAGGACACTACAGCGCATCCGACTACACGAATGCAGCGTACAAAGGCAATTTTATGACGGTAAACATTGCGCCACTTGCACGTTTTACGTTCAACGAACATCACATGCTCACTGTCGTAGCGTATTTTGCAAATCGCAGAAGCTTTGTCGAAAACCACACGCATACAAACAACGAAACAATGCTTACGCACGCTGGCAATGAATGGTACTTCCGCCGCATCGCATTGAGTTACAAATATTCGTTCTGATACGAGCAACAAATATAGCAGTACGAGCATGCATGTTGTGCGAGCGTACCAGAGGGCAATTTGAAAACTGCTATAAGGAAACGCCGATTAACTTGAATGCGAGTCAATCAGCATAGCAAACCTGTTCAGAAACCTCAGTTTCAAAACAGGTTGCTTTGAAATGCGATGTTGACCGCAATTTCATGCAAAGCTAGGAAACATTGATTTGTGGAGGGTAAAATTGCAAGCAATTTTACCCTCCACTACGTTGCCACTATTGCAAAAATCATTTTTTTGTAAAATATCCAGGATCGTTGCCAAGACCACCAAAATGGGCGCCCTCTATATCAGTAACACTTGAATCATATCCTGTTGATGAATCACCATTCGCTCCTTTCCCAATAATAGCGTTGCACTCTGTGAACATATTGTCATGGAACTCTAGCACTCCGCCTTCTGATGTTTGAAGCTTTCTCCAATCGCCATTGAACGCATCTGACGCATAAATTGTTTTTAATTCAGAGCATCCCCAAAACATATCTGTCATGTCTGTAACTTTTGATACATTCCAACTGCTTACATCAAGTTCAGTAAGTGCGGTACAAAACGAAAACATACTCGACATATTAACTACATTGCGTGTGTCAAAATTTGCAAGGCTTTCAGCTATTTCGTTAAGTGCATAACAAGTGCCAAACATTCCTGACATATCGGCACACCTGCTTGTATCCCAATATATAGCAGCAGACTCAAACGGACAGATAAGCGTTACACAAAGTCCAAACATATTTTTCATGCTTGCAACATTCGATACATCCCACCTGTCAAGATTAAGCGATTCAATTTTGCTGCATTGTCGAAAAAGGTTTGCCATAGATGTAACTTTGCTTGTGTCAAACCAGTCAGCATTGAAATGAGACGAGGAACCTGCATTTGCAACGAGAGACGAACAGCCTGTAAACATAGATTCCATATTACAAGGTTGAAAGACATTGGCGCTATCTTTTCGAAATTTTGTAAGAGAACTACAGTTTCTGAACATAGACGACATATTAGCGTTCTTGTCTGTCCTAAAATCTGTTATGTCAACTTCTTTTAGGCTCGTGCAGCCATCAAACATTTCAACATATCCGCCGTCATTCAGTTCTCCCTTTCCGATTGACCGTGTATCAAAATGCGTTACATCTACAGATTCAAGCGAAGAGCAGAACCCAAACATGCGCATCATGTTTGTAACGTTGCTTGTATCAAACCCTGTTACATCAAGCGTTTTTAAAGCAGTACACTCGAAAAACATCATGCTCATATCTGTACACCTGCTTGTGTCAAAAAGGTGCAAATCAATTTCTTCTAATGTCTTGCAGTTATAGAATAATTTCTCTGCACTTTCAAGAGGAAGTTTTTTTCCTTTGTCGGTAAAGTCCTTTGCGTAACAATAAATCGTGGTGCCATCCAACCATGCCCAGCAGGGAGTTTCCCCTTCGACTTCAGTAGAAAGACGCCATTTATCGACATTTTCAATGAGATGAGCTTGAGGCGCAGAACTGGTAAATTTAAACGCAGTTGCAACTGAATCTGCTTTTAGTTTATCGTGTAATATCACGTGTATATCAGATGCTGACTTCATGTGAATGGCATGCAGATAGCCGCCATCGTCTGAATTGCTTGCAACGTTGTCCGCCGTTTGCTTGCATGAAAGTAAAAAAAATAAGAGCGACAAAATCACGCAAAGAAACTTGCCATACTTGGTTTGGTTCATTTTCACATCCGAACAGAAAATAAAATTTTGTTATATTTATTACTATAACCAAACTGCGTTATTTTGTCAATTATTTAAATATAGTATTTAAAATAGTACAATTGCGCCACCGCTTGCATCAACGAGCGCGGTTGCAAACAAATCGTATTCGTCAGTGTGAATTACGCCGCTCACCTCCACGCGCGAGCCAAACGATTCGCGCATGTCGCTTACAGAAAACTGCTTCATCATACGCTTGATTTTTTCATAGCGCGCATAGTCAACAGAAAACGAAAATGAGCGCGTTTCAAAAAATTCTGCAAACGCTCCGTTTTCCACGGCGGCGGCAATCGCGAGTTTTGCCGCATCTCCATATGCTTTTACAAGTCCGCCTGTACCGAGCAGCGTGCCGCCAAACCAGCGCGTTACCGTGAGCAGCGCATTTGTACACGAGGCGTTGCAAAGCACGTCAAGCACAGGCCGTCCCGCAGTTCCCGAAGGCTCGCCGTCGTCGCTCATGCCGCGTATCTGCGCATCCGCTCCTACAACAAACGCGTGCACTACATGCGCGGCATCTTTGTACTTTGCCTTTTGCGATTTTAGCAACTCGCGTGCATCCTGCTGTGAGTTACACGGCAGCAATTCTGCAAGAAAACGCGAATTTTTTACGGTAAGCGTTGCCGTTACATTCTTCACAAGTACGGTCATGTGTCCTGCATCAGTTTCCTCTGCGCCTGTCACCCTGCCTGTTCCTTGATATAACCATGCCATAGGCAGAAATAAACAGCAGCGGCAGATGAAGCACTCCCATCCACCAATTATGAGAAGCAAAGACAAAATGCGTCATCATGTTGAGCAGGGCAAAAAGGAACGCGACAAAAGAAATAGCATGAATTACAGGCAATGCATGATTTGAAACGAGCAACAGCATCCCTAATACAACGGGAGCAATCATGCAGTATGTGACGGCAGATTCGTTCGTGAAAACTCCCCGCAGCGAAGGAACTATGATGCCATCACGTATCTGATAAGGCATAAGAAATGCAAAAATCATAAGCGGAACAACCCATACAGCATTTCTATTAACTGCATTCGCCCTTGTAATGCCGTCTTTGAGCGCAAAGAAAAGGCAATACACTGCAACAACAAGTTGCACCGCCATATTGCCCGGTAGAATGGTAAAGCCGTATTGTGTTTGTGCCATATTCTGAAAAATAGCTACAGCACATCCTGCGGCAGCATAGTATAGCAAAATAATCCTTCCGTCCTTATAAATAAGGCAGACAGTACATGCAACTGCCAGAATTATCTTCGCAATGACACGGATGCTGACTACACCGTTGACAAGCGGATTGGAAAGCACCTCACCTATAACAGCAACGATATCCTCATGATTATACGGCCTTTCAGTTATTACAGGCAGGAACAACAGAAGCAGCAGCAACAGTTTAAAATGCCATGAGACTGCCCAAAAAGAATCAAATGCGGCAAACTTATGAGACTGCCCTTTCATACAATATGCCTCCTACACATTGTCCGCTTCCACGCTTACGCTTTCAACTTCCTTTGCAACGACGCGCGTTCCTTGCGCTTTAATTCCTTTTTCGGGAAAACTTGAAGCCTTGAACGTTTCGTCAAGTTTTTTAAGCCGCGCCTTTTTCACGTAATGCAGCGTGAACGAAAAATTTTTTCGCGCATCCACATGAAGCACTTCCTTGCCATCTGGCGCAAAAAAGTAGTCGCGGTTCATAATGTACGCTTCAACGCGACATCGCTTTACAAACACAAACTTTGTTTCAATGTCGCGGTAAATTACTGTAAAAAGCACTTTTGAAAGGCTCTCCTTGTCTGCAAGACCACACCAAAACATGCCAGGTCCCACAAACACTTTTTGCGGCGCTTCGGTCACGCTGTAAATGCCGCTGCGACGCACAAAGAGCACTCTGTCATACGGAGTGATTTTGAGTTTTTCAACACCGCCTGCAACATTTGTTCCCAAATTGCCCGACTTCTCGTCGTATTTGAGCGCAATGTCGCGATTGGCAATCTCCTTTACGTCAACTTTTTCTATATTGGTGATTGTCGTAAGCCGCCGCGTTTTTTCCGCGTCAAGTTTTTTTGCAATTCCTGCAAGCCAGTCTATTGCGTACTGCGTCAAATGTTTTAACAATTTGTCAATCTCTTTGATGCGGTTTTTTATCGCTTCAACTTCTTCGCGGTTTTTGTTGATGTCATACAGAGAAATGCGGCGAATCGGAATTTTAAGCAAATGGTCAACGTCGTCGTCAGTGATAGCGCGGAGCAGCTCCTTTTTAAACGGCACGAATCCGTTTTTGACTGCATCGACAACCCCCTGCTGCGTTTTCATCTGCTCAATCTTTTTGTAGATGCGCTCCTCGACAAAGATGCGCTCAAGCGTGCGAAGATGCAATTTTTCCATAAGCTCCGCGCGCTCTACAGCAAGCTCATCTTTGAGAACGCCCACGAGCTGCTTTGCATGATGCTTGACAACATCTGTAACTTTCATCTGCACAGGCATGTTGTCGCGAATAACGAGCAAGTTGCAGTAAATCGTCTGCTCGCATTCAGTGTACGCGTAGAGCGCGTCAACCACATCGTTTGCATACACGCCGCGAGGCAGTTTTATTTCAATATTGACGCTATCTGACGTGTAATCATTTATCGATGCAATGCGCACTTTATTATTTTTTGCAGCTTTTTCAACAGAGTCCATAAGCGACTCCGTTGTAGAGCCGAACGGCAGTTCCGTTATAGTGATTTTTTTCTCGTCGCTCAAATCCATCTTCGCACGCGTCACAATTTTGCCAAGTCCATCTTCATAACCTGACACATCAATCAATCCGCCTGTTTGAAAATCAGGATAGAGCGCAAACTTTTCTCCACGCAAACATTTTATTTCGGCATCAATTACTTCACGAACATTGTGCGGCAAAATTCTTGTGCTCATGCCAACGGCAATTCCTTCCGCCCCTAAAATGAGCACGAGCGGCAGCTTTGCGCGGAACATGACAGGCTCTTTGTTGCGACCATCGTAGCTTGGAACGTAATCAGTTATTTTTGGATTGTAGATGAGCTCGCGCGTTATGGGACGCATGCGACATTCAATGTAACGCGGAGCAGAAGCGGCATCGCCTGTATACAAGTTGCCAAAGTTTCCCTGCCTGTCTATGAACAAATCTTTGTTTGCAAGCACGACGAGCGCAGAGTAAATTGACGCGTCTCCGTGCGGATGATATTTCATGCACTGCCCTACAACGTTCGCAACTTTATGAAATTTGCCGTCATCTACTTCAAGCAGCGTGTGGAGGATACGCCGCTGCACTGGCTTCAAGCCGTCAGTCAATTCAGGAATTGCGCGGTCGCGAATAACATAGCTTGCATATTGAATAAAGTTTGAGTCGAATAAATCTTTCACGTATGCCATATCGCAAAAGTATACACGAAAAAAAAAAGTTTGTCTTGACGCTCATGCGTGGGAACGACTTCCCCCGCGTTCGCACTGCGTAGCTCACTCCCCTTTCTACGGGCTCAAACGCCGCCCGTAACGCCCGCTTATTGTTGCAACAGAATCTGCAATAGTATAAAATAGCGATGAGGATATAACATATGGAAGCGACTCGAAAAACGGGCACAGTAACACGCGGCATACGCTGTCCAATTATCCGCGAAGGTGATGATATTGCGGCAATTGTTGCCGAGAGCGTATTTGAGGCGGCAGAAACAGAAAACTTTTCGCTGCGCGACAAAGACGTAATTTCCATAACTGAATCGATTGTTGCGCGCGCACAGGGAAATTATGCTACAGTAGACGACATTGCACTTGATGTATACGAAAAATTCAACGGCAACGCAGTCGGAGTTATCTTTCCGATTCTGTCGCGAAACAGGTTTGCCATATGTTTGCGCGGCATTGCAAAAGGCATTGCCCGCAATGAATCGCCTGCTGCAAAGAAAATAACGCTCATGTTGAGCTACCCTGCTGACGAAGTTGGAAACGAGCTTGTCAGTCTCGACAAGCTCGACGAAGCAAAAATCAATCCGTACAGCGATGTACTCACAAAAGAAACATTTCGTGCGCTTTTTGGAACAAACAAACACCAATTCACCGGCATAGATTACATCAGCTACTATGAAGAACTTATAGCTTCGTGCGGAGCCACGTGCGAAATCATCTTTGCGAACAATCCGCGCGCAATCCTCACCTACACCGACTGCGTGCTCACGTGCGACATCCATACGCGTAAACGGACAAAGCGCATGCTCAAAGAAGCAGGCGCAAAAATCGTATACGGCATTGACGACATCTTGCAAACAAGCATAAACGGAAGCGGCTTCAACAAAGATTACGGACTGCTCGGCTCAAACAAAGCGACTGAAGAAAAAGTAAAGCTGTTCCCGCGCGACTGCAACCGCGTAGTGCTTGACGTGCAAAAAAAGATTTTTGAAAAAACAGGAAAGCGTGTTGAAGTTATGGTGTACGGCGACGGCGCATTCAAAGACCCGCAGGGAAAAATCTGGGAACTTGCGGACCCTGTCGTCGCTCCAGGATTCACAGACGGCTTGCGCGGCACGCCAAACGAGCTAAAATTGAAATACCTTGCCGACAACGATTTTAAAGATTTATCAGGCAATGCGCTCAAAGAAGCAATTTCTACAAGCATTAAAAATAAAGGAAACAACCTTGTCGGCAACATGGCAAGCGAAGGAACAACGCCGCGCCAACTTACCGATTTACTCGGCTCTTTATCAGATTTAACAAGCGGCTCCGGCGACAAAGGCACGCCTGTCGTTGTAATTCAAGGATATTTTGACAACTATACAAATAATTATTAAACTACAGAGGCAAGTTTTATGAATACGAATAGACGGCCCGCGAACATGGAGCGCATTACAACGCATGAACTTGCACAAGCGTTTATTGACGAGCAAATTGTTGCACTCAAAAAGCAGACAGGCAACGGAGGCGTGCTGCTCGCGCTTTCAGGTGGCGTTGATTCTTCTGTAACAGCAGCGCTTTTAATAAAAGCTGTCGGAAGCCAACTCACATGCGTACACGTCAATCACGGACTTTTGCGCAAAGGCGAAAGCGAGCAAGTTGTTAATGTGTTCCGCAACGAGCTTAAAGCGCATCTCGTCTACGTTGACGCTGAAGAACGCTTCCTCAAAAAACTCGCAAACATAACAGAGCCTGAACAAAAGCGCAAAATCATCGGCAGTGAATTTATAGACATATTTGCAGAAGAAGCGGAAAAACTTGACAACATCAATTTTCTTGCGCAAGGCACTATTTACCCAGACATACTTGAAAGCAATGACGGCATAAAAGCGCACCACAACGTAGGCGGGCTTCCCGATTCCATGCAGTTTGAGCTTGTCGAGCCGCTCAAGTTTTTGTACAAAGACGAAGTGCGCATTGTGGGAAGCTCGCTCGGTTTGCCAGACAGCATGGTGCACCGTCAGCCGTTTCCAGGGCCAGGTCTTGGCGTGCGGTGCACGGGCGCAATTACGCGCGAACGGCTTGAAGCAGTGCGCGAGTCTGACGCCATTTTACGTGAAGAATTCCAAAACTATGGGCTTGCGCAAAGCGTGTGGCAGTATTTTACGATTGTGCCTGATTTTAAAACAACCGGCATAAAAAACGGCAAGCGAAGTTTTGAGTGGCCTGTCATAATCAGAGCTGTAAACACAAAAGATGCAATGAGCGCAACAGTGGAAAACATTCCGTTTGCACTCATGCAAAAACTCGTTGCGCGGATTACGAGCGAAGTGGCTGGCGTGAATCGCGTACTCTATGACTTCACGCCAAAACCAACAGGCACGATTGAATGGGAATGATTTACGCTACAATTTCGCTGAAAAGTTTTGCCACGTCAATGCCGTTTATCATACTGCCTGCCGCGTAATGCGCAAGCGAACTTTCTCTACCGCGCTCAAGATGCATAGACGTAATGCCATGTTTGATTGAGCTGTCAGCTTCAAGCAGTGCGCCCAAATGGTCTGCAACGCGCACGAGTTTCCCGTCAACAGGCTCAAAAGCGTTGTCGTTGTACCGCTCGTTCAGCTCTTCCCATGAAACTTCCTTGACAACGCCATCGTCATTTATGCGGTTTATAAACTCATCGTTTGTGTAATAGATAAGTTCCTGCGCAAAAAAATCTTCCATGAGCGGAACAAGCTCACGCCCGACAATCTCATCTTCTATGCGCTTGACAATATTCGGGAGCGCGTCTGTAGCCTGCTTTACCGGCGAGATGATGTCGCGCGTAACAGCTTCAGGCAAGTCGTGAAAAAGCCCCGAAAAAAAATTATTAATTATTCTGCGGCTGCACATTTTTACGCCCGAGCATCTTCCCAAAAGCAACGTCATTACCGCAACAAAATAGCTGTGGCCGAGTACGCTCGTCTTTGGAACTCGCGGCGTTTGATTCCACCTTGTCTGAAACCGCAACTGCTCAATTTTTAATAAAAAGTCGTATGTCTTTTGATGAGTGAGCATCATCTGCAAGCCTTCCAAATCAAGATACGGCTGCAACTGCGCTTGCAACTCTGTTTCAGTTTTGCCAAGCCGCTCACGCTCGTTCACCGCTGCAAGCATTTGCAACTCGCGCACAGTGGAATACTTGTGCGAGGCAGAAAGCACGTGGCTCGCCGCCTCTGATTTTTCAGGGATAGGAAATGTTCCCGCTTTTTGTCCAATGTAAATTGTAAAACGCGAAAACAACTCGTCATCAATAATCGGCTTGTACTGGTTCAATACCCATTCGTTCAAGCGCATGTATTCCTGCGCATATTCTTTTTTTAATAATTGCTGCACAGGAGATTTTATGTCGCTCAAAGAAATTTTTCTGAGCAAATCGAACAGCGATGCATACGCCATCCACTCCCAGTCAATTTTTACACCTTTGTGTTCTTCAAATTTTCCAATGATATACGCTATCACCATTTTTTCGCCTGCTTTGTCCATTTCAACTAAATCAAACGGACGAATCAAATCGTTCCACCGTTGAATTGAAAAGCCTTCGAAAATGCGCAGAGCAAGATTTTTATTAATCATCTTATGAGCTTAATCCAGATTTTTGGTCGGCATCCATTTTATCTTTCCAGATAATCGCTTTCTTTTTTATCTCTTCAGCATTATTTTTGTCGCCAATGGCAAGGCACAGTTTATGACGGGCAAGCAGAAATTTAATAGCGTCTCGCATGTCGTCAATGCGACGCGTAGAAAGCTCGTACTTGTCGCGGTAGCCGTTTGCAGAAGCGTCGAGCAGACGCTGCAACATTCGTATGTACAGCACCGTCGTCTCGTAGTCGTCAGAGTTCGGTTCAAAATAATCTTTTGAGCCTTTTTTCATATCTATAAGATTTTTTGCAACTGTGGTAAACCGCCCCTCAAGCTCAACAAACGACCATTTCCATTTGCTGTTTTCGCCAAATGCATCTTTTAATAATTTTATGGCAAGACCGAGCTTGCGCACTAAAAGATACCGTTTTGAAACAGGCGTATTTGAGATTTTTTCCCAATTGCTAAAAAGTTCGGAATACGAAATATCGACAAAATTCGTGACAATATCTTCAAGGTAGATGATGGCACGGTAAAGCGTCTTGCGCGATTCGTTGAGCGCATCGGTATGTTTTGTTTCAAGAATTTTCAACGACAGGCTGTTTTCCGCCATGTACAGCGTTGCTACAAAAATCATGTCTTCTGCAAGTTGCAATTTTTTATACGCTTCGCCTGCATGGTCGCTTTTTATGAGCTTTACAAGCGTCTTTTCTTTTTCAAGCAATCCGTCTATCTGCGTTTGATACGGCACAATTGCATCGGCAAGTTGCTGGCGCATTTCTCCAGTAATTTTTGCCATTACACACCTCCAAATTTTAGCAGCATGGAGCGGGCGTGTTCAAGAGACTCGCTCGACTCATCGCCTGAAAGCATGCGCGCAATTTCCCGAACGCGATTGTCGCCCACAACATGAGCACAACGCGATGACGTTTTTCCATCTGCCACGCTTTTTTCTATCTTTATTTGATTATCGGCATAAACAGCAATACTCGCCAGATGCGTTATGCAAAAAATCTGCCTGCTTTTCGCAAGATTTCTGAGGTGGCTTCCAACAGAAACCGCCACTTCGCCGCCAATGCCTGTATCTATTTCATCAAATATAAGCGTTGGCACGCTATCTGATGCGGCAAAAATCGTTTTAAGCGCAAGCATAACGCGCGAAAGTTCGCCCCCCGACGCAATGTGAGCAAGCGGTAAAAGCGGGGAACCAGGATTTGCACTTATTAAAAATTCAATGTCGTCCATGCCATACGGTCCGCACTTTTGAATGGCGCTCGTGCCGGGCTTTTCAGCGACGCGCACAGAAAATTTTGTGTTTTTCATGCCGAGCGTTGCAAGCACAGCTTCAACTTCTTTTGACATGCGCTCGCCTGCCGCTTTCCGTTTGTCTGAAATCATCTTTGCAGCTACGTATACAAGTTTTTCAAGCTCTGCCACTTCCCTTTCGAGCTGCGTCTTGTCTGTGCCGCCCGCTCCGAGCCGCTCAAGATTTTGCCGCGCTTCATCCGCATACGCAAGCACTTCAGAAATCGGCGCAGAAGGAGACGATGCATATTTTTTCTTCAAATTGTATATGAGCGAAAGACGCTCTTGCACTTCTTCAAGCCGCTTCGGGTCAAACACAAGTTTGCTTTTGTACGCAGCAAACTCATCCGCAATATCTGACAATTCATAAAACGCAGATTCAACGCGTTCGTCAAGCTGTTCAAGCGTTTTGTCCATATCAAGCGCGTGCAGAGAATCGCGCCGTATCTGCTTTAAAAGCGGAACAACAGCATTTTCACCGTCAGAAAGAGAGGCAGTGACAGCTTCAATATCTGCATATAGTTTTTCATATGAAGATAGCCGCGCTTCCTCGTCGGCAAGCAGCTCATCCTCGTCTGCTTTGAGTTTTGCATCGCCTATTTCCTGAACGGCAAACGTATACATCTCAATTTTGCGCCGACGCTCTTCGCTCGATGAATTGAGCTGTTCAAGCAATTTACGCTTTTCCACGAGCGCGGCAAATTGCATGGTAAATTTATTAACTTCATCGACAATGCCTGCATGGGCATCGAGAAATTTTCTGTGCTGCGCAACTTTCATAAGCGACTGATGCTCATGCTGCCCGTGAATGTCTATGAGAAATGAAGAAAACGATGCTAAATCGGCGCGCGCAACAGATGTACTTCCAATCCATGCAGATGATTTTCCCGAATCGCGCAACGTGCGGCGCAACAATATGCGGCCGTCGTCTGCTTCAATGCCGTGCATGTCAAGCCACTCGTGCACAGAAAGCACATCTTCCTCGCCGCCTGTTTCAGCCGCATGCACATGCTGCCGTGCACCGCTTTTAAATTCGTCAGGAGCCTCTCCTATAAAAAACGTTGCAGACACTGTAGCCTCATGCGCGCCGCTTCGTATGAGGTGCGCGTCTGCTTTTCCGCCGAGCAAAAATGAAAGCGCACCGATAAGAATTGATTTGCCTGCACCCGTCTCGCCTGAAAGTACCGTAAACCCGCGCGCAAATTCAAGTGAGACAGAATCGATGAGCGCAAAATCTTTAATAACGAGGTCTTCAAGCATGGGGACCTCCCGACCAGTTGAGTTTTGAGCGGAGCGCACCGTAGAACTTTTCAGCAGTACAACCGACGAGTTTTACTTTGTGCGGCGCTCTTCGTATTGTGATGCTGTCGCCCACTTTGAGCGGAACAGGCTTTTGTCCGTCAACAGTGAGTATCATGCTGCGGTCGCGCGACGGTAAAATGGTAATGCCTATGGTACCGTCAGGGTGCAGCACGAGTGGACGGCTTGAAAGCGAAAACGCATTCACTGTCGTCAAAACAATTGCATCAAGTTCTGGGTCTATTATAGGGCCGCCTGCAGAAGCTGAATACGCTGTTGAGCCTGTTGCCGTGCTTATGATGACGCCATCTGCTTTGAATGTGCCAAGCGACATGTCGTTATACGACACGTCAAACGAAATTGCACACGCCGCCGTTTCCGCACTTATTACAATGTCGTTGAGCGCAACAGCAGAAAACGACTGACGCGAGAGCGTTGCGTGAATCATGTTGCGCTCGTCAATGCGCGCATCTCCGTCAAGGAACTGCGCAAGAGCGCATTCCCATTCTGTCTTTTCTATGCTCGCAATAAATCCAAATTCGCCCAAGTTTACAGGGAAGACTGGAATGCCCAAACATGCGCAACCGCGTGCAGCAAACAGCACTGTTCCATCGCCGCCGAGCGTCACTACAAAATCGTTTCCTGCAAAGTGATTTTCTGCCGCCCCGTTTCCATCAAATTGATAAAACGTACACGCAACGCCGTGCTCATGTAAATAGCGCGCAATGTCATCTCCAAGCGATGTTGACGATTCTTTATATGTAGTTACCACAATAAGACATTTTCTCATACAGCCTCTGCTCACGGCAGCGTACCGAGCACTTTAACGATTTTTTCCGTTTCCGCATGCGTAAGGCGCGGATAGAGCGGAAACAAAACGCAACGCAACGCAAGTGATTTTGCACTGATGCATGAACTGCCAAACGATTCGTCGCGCAGAGAAATCACTGAATTTTCAAACGCAAGGCGTATCTCAATGTCCTTGCGCTCCGCATAGTGCTTTACGTCTCTGAACGCGCTCGAAAGCACAAGCGGAAATGCACTCATCGTAGATGAATCAATGTCGCGCGCAAGCAACTTATGCCTGCCCGACATGCAGGAACGTTGAAACAGCGTAAAAATCTCGCGGCGCTTTTCCTCGTTGCGCTTGAACTCTTTAAGCTCAACCCATGCAAGCGCAGCATTCAAGTCGGGAAGCAAATCAGTAAGAGGCGCTACATCAGTATATTTTTTAAGCGGAATCCAGTCGCGCCGCGCGTGCGCCATAATGACAGCACCGCCGCCCGATGTGATTACATCGCGCTCTTCAAGCCCAAGAATTGCGAATGTTCCGAATGAGCCTGCAAACCGCGCATTTTCATCGTGCACAGCAAAAGATGCGCCGACGCTCTGCGAAATATCTTCTATGACGGGAATGCCGAGTTGCATAATTGCGTCAACATCGGGAAGAATGCCGAACGCTTCATGCAGCAGTAGAACGCGTCCCCCGCGTTTTATCCCTTCGGAAACAATGTCGGCAGCAACCAATCCATTTGATTCGTCAACATCAAGCACGAGCGGCACATATCCGCAGTCTTCAAGCGTGGCGATTTGCCACGACGGCGCAAGCGCTGAAATCATAACAGCTGTGCCTGTAGGAACGTCAAGCGCCTTGAGCGCGTATTTGAGCGCAATTGCAGGACTGCGAAGCGCAACAGCTCCATCGCATTTGAAAAATTCTTTTATCAACTGGATAAGACGCATGTTTAACTCGCCCGGACCGATTTTTTCATCGACCATGCATGTGAGCACAGCATCCATCTCTTTGCGTCGTATAGTTGTACTGTATGTGCGAATCATAAATTCCCAATTATTCTACGGTATGATTTTTTGCAGCTCTTTCGGATTGAACAGCTTGCGTATGTCAAGCATGATAAGATATCCGCCGTTTTCAGAACGAATGACACCGTGAATATATTCTGTGCCAATGCCGCTGAGCATCTGAGGCGGGTCTTTGACATCTGCCATTGAAACATGCACGACACGCGCAATCCTGTCTATGATGATGCCTATCTTATTGCCTTCAATGTTTAAAATGATAAAGCCGCCGTCAAAATCAACATATCCCTCGTTTTCAATAGATTTGATGCGGAAGCGTTTGTGCAAATCAATTATAGGAATGATTTCGCTGCGCAAATTGATAATGCCTTCAACATAGTGCGGCGCATTTGGAATAGGTCGTACTTCTTGTATTTTGACAATTTCTTTTACATCCATGATATTTACACCGTATACTTCTTCACCGAGCTGAAACGTTACAAGTTGAAACTGAGAATCTTCTCCTGCCATAATGCGCTCCTCATTAACGTGATGTGTACTATCATATAGCATATTCACTGTTTTTGCAAGGATTCAGTCAACAATAAACAGCGTCGCTACATGTACTGTTTCCACGCCGCCACCTTTGAGCGCGGCTGCACAACTTTCTATCGTTGCACCAGTTGTCATAACATCGTCGATAAGGCACACGGTACGCGGCATGCTTCCGCCGCATGCGTGCAACGCTTTTTTTAGAGCTTTGCCTGTTTTCATACGATACGCATTGCCTATAGCGCCAAGCCGTCCGCTTTTGCTGAGCGTTTTTTGCTCATCTCTGCTTTCACGCACAAGAAGCGCGCACACTGAAAACTTATAGCGTAACGCAAGAAATTCGCATAGCTCGACAATTTGGTCCCAACCTTTTTTGCGAATTTTTCCGCTGCGCGGCGGCACAGGCACAACTGCCTCAAACGGCGGCAACGTTTTGAGTGCAGCAGCAAGGCGCTCTGCAAAAAACGGTGAAAGCGCACGCACGCCATTTATTTTCCAGCAGAACAGGAGCACGCTGTTCCACAATCTGTACGAAAAAAGAGGAAAGACAGCGTCCGTATGCACAAGCACGCGCTCACGTCTGCACTGCATGCACATGCCGTGCTCCGACACAAGCAGCTTGCCGCACACAGTACACCGCCCTTCCCCATAGCTAGAAATTCTCGCAAAGCATTCCTTTTTGCACAAATCACATATCGGAAAAAATTTTGAATGAGCGCCGCAGACAACGCATTCTGTGCCGCCCGCAGCAAAGGAGAAAACACACCGAAAAAATGATAAAACGCATTGCTTCGCCGCAAAAAAGAAATCCTTCACACATTATAATCGCGCGCAAAATACGTTTTTACGCGTTTTTTCAGAAAAAAATTTATTTTTTCGCGTAAATCAGTCACTTTAAAACGATATAAAGTGCAGTACGCATAAAAAATCGTCTGTCGCAGACAAGGATTTACACAGCGTACAGCACGGAGGTTTTATGGAGCATATATGTAAAAATTGTGCGCTCGACGATGAATGCATTGCACCGCTGACAGGCAACGCGCCAAAAGGAGATGATAAAGCTGACGCAACACAATATGACGACGTGTTTAGCACGCTGCCTCCTGATGATGAGCGCATTGCAAGTGCGCTTGCACAAACACAACGAGACAACGTGCTTGACAAAGCAAAAAACGCATTCGGCATTGACTACTTGTTCCCGTGGCAACGGCTTGTCATTGCAAACATTCTTGATGCAGCACAGCACGCAGACGACGCCATTGAAAATTGCGGAAAGCAAATTGTGCTGCTTCCCACAGGATATGGAAAGTCGCTATGCTTTCTTGTGCCCGCATTGCTGCTTGACGGATGCACGCTCATCATCTATCCGCTGCTCGCGCTCATGGCAGATCAAAAGCGGCGCATTGAATCGGGCAGTTTGGAGAGCGTCACGTTTCGCGGAAATCAAACGCGCGAAGAGCGCGAGGAAAATTTTGCAAAAATCAAAAACGGCGCGAAGATAATCATAGCAAATCCAGAAGTGCTGCAAAACGAAGCGCTGCTTGCGCGCCTGTGTGAGTGCCGCATTGCCCACATAGCGATTGACGAAGCGCATTGCGTCTCTGAATGGGGCGACAGCTTTCGACCCGCATATCTCACGCTTGGAAAAATTATTAAAAAGATACACGCGCCTGTCGTCACCGCGTTCACGGCAACAGCATCTCCGCATGTGCTTGCACGCGTTTCAGAAGTGCTCTTTGACGGAGAAGCGAACATAGTGCGTTCAGAAGCAGACAGACCGAACATTCACTACCACGTGTTGAACTCGGGATGCAAAAAACAGACTGTGCTCATGCTCGCGCATACAGAGCAGCGACCCATGATAGTCTTTTGTGGAACGCGGCTTCGCGCTGAAGACATGACGCGAGAACTCAACGTGTGCTACGGAAACGAGACGGCACGGTTTTATCATGCAGGCATGGAAAAGTCTGAAAAAGATGAAATTGAAAAATGGTTTTTCCCAAAAAGCGATGCAGTGCTATGCGCTACATGCGCCTACGGCATGGGTGTTGACAAAAAAGACATACGTACAATAATCCATCTTGACGCGCCACAAACTGCCGAGCAGTACATTCAAGAAGCGGGAAGAAGCGGGCGTGACGGACAGGACGCAAAAGCGATTTTGTTATGGAGTTCCGAAGACAGCAAAAAGTTTTCGCAATTTGCAAAAGGAAGCCGCGAATACGCGATGAAACAATTTGCACAGACGGACGACTGCCGCCGTCAAGTGCTGCTCAACGCGCTTGATGCAGAACAAGCAGTGTGTTCAGGCTGCGACTTATGCGATGCACGAAAAAAAGCAGCGCGCGCGCAACCACTGCGCAACATTCAAACAATAAGCGACGAAGAAGCAGCGCTCATGTTTATAACGGCGCACCGCAAAATGTATTCAAGAATTGAACTTGCAGGAAAACTGCTGCCGCTGCTCAATGAGCGAGCGCAAAAACGATGCGGCAAACATACATGGGATCATGGCGCTGTAGACGAATTGCTTCGGCAGCTAACTATTGCAGGAAAAATACGCGTTATGAAATTTCCATGGAATCATAAAATCACTGTTGCAAAAAAATGAGGACGCATTTTTCGTTACGCAAGTTCCGCTTCTTCTGCTTCAGCATTTTCTACAGCAACATGCTCTGGAGCAACTTGCACGCGCCGCCGCTGTTTTTTCGGCTTTTTTACATAATTTGCAACAAACGCGCCGAAATTCATTATGAAAAATACAACAGCAGCAGTACCGACAACACGTGCGTCAGTGAGAACCATTTTAAAAAGCGGAAAAAGCGCAAGAAACTGTCTCATGCTGCAATTATCGGCATATGGCTGCGTGTGGTATAGTAAAACCTATCAGCACTCTTTGCCCTCTTTCAAAAGCGCAAGCGCTTTTTCAACGCGTTGAAAAAGAAGCGTCGAAATTGTTTTTGCAGGGCGTTCGTTACCAACAAGTTGTGCGCAGTTGTTTTGCATTTTTTTCCGCTCGCCTTCTGGCAAAAGCTTCTCAAGCGCGGCACGCATATTTTCACCATCCGCTTTGCCGCGTCCAAGTACAAGGGCTGCTCCGTTCTTTTCAAAAAAAGCGGCATTTTCTTCTTGGTCGCCGCGCGTGCCGCTTCCTGCAAGGGGAATGAGCACAAGCGGCTTTCTGAGCGTAGCGCATTCCCAGATTGAATTCGCTCCTGCACGCGAAAGCACTATGTCGGAAGCAGCAATGACATCGCTCATCTGCTCATAGATAAATTGATATGGCTTGTAATCGGCAGTGCGTGAGGGAGCTGCGCCATCAATTGCATTGGCGGCATTTTTCATGCCTGTTTGATGAACGACAACAAAGCGTTCACACAACCATTCGCTATTTTCCCATACAAGCTCATTGATTTGACGCGCACCTGTACTTCCGCCAAGCACAAGCAGAATAGGCTTTGTATTTTTTGCAAGCCCTAAAAACGCGCGGCCTCGCTCGCTCGACGCATTGTAAAACGACGGGCGTACAGGATTGCCCGTTACAATAGTTTTTGCTCGCAGCGATTCTGCAAAATAGCATGCACTTTCTTTATATGACAATAAAATGCGCTCCGCACTGTGCGCGTTGAGCTTTGTTGCAAGACCAGGCGTAAAATCGCATTCGTGTGTAAAAACCGGAATGTTAAGCAGTTTTCCCGCCATGCACGGAGGCACGCTCACAAATCCACCTTTTGAAAAAAGCAGCACGGGTTTTATTTTACATAAAATTGCAAAAGACGAAAAAAAACCACCAATGATTTTGAAAATATCAAAAAAATTATTAATTGAAACATACCGACGCAGTTTTCCCGCAGGAATGCCATAAAAAACATCAGCGCTTTTTTTTCCGTTCACGTCAACGCTTTTTTCAACGATTGTCCTGTCCATGCCACGTGACGAGCCAATCCAGCAAACACGCACATTCATTCCATTGTGAGCAGCAAGCAAGCGAAACTCATCGGCAACAGCAAGACCGGGATATACGTGACCACCTGTTCCGCCACCTGCAAATGCAATGGCAACTGTTTTTTTTTTCATGTGACAGACCTTGACAACAAAAAAACGGCAGAAAAATCTGCCGTCTTCGTATGCCACCAGTTGGAATCGGACCAACGACACATGGATTTTCAGTCCATTGCTCTACCAACTGAGCTATAGCGGCATGGAAACTATACTACAGCATTTTCGCTTTTATGTCAACATGGCGCATTCCGTTTTTTTAAACTTTTTTCGATACGATTTTAAAATTGCCCGCTGCAAATTTTGTAGATGCCAACCGCACTGTTTCTCCCTAATTTTGCATAGCACACGAAAAACCGTTAGGCTTTTCCCGCATAGAAAAAAGCCCATTGCTGCTAGTACGATTCCCAGTCATCATCCTGACAGTTACCGTTGCCCACCTCATACCACTGCGAACCTTTTTTTTGCAGGGACGGGTTGGATACTTCGCTTGTTAATGTGTTCCCCTTTATTTCTTTCTTGATGCCGTTATTCTTTCTAATCAAACTGCCGTGCACATACACGCCGCCGCCGCAAATTTCCTGTGCAGCAGAGTCTGTGCAATTGGCCGTATTATAGGTAATTGCTCCTCCTTCCATGGTGAAAACGCCATTCATAAACACACCGCCACCATTTCCATGCGCCTTATTGCCTGTAATAGAGCCGCCTTTCATGATGATATTTGCGCCTCCCATGTGCACGCCACCGCCACCCTTGTCTGCGAAATTATAGGAAATATTTCCACTTGCCATAATAAGCGAGGCTCTGATGGTACCCATATACACACCTCCACCGACATTGTTAGTATAATTACCCACAATGCCGCCTGTGAGCTCTGCCGCTATGGGTTTGTCCTCAGAGTTGAAATCGCTGTAGCCAAGATACAGCGTACCTCCGTCAATATATACGCCACCGCCGCCACCGTATGCAGAGGCCTCGCTCACTTTATTCGCGTCAGAAGAACCCTCCGTTGCAGCAGATAAAGCAGTTCTGTCGCCGATGACAGCATTATCTGCCATAAAGACCGTGCTGAGAGTTATCATATACACGCCGCCGCCATAGCCTGCCGTGTTGCCGCATATGGTGGCGTTGCCTCTCATGATAAGCTTACTCCCAGTCAGATAGACGCCGCCGCCATATGTTAAACCGTCATAGTTTGTGGTGTTGCCCTGTATGCAAGCGTCGTCCTCCATAATGAGCGTGCCGCCGGTGAAGACATACGCTCCTATACCGTTTATGTGGTCGGAGCCGGTAAAATTACCTTGAGCGATGTTCTCGGATATTGTTGTAGTTCCTTTCAGGGTAAGCGTGCTGTTCCCGCCGACGACTACACCTGCGCCGTTGCTTGCATGCGTATCCGTGTCGGGTTTCAGTTTGTTTTCGGTTATTGTGCAATCTTTCATGATGCAGTTTGCGTAATACTGCAACAAAACACCTGCCCCGTATTGTGAGATGTTATTTGTAATTGTGACATTATCCATAACAACGTTAATGGCTTCGTAAATTGTATTCTTGGTCCAACCTAATCGTACCCCGCCATTACTACCATCTTGTATTGTTATGTTTTTAACTGTGAATGTTCCGTTTCCATCTTGTAAAGACTGGATCAACGACAAAACAGCATAGTAGGAGCTTGCAGCTCCCGATAAAATATCCTGATTTGCATTCGTTCCCTGTATGGTTATTGAGTTCGCAAAAACCATTTTTTCGCTGTCGTGCTGTTTACCTATAGAGGCTACTGTGTCCTTAATCGTTCCCGACACATGAATTGTAAAGTCAACGGGAGCTTTCTTTGCGTTTATTTTTTCAAGTATGGCAACCGCATCTTCAGTACTAGTATTGTCGTCACCAAAGATGTTGAGCGCATTTTCTATTTCGGCGCCTGTTCCTCGTCCTGTGCCATCTTCCGCTACGTATATGTCCTTTAAAAGAGCAACCCTGTAGTGCAGCCTGTCGGAGCTCTCAAAACCATCCTTTTCAGCCCACACTGTCAAGTCATGCACGCCTTGCAGAACAGGCACATTTCCGGTTCCCGTATTATTACTGTCGCCAGACAACTTCCAACACACCGTAACGTCAGAGACAGGTATAACGTTGTCCCCATTCGCTTGTGTCGGGGCAATTATGGAAATAGTGCTTTGAAGCGGGTCGCCCGTACTCCATGCATCGTAAGCAAGGAGGTTGACGCCCGTCGGTGCAAAACCTACCTCAGTAACAGCGTCCTTTGTCGTAATGCTCGGCATGGCGAGTTTTGCCGTATTAGTGCTTGCACTTGTTGCACTGCCTGCAACGCCAAGCTTGTCGGCAAGGGAGAGCGTGTAGGTACGGCTGCCGCCTGATGTGGAATGACCCGTCTCGTAGCGCCATATATCCCTGCCGGAAATATGCGTAAATGTCTTCTTCTCCAGTGCAGGCGTATATTTCGCTGTGTCATTGATGTCGCTGACGCTCACTTTCGTAAACACTGCGTCGCAAAACGTCATCTCTCCGTCGTCTTCTATCGCTACTTCATGCCGACTGCCGTTTATGATGATATGTGTAACATCGCTATGCCGCTCCTTCATGAGAGCTTTATCAGGCGCGTTGAAGAACACTACATATGAGCCGCTGCCGCTGCCGCCCACCTCTTTGTAGACGACAGCCCCTTCAAGCGCAGGCGGCGCCGAGTTGCACACGAAACTGAACGAATAGCTTCCGAACTCCCGCAGGTACTGCGTGCCATCCCAGCCCTGCCCAATTCTAACGTTTATTTCAACAGGCTTTGCGCCATCTTTTCCTATGTCGTTGTCGCGCAAAAACTGCTGCGGGAGCGTCATCCGCAGCATGCTTCTGTCGGAAGCGTCCTGC
>JAFSRD010000010.1 GCA_017446265.1 Treponema sp.
CTCTTTCAGCTGCTGTAAAAAAAGAACCGCTGTTTGACATATGGTGGACAAGGCTCGGCTACGCGCGCGAAATGGCAGGAAATTACTATGAAGCGATTGCGGCGTACGACGAGGCGCTGCTGCTCAACGCTGCTTCAACAGAAGCGCGAAACGGCAAAAACCGCGTAACAACACGGTTGCAGTAAACACGTGTCGTCTCCACAAATTCTTTTTGAAACATTAGGATGTCGTCTTAATCAAATTGAAAGCGAAGCCGCTGCCCGTTTTTTTGCTGATGCGGGTTTTATTGTAACGATGGATGTGCCAAGCGCAACGAGCGCGCGGCTTGATTCAGTACTGCTTTGCGTTGTAAATACATGTGCAGTGACGCAAAAGGCGGAGCAAAAAGCGCGCAGAGAAATTCGGCTTTTGCTCGAAAAATGTCCACACGCTTCTGTGGTAGTTACCGGCTGTTATGCAGAACTTGCGCAACGGGAGCTAGAACTGCTCGATTGGCGTGTTGCAGCGCTCCCAGGATTGTGCAAATCGCGCCTTGCTGACGTTCCTGCATTGCTTGCAGCGAGGTTGCAAGCAATGCAGCGCGCGAGCTTTGATGCTCTTGCGTTTTCAGAGTTGTTGCGCTCCTCGCTGTTTGCAGTTTCAAAATCACATACTGACGCAGATAAAAAATATTTTTCAGAAGATGCATTTCGCCTTTCTACAAACACATTTTTTGCTCACTCGCGTGCTTCGCTTAAAATACAAGACGGCTGCAACTGTTCATGCTCGTATTGTGCAATTCGCCTTGCGCGTGGGAAACCTGTTTCGCTTTCTGTGCGTGATGTTGTTGCACGGGTGCGGGAACTGGAGGCTGCGGGTCAGAAAGAGGTGGTATTCACTGCGGTGAACCTTGCGCAGTACCGAGGTGAATATGACGGCGTATATTGCACATTTGCAGAGTTGCTTGAAAAATTGTTAATTGAAACAAGCGGCATTGCATTCCGCATATCAAGCTTGTATCCTGAAATTGTCAATGAGCAGTTTTGCGCCATTGTTAAAGACAAGCGCGTGCGCCCTCACTTTCACCTTTCTGTGCAGAGCGGAAGCGACGCAGTGCTCAAAGCAATGAATCGCAATTACCGTGCAGATGATGTTATGCGTTCGGTAGCAATGCTGCGCTCGGCAAAAGAAAATGCGTTTTTTGCATGCGACATCATTGCAGGATTCCCTGGAGAAAGCGACGATGATTTTGACAAGACGCTTGCACTCTGCCGTGCGTGCAATTTTTCGTATGTTCATGCGTTTCCGTTTTCTGCGCGTCCTGGAACAGCTGCGTTTGGAATGAAGCCAAAAATCCCTGAGCGAATAAAAAAAGCGCGCGTCAAAACGCTTGTGTCATTTGCGAATATGCAGAAGCTTGCATATATCGACTCATGGAGAGGAAAACCTGTCCGCGCGATTGTAGAAAACGCAAGACCTGATGAAAAAGGATTCCGCGCAGTGACAGAAAACTTTTTGCACTGCATTGTTGCGGGCAACACGCAAGAACTTCCAAAAGCGGGGAGCGAAGTGTGTGTACGCATTGTGCAGCCGCTTGCCGAAGCTATAGCGCGTGGCGGAGAGCTTGAAGCGGCAGCAGAGCGTGTGTAAGCGCCTCGCTATACAAGAGCGCCTCTAAACTGCAATGACAGCAAAGCGTTCAGCCAGTTTTAGCGGTTTTCGCACGCTAATTGTTGTGGCGCCAGTTAATTCGCAAAATTGTTGCTTTATCTCTTCACATAAGTTTATTTTTGTGCTATACTGACATTCGCTTTTCGGGATATAGCGCAGCTGGTAGCGCGCTTGCTTTGGGAGCAAGATGTCGGGCGTTCGAGTCGCCCTATCCCGATTATTTTCTGCATCTCCTCTGCACTTGCCGTTCATCTGGCTCTTGTAGTGGGAGCGCGCTCATGGCATTCTGTCAGGCATAAAGCTGTCGAAAATATACGCGCGGTACATTTTTCTTGCCTTTTCAAGTTGCTCATGATTTTTTATTGTCCAGGCGACTGGCAGCGCGCCAAACAGACAGCACATGCGGAAAGAAAACGCATTGCGAAATTTATAATTGTATGCGATAAAATCAGGACGAGTTAAAAAATTTATTAACAAATTTTGCAGCGTGAACAATAGCAGCTTGTTCATCTGTATGCCTGCCTTCAAGTAATTTTCTGCAAGCTGCCCGCGCACAATGTGCGGATGATGCTTTTTGTACCAGCGCAGCACCCATGAATTGAACGATTCAATGCAATAGCTGCCGCCATATTTTTTGAGGATGTTGTTTCCTGCGTTGCACAGCGGTTCAGCGTTTTCTCCTGCTTCAAGCTTGTATTCTATGATGAGCGGCACTTTTTCCGCGACAAGTTCCAGCAAATCGCACAGGCGTGGGATTGTTTCATTGCTCTTGAACAGGCGGAACGCTTGCAGCTCTTCATATGTGTAATCGCATATGTTTCCGTCTATGCCGCATGAGCGCAGCAGCGTTGCATCGTGATGCAGAACAGGCACGTTGTCTTTAGAAAGGCGCACGTCGGTCTCTATGCCGTAGCCCGCTTCGACCGCGCGTCTGAATGCTGCCAGCGAGTTTTCAGGATGCTGCGCTTCGTTGTCAAAAAGTCCACGGTGCGCATAGAGGACATGTTCAAATGCGCGCGTATCAGGCTTTCCAAACATGCGCGGCGCAATCGCAAAAATGTAAAGCGCAATGACGATTAATAAAATGCTGATAGCTGCTGCCATAGTTTTTTAATCGTCTCCTGTGTTTCCCAGCGTTTCAAGTACAGTTTTTGCCTCTGGCTTGTTGTCGCCATGCTTGACAAAAATCATAGTGATGAACGCAAGACATGAAAATGCTGTGGCATACGGAAAGAGCGTCGCATATGAAATGTGTTCAAGTAAAAATCCAGAAAGGATAGGTGTAACGATTTGCGCAGACATTGAGAATGTATAGTACAGCCCGGTGAATTTTCCGATGTTGCCCGACGCACTCATCTCTACAACCATTGGATAGGAATTGACATTGATTGCAGCCCATGCGAATCCGACGAATGCGAGCAGCACAAAAATCACAGGATTGTTTGTTCTGAGAAATGTTGCCGCAAAGTAACTTGTGCCTAAAAGCACAATGCCCATGAGGATAGTTTTTTTGCGCCCAATTTTGCTTGAAATTTGTCCGATGGGAATATAACTTATGATTGACACGACTACTGCGATCATCAGATACGATGCGAATTCTCCGCCTTTTGCACCCCATACATGCATTGTGTAGCGGGAAAACGCTGTTGTGACGGCATTGTACGCGGTGAACCAGAAGAAAATCGAGAGCAACAAAAAAATCATGCTGCGTTTTACCGGTGCGCTCATTTTTGAAATAGGATTTGCTTCTTGTCGTTGCGTTGCCGCATCATTTTTTTGCAGAGCGTCATTCTGCATGACGGCAGCTTCTTTTTCCATTTCAGTTTTGATTTTATTTTCATTGATTGTGAAAAATAGGATTGCAACAGTGGCTGCCATAAAAAGCATTACTGCAAGGAATACGGGAAAGTAGTTCGCGTTGTTTTCTTTTGAAACCAGCACACGAATCATGATGAGCGTATAAATTGCGCCAAATGAGCCCATCAAATTGATAATTGCGTTTGCCTTGCTTCGTAACGGCGCGCTCGTTAAATCGGGCATGAGTGCGACGGCAGGCGAGCGGTACAAGCCCATGGCGACGAGCAGCACGAGAAGAACAATGACAAACAGCGCAAAGTTTTGCATGTGTACAGCGCCCATGAGAATCAGCATGAAGGTGACTGCCAGAATTGTGCCTGCAAGGATAAACGGCATGCGTTTTCCAATAGGAGTGCTAACTTTGTCTGATAGCGTACCGAACAGCGGCAGCAGGATAAGCGCCAGAATGTTGTCGAACGCCATGATGATTCCGGTGGCTGTTTCTTTTAAACCGAAATTATTTTGCAAAATAAGCGGAATGATATTGTCGTACATTTGCCAGAATGCAGAAATTGACAAAAATGCAAGACCTATGAGTATGGTACGGCGATAATGTAGTTTCATGTATATACTATATCATATCTTTGTGAAAAGTTCTATTGGATGCTACAGAAAACTTTTGCACCCTCTGCACGAATAAAGAGCGCGAAAACATTTTTTTTGCGCGCACATGAGCGAAAAAAGTTGTTGCCAGATGCGAAAAAAATGTTTACTTTTTTAGAAAAAACCGTTATACTACTGAGTGAGAGCGTCTTGTGGCTGGCATGTTACGCATGCTGCTGGAAGGAGGGTGCCATGTATAAAAACGAGAGTTGTGCTTCGTGCAAGGGCATGTCCGCGCGGCTTGCACGCATGCCTGCAAATGTGCGCATTGCTGTCTGTACCGTGCTTTTGTGCGCCGGTGCGGCATTCATATTTGCCGCATGCGACTTTTTTACTCCCACCTGGAACGAGCCCATAGGCGAGTGGTTTGAAAAATATACGAACGAAGCTGCAATAGACAGGCACGAGTTTTTCGCGCCCACGTACGCCGACAAGGACGGCAACATCTGCATAGGCTCGGAGGCTGACTGCACCATCACGTTCTATTTGAGGAATCCGAAAAAATACGACCTAAAGCCGGCATGGACAGCCGCCAACCCCAGTGTGACTGCCAGTTCTGTGTCCGTAATTCAGGACGCTTCCGACAGGAGCATCATACGGATGACGATTCCGCAGTCATTCCTGCTTATGTGCGAGCAGAATAACGAAGATGAGGAGCGGAACATTTCTCCGACGATACACATTGCCCAGCACGAGAACGGCGCGAAAATCAGGGAGTTTGCCGACTATTCGTTCAATCTTTTCGCAAACTCAAAGCCGCCCGAGCTTTTGAGCCCTACAGTGCTCAAGAACACAAAAGATTCCGACAATCCTTCGTTTGTGGTGGCGTTCAACGTGCCTGCAAGTGCCGACAGTTTCCGTGTTCATAAAGACATCGTTAAATTGACAATCAGCGGGGGCCGCCACAACAGCAC
>JAFSRD010000011.1 GCA_017446265.1 Treponema sp.
AGCTTCGTTCGTATATTTTTCAAACCACTCGCCTATGGGCTCGTTCCAGGTGGGAGTAAAAAAGTCGCATGCGGCAAATATGAATGCCGCACCGGCGCACAAAAGCGCTGTGCACACATGCAACACTGCTCGGACAGCAATGCGCACATTTGCAGGCATGCGTGCAAGCCGCGCGGACATGTCCTTGCACGAAGCACAACTCTCGTTTTTATACATGGCACCCTCCTTCCAGCAGCATGCGTAACATGCCAGCCACAAGACGCTCTCACTCAGTAGTATAACGGTTTTTTCTAAAAAAGTAAACATTTTTTCGCATCTGGCAACAACTTTTTTCGCTCATGTGAGCGCAAAAAATGTTTTCGCGCTCTTTGTCAAGACGTGCAGCTCGCATGCGCTACTGTTTTCATTAACGCAAGTGATTAAAAATTGATTTCCATAATTGCGACTGTTATCGCGTTGCAGATTTTTTTCGTTCGCGGTATAATATACTGTTATGCAAAATAGCAACCCGCTCATTGTCCAAAGTGACAAAACGCTTTTGCTCGACATCCATGCACCGCATGCAGACGAATGCCGCGATGCGTTAATTCCTTTTGCAGAACTTGAACGCTCTCCAGAACATTTGCACACGTATCGCCTTACGCCGCTTTCGCTGTGGAACGCCGCAAGCGCAGGCTTTACCGCGCGCGACACAATCACCGTGCTCGAAAAATACAGCCGCTTTGATGTGCCGCAATCGGTGAGCACATGGATTTTTGAAACAGCAGAACGCTTTGGAAAACTTCGCCTCATTCCGAGCAATGACGAATCATATCTGCATCTCGCAACTGATTCAGAGCGCGTTTACAAAGAGTTGTGTGCAAACACCGCATTGCAAAAATTATTAATCATTGGCAACGCACAGACAAACGCACTTGATGCAGGCAATGCGCGCGCATGTGCAAACGCCTATGCGCACCAATTTTCGTTTTTTATTAAATTGACAGACCGCGGAACTGTAAAGCAAGAGTTGTTAAAATCAGGCTGGCCGGTAAAAGACGAAGTGCCGCTTGTAGATGGCGAGGAACTTGAAATCACGCTGCGAAAAACAACTGGTGCAGGCGTTCCTCTCGTAGTGCGCGACTACCAAACACGCGCGGCATTGTCGCTTGTGGGCAACAAAGGAGCAGGCACAGGCTTTGGCACAATTGTGCTCCCGTGCGGCGCAGGCAAAACAATTGTCGGCATGAAAATCATGGAACTGCTCAAAACGAGCACGCTCATCGTAACAACAAACATCACCGCAGTGCACCAGTGGATTGCAGAACTGCTCGACAAAACAAATTTAACAAAAGAGCAGATTGCAGAATACACGGGCAAAGAAAAAACAATTGCAAGCGTCACTGTTGCAACGTATCAAATATTAACATGGCGGCCAGAAAAAGACGGACCGTATCCGCACTTTTCGCTTTTCAGAAAACGCCCGTGGGGATTAATAATTTACGACGAAGTGCATATGCTGCCAGCTCCGATTTTTCGCGTTGTTGCAGAGTTGCAGGCAGTGCGGCGCGTTGGGCTTACTGCAACGCTTGTGCGCGAAGATGGCTGCGAAGGCTACGTATTCAGCCTCGTAGGACCAAAACGATACGATGTGCCGTGGAAAGAACTTGAAAAATCAGGATGGATTGCAACTGCCCAATGCATTGAAGTACGCATTGATTTAAGCAGCAAAGCTGAACTTGACTACGCCGTTGCCGCTCCTCGCAAAAAGCACCGCATTGCAAGCGAAAATCCTGTAAAAGACAAAATTGTTAAAGAAATTGTCAGCCGTTTTCCCGACGACAAGATTCTCGTCATAGGGCAATACATCACGCAGCTTGAAAACCTTGCCAAGATGCTAAATGCGCCCATCATCACAGGGAAAACGCCTGTAGCAGAGCGTGACAAAATGTATGCCGATTTTCGCAGCGGCAGCATTCACGTGCTCATCGTTTCAAAAGTTGCAAATTTTGCAATAGATTTGCCCGATGCCTCGCTCGCCATTCAAGTCTCCGGTACATTTGGAAGCCGACAAGAAGAAGCGCAACGGCTTGGAAGAATCTTGCGCCCGAAAGAACGCATGTCGCGCTTTTTTACACTCATCACACGCGGCACTGTCGAAGAAGATTTTGGCACAAACAGGCAAAAGTTTCTTGCAGAGCAAGGCTACTCGTACCGCATAATCCGTTATCGTGACGAGCATGATTTTGATGAATTGCCGCAAGCGCAGGAGATGTTTCCGTGACACACGATTTGCACGCGCGGCAAAAAAGCGAGCGCATAGGGTCATGGCAGACAATGCTTGCCACGCTCCCCGATACGAGTTTTTTTGCCATCATGCGCGTATACCTCGGCGAAATAAAAACGCCATACAACAAGCAGCGGCTCATTGAACAGCTTCGCGCGTTTTTTCACAAAGCGCAAAATCAAAAAAACATTGTCGCGCTCCTCGACAACTTTGACAAAAAAATATTGACAGCTATTGCATTTTTGCCAGACGCGACGCAATCTCGTCTTGTAGATTTTTTTTCAGATGAATACACGCGCTCCGATGTGCACATGCGCCTTTTGAATCTCACCGAGCGATTATTAATTTACAAAGACAAGCAGCAAGATGCCATGCAACGCATCTGCATCAATCCGCTGCTTGAAGATGCGTTTGCTCCGCACCTTTCCGTTTCGCTCGTCGTTCCCGCAGCAAAATACGCATCGCAGTACAACGGGAGTTCGGCGCATGTCTCCACAACGCACAACAGCAAAGCATTGCACAACAACATGCCCAATGCTTCGCCACACGATGAGAACGCAATTTGTGCGCTTTCTCCAGAAGTGATTGCAGCGTTTGTGTCGTACATCATGGAAAAGCCTGACCTATGTAAAAACGACGGCATGTTTAAAAAAATTAACAAAACGCAACTCAATGAAATTTTTGCCTGCGGTGCGGCACCGTTGCAACTTCTTTTTACCGCACTAACAAATCTGCTGCTTATCAAACAAGAAGAAAAACATGCAACAGTCAATTATGAGCGACTTTTTGCGTTTGCAGAACTTCCACAAAAAAAACAATACGCGTATGTATGCGCGGCATCAGGCGGTCATGTGGGCAGAGAAAGTCTTCGCACACAAGCTCAACTCTTGTTGAATGTAGCAGCGTCCATGCCTCAGACAGGGGCAACGCGCGCTGTGCTGCTCCGACTTGCCATGCTGCTCGGAAATGCATCTGTGCCGCAGAGCAGGCTTAGCAAAATTGTGGCGCGTGCGCAAAACGAACATGCAGAAAATGAAACAACATACTTGCTCTTTGACAGAATGTTTGACGCAGCAGAAACGTTTGGGCTTTTCACGGCAACAGGCGTTACAGACGACAATGAAACAATCTATTGCGCGGCGCACGCGCTGCTCGAAAACGATGGAGCGGCAGCTCGCAAAAAAAATGCGCTTGAACAGCACGAGCATGCAGACATGCACGCAATCAAACATGAAGCGCATGCAGCTGCTTCCGTGCCGCATGCAGCTGCCATTATGATTGACGCAGGATTCAACGTAACGCTTTTGCCTGGTCTTCCGCTCAAAGCGCTTTTGCCGCTCATGCATTTTTTGAACGTTACGCGATGCGACACTATCACTAAATTTGAAATTACTAAAAACTCTGCCATACGCGCGTTCGACGCAGGCTATACGGCAAACACAATCTACGCACTGCTCAAAAAACACATGTCGTATGAGGTTCCGCAAAATCTGTGCATGAGCATTGAAGATTGGCAGAGCGCATACACATCTGCGCTGTTATACAAAGGATATGTGCTTGCACTCGATAAAAAAAATGCACAACGTGTCCAAAAAAATCCAAACGCAAAAAAATTTATTCACACGGAACTTGCACCCGGCATATACGTTTTAAATATTCACACTGATGACGATGTGCAAAAATTTATTAATGCAAGCGGCTTTACCTTTATGGGCGCAGTGAAGCGCGTAAAAGAAGATGTGCCGCCTGCGGCATTTCCGCTCATTGAAGACGGCAAAAATTTTTTTTCACACGGCAACGAGCGCACACACAACAATGAATCGTTTGCTGCCGCTGAAAATATTATCAACGAAATGCATGCCGCGCTCAAAACGCTTTCGCTATCAAAAACGCAAAAGCAGCTGCTCGCAGAAAGAATAGACAATAAAATCATCGTGAACAAAACACAGCTCACAGGCGCCGCGCTTCACACAGAAATTCTTACGGCAAGCGGCATGGACTTTCTTGGAAAAGTACGCCTTATTGAAAGCGCGCTCCATGCAAAAGATTTGATTGAAGTGACGCTGCCCGGAAAAAACGACAACTTTCCAACGAGCACATTTTTGTGCACGCCGCTTAAATTAACAAAAGAAACGGGAGATACGCACGTGCTCGTACAACTTGAACAGACCAAAGAACTTGTCTCGTTTTCAGTGAGCAGAGCAACGGGTGTAAAACTTATTCACTTGCAGCTTTTTTAGTCTGCCTATATAATAAAAACAATGACTATTGAGCGCACTGCATCAATTATTGTACAGGATTGGCTTCAAGTAAAACAAGACGAAGTGTTTTATTTTATTACTGATGAAAACAATATTGCAGAAGCACATGCATGTCTGCAACAGGCAGAACAACTTGGTGCGGTCGTAAAGCTCTCCGTGCTGCCAAAAGAAAAAATTCAAGACGGCAAACTCCTTGAAGAAATGCGCAAAATCATGTCGTATGCAAATGTCATTGTCGGTGCGACAACATATTCGTTCATTACAACAGATGCCGTTCAGTATGCGCTGCAACATGGAGCACGGTTTTTGTCACTGCCTATGGCAACAAATACAGGCGCTTCAATTTTCAAAGACGATTTTTTCAACATGGACACAAAAATTGCTAAAAAAAATGCAAAGCGTCTCATCAAATTATTAAAAAAAGCGAACACTCTCAAAACTACAACAGATGCAGGCACATCAATTACGTTTTCAAAGCGCGGAAGAAAGCCTGGATTTTTTAATGGTGTCGCCGCAAAATCAGGCATACTCACATCATCAAGCTTTGAAGTGTTTATTCCTGTTGTAGAAGATTCGGCAGAAGGCTGCGTTGTCATAGACGGTTCGCTCGGATATCTTGGAGCTGTTTCTGCGCCAGTGCACATTGAATTTCACAACGGAAAAATTATTAAAATAGATGACTCACCGGACGGAAAGCGTCTTGCCGCATACATAACTTCGTTTAATGACGACAAAATGCGCGCCGCATCAGAATTCGGCATTGGTTTGAATGAACTTTCACAATGTTGTGGACGCTCTTACATTGAGGACGAAAGCGCAGCAGGTACAATTCACATTGGGCTTGGAAGAAATCTTGCACTTGGCGGCGCATACGACGCAAAAGGGCATTTTGACATTGTTATGCACAAGCCCACTGTTTTTGCAGACGACACAAAAATAATTTCAAATGGCAGCATCATCATATAGCGTGCCGTCAAGCGTAAAATATTTTTTGCTTTTATTAAACGCAGGGAGCAATGCATCTTTTTCTGAAAGTAGCGGCGTTACATTCGGCTCCACATCGTTCCAGTTGATTGCAAGATGCACGTCGTTCCAAATAATGCCGCTCTCGCCGTGCGCATCGTAAAAATCAGTGCACTTGTATGTGAACACAGCTGCATCGCTCAACACATAAAATCCGTGTGCACATCCTTTAGGAATGTAAAACTGATTGTGCTTTTCGCCGTCGAGCACAACGCCGTAATATGCGCCAAACGTAGGAGAGTCGTTTCGTAAATCGACAGCAACATCGTACACGCGTCCAGAAACGACGCGCACGAGTTTTCCTTGCGCATGTTTTGTCTGAAAATGTAATCCGCGCAACACGCCTTTTGTTGAACAAGACACGTTGTCTTGCACAAACGTCATTGCAAGTCCTGCGTCTTTAAAATCGCGCTCGTTGTACGATTCAAAAAAATAACCACGTTTGTCGCTAAACAGTTTTGGCTGTATTTCAAAAAGCCCTGCAATCGGCACGCCATTTACGGCACACTGCTTGAACTCAAATGACATAATGCACTCCGTTTACTGCGCATCCGCAATATATTCAAGGTAGCGGCCATATTCTGTTTTGTACGCGCCTGCGAGTTGCAATAAATCGTTGCGCGAAATCCAGCCGTTGCGGAACGCAATCTCTTCAATGCACGAAACATACAAACCTTGCCGTCTTTCAATCGTCGCAATAAAGTTGCCCGCTTCAAGCAAGTCGTTGTATGTGCCAGTGTCAAGCCACGCCATGCCGCGCCCAAGCAGTTCAACAGCAAGTGCACCTTTTTCAAGATATGCCGTATTCACCGACGTAATTTCAATTTCACCGCGCGCAGACGGCTGCACTTTTTTGGCAATTTCCACAACGCTGTTGTCGTAAAAATACAAGCCGGGCACAGCGTAATTGCTCTTTGGGATTTTCGGCTTTTCCTCAACGCCAAGCACATTTCCGTTTTTGTCAAATTCAACGACACCGTAACTCGTCAGGTCTTTTACATAGTAGCCGAAAATCACCGCGCCGCCTGCCGTATTCACACGCTCGGCAGCTTTTTTCAAACTCTGGGTAAAACTTTGCCCATAAAAAACGTTGTCGCCAAGCACAAGCGCCACTGTATCATTTTTAATAAATTGCTCTCCGATGATAAACGCATCCGCAAGTCCGCGCGGTTTCTCTTGCACTGCGTAAGCAAACTGCATGCCGAGCCATGCACCATCGCCAAAAAGTTCTTTGAACGCACCTATGTCGCGCGGTGTGGAAATTATTAAAATATCGCGAATGCCTGCAAGCATAAGCACCGACAGCGGATAGTAAATCATCGGTTTGTCATAGAGCGGAAGGATTTGTTTTGATACAGCTTTTGTAATCGGATAGAGGCGCGTACCAGAACCGCCTGCAAGAATAATGCCTTTCATTTTGTCTCCAAAAGTGCTGCAAACGGATTATATCCGTCGCTATCATTTTGCCCCGCCATATATTTTGCAGTCGTTTTGTCCTGCTCTATTGACGTTGTTGGAACAAGCGAAATGCGCTCCTCGACAGCGTTCACTTCTTTTACGAGCACTGTCATTTTTTCACCTTTTGTAAAAATTTTATTAAGATTTGACCGCGCATCAACACCATCAAGTTCCGAAACATGCACAAGACCATCAATTCCTGGTTCAAGCTCAACGAACACGCCATATGGCGCAATGCGTGAAATGGCGCCTTCATATTTTGCACCGTGCTTGTATTTTTCTGCAACGCTGTCCCATGGATTTGCAAGCAGTGCTTTTATGCTCACCGAAACACGCTCATGCACCCAGTCCGCGTTAATGATTTTTACGCGCACGCGCTGCCCCACGTGCAAAACGCTTGCTACATCGTCAACGCGTTTTTGCGCAATCTCGGAAGCAGGTAAAAGCGCCTCGAATCCGCCAATATCCACAAACGCGCCATACTTTTGCACCGATACGACAGATGCATCAAGCTCTACACCGACAGACAACTTTTTTTGCAAGTCGGCAAGCGTGCGCTCATGCGCCTCTTCCATAATCACGCGGTTTGAAACGAGCATGTCGCGCCCATCATCTTTGTACTCAGTGATTTTAAATGCGAGGCGCTGCCCCACAGGTGTTGCCGCAGTGCCTTTTTGCTTGAGTCCCATCTGCGAATACGGACAGAACGCGCGCTTTTGTCCAATGAGCACTTCATAGCCGCCTTTTATTTCTTTTGCAACATGCCCCTCGACGGGTATGCTGTTTCTGTACGCGTTTTCAAGAATCGATGAATCTGCCTTGCTGCCCACAATTTTTGTCGTAAAACGCATTTCGCCATTTTCGTTCCCGATAAAATATACGCTTATTGACTCTCCCTCGTGCACGGAAATTTTTCCGTTTTCATCGGTAAACTCTTCGGCAGAAATTACGCCTTCGCTCTTTGCGTTTAAATCAAGAAAAATTGTGTCGCTAGAGATTGCAACAATTTTAAGCGAAACTTTTTCGCCAACTTCAAACTGCTTCATATTTCATTATTAAACAAAAAACATGCCACTTTGTGCCCTTCCGCCGCTCCCGCCGGCTGCACAAATTTTGGCTGCTTCATTTTACAGCATTCCATACGGTTTGGACAACGGTCGTAAAAATAACAGCCCGGTCGCTGCGTGTCGGGAGAAGGCACATCGCCACTCAAAATGATTCTCTGTCGCTGTCGCTCAACGTTCGGGTCAGGAATAGGAACTGCGGAAAGCAGCGCCTTTGTGTATGGGTGAAGCGGCTTGTCGTATAAATCTTTGTAGCCGCCCTCTTCGACAATTTTGCCAAGATACATGACGGCAATTCTGTCGGAGATATATTTGATGACTGCCAAATCGTGCGCAATGAACAGATACGAAAGCCCCATTTCTTTTTGAATGTCATTAAAAAGATTGAGCACTTGCGCCTGGATGGAAACATCAAGCGCAGAAACAGGCTCGTCTGCAAGGATAAGGCGCGGCTTTAGTGCAAGCGCGCGTGCAATGCCTATGCGCTGCCGCTGACCGCCTGAAAACTCGTGAGGAAATCTATTTTTAAAAAATCGCGAAAGCCCCACAAGCTCCATGAGATGCTCCACGCGCGATTGTATTTCAGCTTCAGACATAGCGAGCAAGCCGCGCTTTTTGTAAATGCGCATAGGCTCTGCGATAATCTCCATCGTTGTCAAGCGCGGGTCGAGCGAAGAGTACGGGTCTTGAAAAACAAGCTGCATGTCTTTGCGCGCGGCAATCATTTCAGCTTTTGTCATTTTTGTTAAATCTTTTCCGTCAAGCAGCACGGTGCCGCCAGTCGGTTTATACAACTGCGCCACAGTACGCACGACAGTCGATTTTCCGCAACCAGATTCGCCGACAAGTCCAAGCGTTTCACCTTTGCCAATTTCAAAATCAATGCCGTCTATTGCGTAAATATATTTTTTCTTGCCGCCGACAATTCCTTCGCGCCCTTCAAAAAAGTGCATCTGCAAGTTTTTCACTTCAAGGATTTTTTCACTCATTCTGCTTTGTCCCCTGTCGTAGATTGCGTGGCAGATTCCTGTGCATAGAGCCAGCACGACGCGCAATGCGTATCAGAAAAATACGTTGTCGGCGGGTAGCGGCGCTTGCACACATCGAGCGCCTTATGACAGCGCGGATAAAAGGGACAGCAATCGGGCAAATCTATGACGTTCGGTGGCTGCCCTTCAATTGAAAAAAGCCGCTCGCTTGTGTCGCGGTCGAGGCGCGGCACAGACTTAATAAGCCCTTGCGTGTACGGATGCTTTGTGTCATAAAAAATGTCGTTCGTCGCGCCGTGCTCAACAATGCGCCCTGCATACATGACGACAATATTGTCACAAATGCCTGCCACAACGCCGAGCGAGTGCGTAATCAAAATAACTGCTGTGCCAAGCCGCTTTGTCAAATCCTGCATTAAGTCGAGAATCTGCGCTTGTATCGTCACATCAAGCGCGCTTGTCGGCTCATCTGCAATGAGTATGTCCGGGTTGCACGACAAGCCCATTGCAATCATAACGCGCTGCCGCATGCCGCCAGAAAATTGATGCGGGTAGCTGTCTATGCGCTCTTCCGCCGCAGGAATGCCTGTGAGTGCAAGCATCTCAATCGCTTTTGCGCGCGCTGCCTTTTTGTCAAGTTTCTGGTGCAGCTGAATCGCCTCTATCATCTGCGTGGAGATGCGCAAATATGGATTGAGCGACGACATGGGGTCTTGAAAAATCATAGCAATTTTACCGCCGCGTATTTCGCGTAGCTGCTCGTCTTTCATCTTGAAAATATCTTCGCCGCGGAACAGCACTTCGCCGCTTTCAATTTTTCCCGGTGGCGACTGAATCAAATCGATGACTGAAAGATTTGTGACGCTTTTGCCAGAGCCAGACTCGCCTACAATGCCGAGCGTTTCTCCCTGATGCAAGTCAAACGACATGCCGTCAACAGCTTTGATCACCCCTGCGTCAGTATAAAAATAAGTGCGCAAATCTTTTACTTGTAAAATTACTTCGTCTGTCATATGCGCCTCACATTCTGTTCTTTGCCTGCGGGTCAAACGCGTCTCGCACGCCGTCGCCCAAAAAATTCATCGCAAACAAAAACACCGTCATTGCAATTGCCGGCACGAGCAAACACCACGGATACAGCCCCATGCCCTGTACGCCGTCGGAGATGAGCGACCCCCACGATGCGAGCGGCGCTGATATGCCGAGTCCCAAAAAAGAAAGGAAACTTTCGCTCATAATAAAACTCGGCAACGAAAGCGCCGTATACGCAATGATGATGCCGAGCGTATTTGGAATAAGGTGATGTATGATGATATACCACGACGACGCGCCCATTGAACGAGCAGCGAGCACGAATTCAGTATTTTTCAAACTCATCACTTGACCACGTACAACACGCGCAATAGTGAGCCAGGACACGAGCGCAATTGCAACAAAAAGAATCGCAACATTGCGCCCGACAATCGCCATCATGATGATGACGATAAGCATATACGGCAAGCCATACATAACGTCTACAAAGCGCATGAGCAGTGAATCAATTCTGCCGCCTTTGTAGCCTGCAATAGCGCCAACGACAATCCCTATGATAAGTGCCGTCACAGTGCCTATAAGACCCACCATCATAGAGATGCGGCCGCCGAACACAGTACGCGAAAGCATGTCTCGCCCAAGTGAATCAGTGCCAAGTATGTAACGGCGTTGCTGCGTCGGGTCGCTTTTATTGCGCGCTTCAATGTCTGCAATCGCTTCAAGCTCGCTTTCGCTGTAGCTCGTGCGCCCTTCACTTGCCATTACAATTTTAAAATACGCTTTGCGCGTTTGCAGCTCCACTTCTCCGGCAGTTTTAAAAGACGGCGGAAGATTTGTATGGTTCAAGTTTTGCTGCTCATACGGATAAAACGGCAGAATTGGCGCAAGCAGAGAAACAAGCGCATAAAGCACGACAATCCAAAAACTCGCATACGCCATCTTGTTTTTTCGCAAGCGATTCCATGCATCTGCGGCAAGCGACACCGATTTTACTTCTTGATTAAATTCATTCGTCGCTTCTTCTTTTTTTTGTTGCATTGGCACACCTTAAATTTTGTTAATTATTTATATGAAATCCGCGGATCTAAAAATCCATAGAGAATATCGACGATGAGGTTCATCACAACGAGAATGAGCGAATACACAATCACCGTGCCGAGAATAAGCGTATAGTCGCGGTTGATTGCAGACTTCACAAAAAAGTTGCCTATGCCAGGTACAAGAAATACCTGCTCAATGACAACAGAACCTGTTACGATAGACGCAAACGCAGGACCAAGATAGCTCACAACAGGCATGAGCGCGCCTTTGAGCACATGCTTTACCATAACGACAGAATTTTTGAGCCCTTTTGCTCGGGCGGTGCGCACATAATCTGAGCGCAATGTTTCAAGCACGCTCGCACGGGTAAGGCGCGCAATTGAAGCAAAACGCGGAAGCGCAAGCGTAAACGCAGGCATGATGAGCGTTTTTAATCCTTGCCGACCGGTAATCCACCCGGAAGTAGGCAGCCACTGTAATTTGAGCGCAAACACGAGCACTGCAACAGGACCAATGACAAACAGCGGAATGGAGAGCCCAATGCTCGCAAACGACATTGTTGTGTAGTCAACCCACGTATTTTGTTTAACTGCTGAAAGCAGCCCAAACGTAACGCCGAACACGAGCGCAATTACAAGCGCCACCAGACCGAGCATAAGTGAATTCGGCATGCTTGAACCGATAAGCTGATTCACGGTGAAATCTTTATTTTTAAATGACGGCCCTAAATCGCCATGCAAAATATCACCAAGATAGCGCACGTATTGCATCAAGAGCGGTTCGTCCATGTGGTACCGTTTTTCAAGATTCGCAAGCACTTCAGGCGGCACTTTCTTTTCGCTCGAAAACGGACCGCCAGGCGCAAGCCGTATCATAAAAAAGCTAATCGTGACAATGAAAAAAAGCGTTGGGATAAGGCCAAGCACCCGTTTTATAATATATTTTCCCATGTGATAAGAACTCCACAATACATCGCCACTGCCTAAAAAACTGAAATAGTATTGCCGTGCCCGTCAAAAGACGGAACGCGGCAATTTCATAGCAGCAAGCCTTTTCAGACAACTGTATATTTTTTTAATTCAATCACTGCTTTGGTTTTATGCCCACATACGGGTGAATGTCTTGCGTGTTCTTGTACCAACCGTCCCATCTGTCCAAGTCGATAAGATTTTGCGTAACATAGATGTACAGCGGAATAACGGCAGCATCACGACCAATGGCGATTGCTTCTGCGCTCTCAAGCACGTTCATGCGCTCCGCCCCTGCCGACATAGTTGCCGCTTGTTTTATGAGACTGTCAAATTCTGCGTTGCTGTAACGACCATCGTTGTTGCCGCTGCTAGTAACAAGCAATTCGAGAAAGTTTGACGGATCTTGGTAGTCGCCAACCCAGCCTGCACGCGCAAGGTCAAAGTCATTTGCCTGACGTTTTGCAAGGAACGAATTCCATTCCATATTCTGCAACTCAACGTCAATGCCGAGATTTTTCTTCCACTGCTGCTGAAGCCACTCCGCTACTTTTTTATGAGCGTCGTTTGTGTTGTAGATGTAAGTGAATTTCGGGAAACCGCGCCCTTCGGGATAGCCTGCATCTGCAAGCAGTTTTTTCGCTTCAGGAAGATTGAATTTGAACCCTTCTGGCGGATTGTATCCTGTCATTTCAGGAACAAATGCGCCAGTAGCAAGCTGACCTGCACGCATAACTTTGCTCACAAGCTCTTCTGTGTCGAGCGCCATGATGAGCGCTTTACGGACACGCACGTCGCCAAGCACTTTATTGTTTACATTTATCCATGCGTAATATGAAGCAAGGTTTGGTGCAAGTTGATAATCGCTACGGAGTTTGATTTCGTCGAGCATATCAAGCGGGAAAAGGTTTGTGACGTTCCAGTCCGCCTCGCCGTTTTTGTATCTATTGTATGATGTAACGGTGTCATCAATTGGGAGAAACGTAATGCGCGAGAGGAACACATTTTCTTTGTTCCAGTATTTGTCATTCGGCACAGCAGTGAGTTTATCCTGCGGAGTCCACGATTCAAGCACAAACGGACCGTTCCCAACAAAATTGTTCGGTTTAATCCAGTCATCGCCAAATTTTTCAATGGCGTGCATTGGAATCGGAGAAAATGCGTAATGTGCCATCATGTCGACAGCATACGGTACAGGACCGACAAGCGTCACTTCAAATGTGTAGTCGTCAACCGCACGAATTCCTACGCTGCTTGCAGGCGCCTTTCCTGCGTTGTACTCTTCTGCTCCTTTGATGACCATAGCGGGCATGTACGCATACACCGCAGCGGTTTCAGGCGCCATATAATACAGCCATGAATCTACAAATGTCTGCGCTGTAATGGGCGTACCGTCACTCCATGTCGTCTCGCGAAGCTTAAACGTAACAACTGTATCATCGTTGCTTCGGCTCCAGCTCTCTGCTACACCTGGAATTGCTGCTGAAGTTTTCGGGTCATATGCAACAAGTCCCTCAAAAAGCGCCATGTAAATACGATGCTCTACCGTGCCTTCAATCTGTGTCGGATTTACAGACTGCGGTTCTGCGCCGTTGTTAATTACAAATTCAGTTCCCGAACTTTTATTGCCGCCACAGCCAGACATGAGCACAGCTGCAAAACAGACGGCAGATACGATTATCCACACCTTTTTCATATAAACCTCCTAAAGAATAAATTTCTTACAAACTAACATACAATTTTACAATAAACGTTATTTTTTTTCAATGACATTGCGTACTTTGCGTGCAATTCGCATGCACTGCTAGTTTAGTTAACTGAAGCGCTGCAAATTCACTGCCTCTCGACATTATTAATTTTAGTGGTACTGCATAAAATGTTCCGTCATGTAGAATAAAAAAACAATCAACTGACAAGTGGCTATATATTTTGATAAAGCGAAACAGCAAACTGCTAAAATATCGATTGGCGCTGCTGCACTACGTGCCGCAATGTCTGTAGCACATTCACTCGCTGTTCACGCATTGCAGCACGAGCGTCATAAAATCACCTGAATGTTGCAAGCGTTTTTTCAATGCGTGCGCACGAGCGCTCAACACCAAGAATCAAAAGAGAGCCAATAAGCGGCGGGCTTATGCGACTTCCCGTCACCGCCATTCGTATGGGCATCATAAAGTCACCGAGCTTTACGCCGAGTTCTTCTGCTGTTTTGCGCGCAAGATTTTCTGCATCTTCATGGCTCATGTGCTCAATTTTTTTCACAAATGCTTTTGCCTCTTCAAGTACTTCTTTTGTTTTTGCCTCGTCAAGTTTTTTTGGCACGATTTCTGCAATTGGCGGAACGGCAGGCTCGGTGAACAAAAAGCGCACCATCTCCGCGCTATCTGTAAGATAGTGCACGCGCTCTTTAATGAGCGGCATAAGCTTCATGAGCGCCGCTTTTACATCGCTGCTTGTCATGTGCATAGATTTGTCAACGCACACAGGCTCGCCATCGCTTCCGAGCGCAATGCCTGAGTAATTCTGCCCCACATGAGGAGCTGGGAACTCATCGCTTTCATTTACAGAAAGGGATGCATCGCCGGTGCCCGTAATAAACGGCAGCGTCCGTACATACAGCTCCTCGTCAGAAAGAGAACGGATATACTGCCCGTTGTACCATTCAAGCTTCTTGTAGTCGAACACGGCAGGCGATTTGTTGAGGTGTTCTATTTTAAAACACTCGCACAACTCTTGCAGCGTGTACATGTCTTTGCCATCAATGTACGAGCAACCAAGCATGGCAACGTAATTGATAATCGCCTCTGGAAGATAGCCGCGCGCGCGAAACTCATTCACGCTCGTTGCTCCATGTCGTTTCGAAAGCTTTTGCCCGTCTTTACCGTTCACCATTGGCAAGTGACAAAATTCGGGATGCTCCCATCCAAACGCGTGGTACATCTGCACGTGAAGCGGCGTTGACGGAATCCACTCCTGCGCGCGCAACACATGTGTAATGCGCATAAAGTGATCGTCAACAATATTTGCCAAATGATAGGTCGGAAAGCCGTCGCTTTTAAGCAGCACCGGGTCGGGACTGATGTCTTCGTTTTTCCATTTGATGTCGCCAAGCAAATAATCGTGAAATTCTGTTTCGCCTTCAAGCGGCACTTTTAAACGAATTACATACGGCGTTCCGCTTGCAAGCTGTTCTTGCACTTCTTCGGGAGTGAGCGTGCGACAGTGGCGGTCGTAACCCGGCGCCATTTTGTTTTCTGTTTGAATCTTGCGAATTCGCTCAAGGCGCTCTGCATCGCAAAAGCAGTAATACGCCTTACCATTTGCAACAAGCTCCTCTGCATATTTTTTGTACAAATCAAATCGCTCGCTCTGCACATATGGACCAAACTCACCGCCTTTATTGCCACCTTCATCCCATTCCAAGCCGAGCCAACGCATGGTGTCGTACAAATTTTTTACGTATTCCTCTCCATAGCGCGTGCGGTCAGTGTCTTCAAGCCGCAAAATAAATTTTCCGCCTTTTGAACGAGCAAATAAATAATTAAAAAGCGCCGTGCGCACACCGCCTATATGTTGCAATCCTGTCGGAGAAGGTGCATAGCGCACCCGTACATCATCACTCATAATGGCGTGATTATAGCACAATGTGCATGCAGGAGCAATTGCTGCCGCTTTGTTCGTGGCAGGATATATGAGCATGTCGAAAAATAGTTCCATGCGGCAAACTGCCTGCCGTTACAAGCATTTATAACACATTATTATGCGGATATGATAAATTTATTATTGCAAAATTTTATAAAAATACACTATATTTATTTTATGATATTTCATTCAGGAGGATTTTGTATGAAAAAATTAGCAGCTTTATTTACGGGCATTGCCGTGCTCGTGTGCGGCATTGTTATGACAGGGTGTGATAACGATTCAAAAAATACAATACAAGAAGCATTTGCACCAAAAAATACGTGGATTGAGGAAACGGTAACAGTCAGCGGCAATAATATTTATTGTTACCTTTATTATAATGATTCGGGATCATCGATTTCCATAAGCAATACGCACATAAATAGCGGTAAACTTGATGCAGGGTTGACTATTATTGTACGTGGCACATCAGGAAATTCTGTTTTTAACAGTCTTACAAATAATAATATTGTTGTAAAAACTATTAAAACTGGAGAGAACGTTGAGACGGAAGGAGGGGTACGTTCATTCTCCGCTGATTTATGGACAGCTCTCGGAATAGTTCGCTCTTTTCATACAAAAACAATATCTACACCAGAATGTGTTCGTGATACTTCTTATACAGTTGTTACAGGTGAAGAAAACGAATGGAAAACATTCCTTGCAAATTTACTTACAACAGCTGTTATAAATAAACTACTTGCATAATCTGTTGTATTGCACGTTATCATGCTCGCCCCCAGACCGCCGTCTTTGGCGGTCTGTTGTTTTTACCGCATCGCAACTCCTTGACAGCTGCTTTTTTTGCTCATATAGTTTTATCGGAGAATTTTATGAACGTATTACTAATCAATGGGAGTCCGCATGCTGCAGGTTGTACGCACACCGCGTTGAGCGAAGTTGCACGCATGCTGAACGAAGAAAGAATTGACACAGAACTGTTGCATGTCGGCAATAAAGACATTCGCGGATGCATCGCATGTGGAAAATGCCGTTCACTCGGCAAATGCACATTCGACGACATAGTAAACGACGCGGCAAAAAAATTCGAAAACGCAGACGGCCTTGTTGTCGGCTCGCCTGTCTACTACGCGTCTGCAAACGGTACGCTTGTGTCGTTTCTTGACAGACTCTTTTACAGCTCGCCGTTCAGCAAGCGGATGAAAGTAGGCGCGTCAGTCGTAAGCGCACGACGCGGCGGCAATACAGCAACATTTGACGAACTTAATAAATATTTTACAATCTCACAGATGCCTGTAGCATCAAGCCAATACTGGAATCAAGTGCACGGATTTACTGCCGATGACGTACGCAAAGATGAAGAAGGCTTGCAGATTATGCGCACGCTTGGACGCAACATTGCCTTTTTAATAAAAAGCATTGCACTTGGAAAAGACGCATACGGTTTGCCACAGCAAGAAACGCACATAGCAACACATTTTATTCGTGCGGAGCGTTAATATATTAGACCTGTTCTGAAACTAAAGTTTCAGAACAGGTCTATTGCTTCAATCACACAATTCTTCCGTCAAGTTCTTTTGCAGCGCTGGCAATCACTTCGTGCATTTTTTCTGTAAGGCGTTTTGCTGCTATTTGATTTTCGAATTTCTTGTATTCATCAATCTTTATTTCTGGCAATAGATGAATATTGTAAACATACGCACCAGAGCGGCTATAAGAAAAAAAAGCATCGTGCTTGCCCAAACCATATTTGTCGCTGCCGCCAATATACACAGGCTGAACATCGCTTCCTGTGTCTAGTGCCATTCGTGCCGCTCCTTTTTTGTACGGATTCGTTCCGTGTCGTGGAGTTCGAGTTCCTTCGGGAAATACGATTAAATTTGTTCCTTGTGCTAAAGATTTTTTGCAAAGGTCAATCATTTCGTTGTAGTCGAGTGAGTTTACGATGTAGAGCTGCCGTATAACGCCTGCGTACATTGAGTTTGCAAGGCTTCCGCGAACGATGCAGTCGGCATTTGGAATAAGTGAAATTATAAACACAACGTCCAACATTGACGGATGATTTACCACAACAATTTTGTTTTTTAAATTTCTAAATGCTTTTTTGTCGGGAATGTTATAATGAGTAACACCTGTAACATTCATAAAGCCGATAAAAAAGCGGAATGTCGCAGAAACTGTTGCTCGTGCTACTTTTTGAAATTTTTCTTTTGGATGAAAAATAAGCCGCTCAATCGGAAATACAACAATGCCAAGCACAACACTGCCAATCCCGAAAAATGCGTAGAAAAATAATTTCATCAAACAACCGTACACATACCGAAGAGGATTTTTTACAGGCGGTAAATCGCTGTGGTCGTACGGGGACAGCGTTGTGCTCTTTTCTGTTTCTTGTTCATCTCTCATATTATTTCCTTATAAAGTTACTTTATTCGTGCGGAGTGTTCAATCCCTCTTCCCTAATTATCAGTTTTAAAAATTCTGCTGCACTTTTTGGAACTGTAGTGCAATCATCAATAATATAATTTTTGCTATTTTCTGTTGTAGTCGTTTCTATTATGCTTTTATTGGCATTGTCCGCATTAGAAAGAACGGCTGCAAATGCAAGCACTTCATGCATAGTAGGTTCAATTTCGTTATATTCTTCCGGTACAAGTTCATCAGCATAGACTAAAATAATTTTCTCTTCTGTTCCAGAAAGTATAGGAGCAGCCGCCCCTTGAAATGCTGCACAAAAATTTTCTTTCGATGGATAGATTGCCGTATACCCTGCATGCAGTTTTAGTGCAATTGTTGTTAATGCAATTGGCGTGTTAAAAACCGACAGCGAAAATGGAGCGGGTAAAATTGCGTGATCTTCTACAAGCATCTTACTGATTTGAAATTCACGAGCGAGCTCTCCTCTGCACGAGATGAACACTTGTTTTAAATTATGAGCTTCTGGAAATTTTTCGATTACATTGTGAACAACTTCTACAGTCATCTTGCTAATTTGACTTAAACGGCGGCGAAAGAGCATGTCTGTGTACAAAAGTTTTGGTGCATCCTTTGTATGTGCAATCTGCATTTCGCCTCTTGCCCATTTTTGCCATTCATCAGAAGAGGAAATGCCCGGTGCCCACGCACACAAATTTGAAAGTGCAAGTGCCATAAAAACCTCGTCCTAGGCTTTTTTAAATACAAGGAGTGAATAACTGTTAGAGCCAAGATTGTGGTGGGCACATGAAAGCGTAAAGCCTGCTTTCTCGATTGCCTCTACAAGCTCCCCATAGCGATACATCTTGCTGTTGCCATTTGCCATGCAGGTAAAATAAAGCGATGTTGCTTGCAAAGAATACGAACTTGCTTCAAACTGTTGCTTATCCCACAAAGGCTCTAAAACATAGACATTAGTTTTTTCCGTTGCAGCATTGTAAACCTTTTTTAAAATCTTAGTGATTTGATTTAGTGAAAAGCAGTCGAGGAACTGGCTCATCCAAACAGCATCTGGAGATTCTGGAAGCGTTGTGTTATCGTCTAAAACATTTCCTGCGTGAGTGCCAATGCGATTTTCAAAACCTTGTGCTTTCGCATTTTTTTCTGCAACGGCAGTTTGACCTGGCAAGTCTACAATAGTAATTTTTACATCTTGATTGTACGCACAACATGCACATGCCCACTTTGCGGTGTTTCCACCTATGTCTACGAGATGATTAACTTTATCTTTAAATACAATTGGGAGTGCTTCTGGAAACGCGATGTCTGAATAAAAGTGATCGAAAGCGAACCAACTTGTTTTTGCTCTTTCTGGAAGTGATGAAAGTGCTTCGTAAATTGTCGTCCAGTTTTCGCCAAAGTGTTTTAGACCAACAGGCTTTCCCATTTTTACCGAGTCTAATAAATCGTAGGCACCCTTGTAGCAGATGTCGTTCGTAAAATTAAAATTCGCTTTCGTTAGTTCATCTTCTAAGAGCATCCAGCCGATTTTGCCAAGCACAAAGCGTTCGTCTTTTTCGCTTGAATCTTTTGCTAATTTAATAACATTCATGCCGAGTGCCATTTCTAATAGAACGCCAACGCCATATTCTGAAATGTTAGTTTTTTGTGCAAGTTCACTAAGCGAAATGCCTTTTTCGCCTGAGTCTTCAATCAATTTTAAAATGCCAAGTTCCAAAGTAGCACGAATTGCTTGAAAAGAAAGAGGGCTAAACGCTATTTTTTGTGCCTCGAATTTTGCATCGACTGCACGAATATTGTCTTGTTTGAATTTTTCTATGCTATATAATGATTTATCCATAATAGACAATAATTTTAACATACGATAAAATGACAGTCAATGCATATGAAAGAGACACGAGAAAATTATCTTTTCAAATGTTACGATGAAAAGACATTTTATCGCGAAGCCGATGTGTATTTGCAAAAAAATCACGACATAGCACATAGCATGCTTGCAGTAGAAATTGACAATTTTCGTTTTTTTCGTCTTTGGTATGGAAAAGAACTTGGCAATACATATCTATCGCTTGTAGCAAAAACTCTTTTACAGTTTCAAAGCCAATTCGGTGGCGTTATAGGATATTTCGGCGGAGCGCAATTCGCACTATGCATTCCAAGCAACGCACAACAAATTCAAAATATAGAAAAAGTACTTGCAGACTGCCATGTGTTGCCAAACGACACGAGCAATTTTTTTATCGTCACAGGCATTTATCATATTGATGATAAAACGCCTTCTGCAGAAGTCATGTACGACCGCGCGGCAATTGCGCTTGCAAGCGTACGCGGGAATCGACTTGCGCGCTCCGTTGAATACGACAAAGATATTGGCAAAGTGCTGGATGAAGAAATCAAAATGCTTGCAGACATTCAGCGCGGGCTCGACGAAGAAGAATTTGTTTTTTACGTGCAGCCAAAGTGCGACATGCGTTCGGGAAAAATTCTTGGGGCAGAAGCGCTCGTACGCTGGATTCACAAAGACAGCGGATTAGTGCCACCTGGAAGATTTATGCCATTGCTCGAAAAAAGCGGCTTTACTTCGTTTATTGACAAATTCATTTGGGAAAAAGTATGTGAATGGCAGCGTATCTGGATAGACGGCGGACACAAGCCGCTGCCTATTTCTGTCAATGTTTCGCGTACAGATATATTCTCATTTGATGTAGCTGCATTTTTTATTGCTCTTGTAAAAAAATACGACATTGACCCGCATCTCATCGAAATAGAGATTACAGAAAGCGCATATGCAGAAAATTATACAGTAATAGGCGAAGCAATCAACAAGCTCAAAGAAGCAGGATTTCCGATGCTCATGGACGACTTTGGTTCGGGCTATTCTTCGCTCAACATGCTGCGCAATATCAGTTTTGACATTTTAAAATTCGACATGAAGTTTTTGCGCGGCTCTGACGAAAACCGCAAACGCGGGCTCGACATACTTGAATCTGTTGTGAACATGGCGCGATTGATAAATGTACCTGTCATCATGGAAGGAGTTGAAACGACCGACCAAGTAAAATTTCTCGTAGATATGGGCTGCCGATACGCGCAGGGGTATTATTACTACAAACCTATGCCCGTGAAAGATTTTGAAGCGCTTTTGTCAGACGAAGCGCATATTGATTATTCAGGCTACACCGGAAAAAACGTAGACCAGATTCATTTGCGCGAACTTATGGAAAGCACAGACGTAACAGACACATTGCTCAATGATTTGATGGGACCTGTCGCGTTTTTTGATGTGTTCGGCGGAAATATTGAAATTGAGCGCGTGAATGAACCGTATTATCGATATTTTCAAGAAGGTTCTGGCAGCACAGTAACTGCTGCAGGCGGTCACGTGCAAAACAACGAATATGAAAAATTGCAGGAACAATTTGAACGCGCATACCGTGACGCGCCAAAAGGTGCGTTTGGGGCATTTCACTACACGCGAAAAGATGGAAGCGTGCGTTGGGTGTATTTGCGCTTGTTCTTTCTGCGTGAGCAAAATGGGCATCGCCATTTTTATGGCTCGCTCACTGATATTTCTGGGCTTGCACAACACGCGCAGCTTGACGTGTATGGAGAAAATGCAAACATCAACATAGGCGAACTAAAACAAAGCTACATAGAACTGCAAAGAAGCTATGAATCGCAACAAGCGTGTTTTGAGCAGCTGCAACTGAACGAAGAAATGTACCGCGTGGCAATGGGACTGACAAATCATGTGATTATGGTAATAGATATTCCGAACCGCACCGTCAATCAAATATACAACGAAGGCAGTCGAACAGGAATCAGCCGTTCAATGCCCGACGCGCCTGAATCTATTATTAAGACAGGAACTATTCATCCCAACGACTGTGACGGATACAGAGATTTTTTTCGCAAAGTGTATAGCGGCGTTCCAAAGTGCGAATATACAATGCGCGTCATGGAAAAAGATAGAGGGTGGGTGTGGTTCACCATGTATTCGCAGACTATCTTTGATGAAAGCGGTACACCTGTCCGCGCAATTGCGTTCAGTGCCAATATTACGATTGAAAAACAAGCGGAAGAAAAATATAAGCAATACCGCGCAGCTGTTGCAATTGGAGCTGATTTTGTGTGGGAAGTGAATTTAACGCATGATAAACTTTTTTTACAAGATGATGCATTGCTCAAATTTATTGGCAAAAATCAGCCTAAAACATACAACGAATTTTCCCGTGCAGTGTTTGAGCGTGTCGCCGACCACTCGCAGCGAAGTGAGTTGCTTGAAAAATTCCTGCGAGAAAATTTGATAAGCGCATTTAATCGCGGCGAACGAGAAGTGTCGCAAGAGTATCAACTTGATTTCGACGACGGCAAAGGCGCGCGCTGGTTTCGCTCTACAGCATATTTGATGATGAATTCTGTTGCAGACATTTGCGTCATTTTAAGTACGGTTGATATTACAAAGTCGCATTTGGAAACTGCCGCATTAGAAATGCGTGCCGAATCAGACCAACTCACAGGATTGTTCAATCACGCCACTATGGAGCAGCGCGTGTCGCATGTGCTGCATGCGTCAAGCACAGATTTTCACGCAATGCTCATGATCGACATCGACAATTTCAAGCATTGCAACGACACATACGGTCATGTGTTCGGCGACGTGGTGTTACAAACAGTAGCAGAAGTGCTGCGCGACATATTCCGCCACAGCGACTATATTGGACGGATTGGCGGTGATGAATTCATGGTGTTCATGGTTCAGGCAGGCAATTTAATTGTTGTAAAGAGCAAAGCTGTGCGCGTGCTCAAAGCGATTAAAGAGGCGTGTAAGGCAAAAAATTTTGAAACAGAAGTGACGCTTTCAATTGGCATTGCAGTTTCACATCACGACGACAGCTTTACAGCGATGTACGAGCGTGCAGACAAAGCGTTGTACCAGAGCAAAGAAGGCGGTAAAAACCGTATAGAAACGGAAGGCTTCTAACAAATGCTGCCTGCAATCAATCGTGAAAGGCTTGCGACATGGATGCTGCGCGCCTTGATTTGCTCTTCAATGCGTGCTCTTGCTATTATTTCCTAAAATTTGTATACTTTTACATCGTATTTGAGGAACTGATGGACGAATTAAAACAGCAAATAAAGGAAGTGATTATTTCTTCATTACAACTTGAAGATGTTACGCCAGAAGACATTGTTGACTCAGACCCGCTTTTCAGTACAGGGCTTGGTCTTGATTCAATTGACGCACTTGAATTGGGCGTTGCACTCAAAAAGAAGTTTGGCATTAAGTTTTCTTCAGAGAGTGCTGACAACAAAAAGCATTTTGCATCGGTCGATGCATTAGCTGAATATATTTCTGCCATGCAGGTACAATAACAAGGAGAAAATTATGACCAAAGAAGAAATTTTTAACAAATTAAAATCTATCCTTGCAGATGAGTTTGAAATTGAAGAGGGCAAAATTACGCCTGACGCGTTACTTGTAGACGATCTTGATCTTGATTCAATTGACACAATTGATTTAATTGGCAAGACGAAAGATTTTATTCCGGGAGGAAAAGTAGACCCTGCAATTTTCAAAACAGTAAAGACAATGCAAGATGTTGTAGACGCTTTACTTCCATACACACAACAAGCATAATTCTCGTAAGTGCCACAAGCATACTTCTAAAAAAACATGAAACGCTTTTTAGGAATTCTTTTTTACATCATTGTGGCACTTTACCCATTTTTAATTTTTACGCTTTTAGTTGTGCTAAAACTGCCAGTTAGAGTTTTGTCGCTGGTAGTTGTTGTTTTTGCATTAACATTTTTCCTAAGCCTTACAGGAAAGTCTGGAAACAAAAATAGCAAAAAAGCGGAAACTAAAAAAGAAAAAACGCGGCTAGACTGGAAACCATTTTTGCAAGCATCGCTACTTCTTGCAGCAGGACTTGCATGTTTTTTTACAAATCAAAATATTTTTTTAAAACTTTACTCTGTTGTTATAAGTGTAGTTTTACTCGTTGTTTTTTCTAGCACACTACTTTTTGAGCCAAACATAATTTTTAGATTTGCACAACTGCAAGATAAATCAATTAGGGCTTCTAGCACAGAAAACCTTGTTAAAAAATATTGTCGAAAAGTTACAATTGCATGGTGCATTTTTTTTGTTTGCAACGGAAGCATTGCAGCCTTTACCGCTTTTTTTTGCTCGGATAAAATTTGGGCATTTTATAGCGGAGGCATTTCTTATATACTCATGGGACTTATGTTCTTAGTAGAATTTATTATTAGAAAGAGGGTGAATAAGCGTATGGAAAAAAAATGCACAATCACAGAATTTACGGCAAATTCAAGAGACGATGATTTTATTCTGTGTTATGAAGATACATGGCAAAAAGGAATTTACAAAACTTGGTCAAACTTTCTCGAAGACTGTGCAAAGATGCGCTCCTTTATAAATACGAAAGATGCCAATAATTTTATTTTACACTGCGAAGATTACTACTATTTTTTGTGTACATTTGTTTCTCTTCTTCAATGTAAAAAAACGGTTAGCCTTACTCAAAATATTTCGAGTGAATATATTGCAGAAATAAAATCATCTACTGATGAATTTTTGAGCGACCAAAAAGTAGATAAAAGCAAAGTAGGCACCTATCACTTTATTCCAGATATAATCGAGAACACGCCTCTTCTGAGCGAATGCGAAGTTCGTAAAAATTTTCCGATAAATGCAGATGAAACAAAAATCCTTATGTATACATCAGGTTCAACAGGAAAGCCAAAGGCAGTAGTCCAACGAATGAAAGAGTTTGAATTAGACAATGCATTTATTGCATCTAAATGGGGCATTGAATTCCAAAAGCGAAAACTTGTAACAACTGTAAGCCAGCATCACATCTACGGATTTTTGTTTGGCATTTCGTTGCCGTTTTCTTATGGTGTGCCGTTTCGTCGCACTAGAATTGAGTTTCCTGAAGAATTTGAAAAATTAACAGATTCATCTTATATGATTATTGCGACTCCTGCATTTTTAAAACGCACTGTCGAAACAGAAAAATCTTTAACACTAAACGACTGCTTTATTTTTACAAGTGGTGGGGCAGTCAGTGAAGAGCTTGCAAAAAAGACTGAACGCGTGTTTGGATTTTGTCCATTAGAAGTGTATGGTTCAACAGAGACAAGTGGAATTGCGTATAGGCAGCAAAGTAAAGACGGTCTTTACTGGACGCCCTTTGATAACGCAAAAATCTGGAAAGGAGAAGACGGCTGCCTTGTAATTATTTCTCCGTATATTAAAAATCCTGAAGGATTTGCGACAAGTGATTTAGTCGAAATCCAAGCGGACGGTCGTTTTCTTTTAAAAGGCAGGCAGGACTCCATTGTAAAAATTGAAGAGAAACGCATTTCTTTAACAGAAGTGGAAAATCGCATTTTGCAAAGCGGACTTGTAAAAGATGTAAAAGTGCTCGCCCTCGAAGATGTTCGCCAGTATTTAGCTGCTGCAATCGTTTTTAATAACGATGGAATCGAAAAATTTAGAGGATCGAAAAAATTAGAAATAAATCGATTTTTCCACGACTACCTTATGCAGTTTTTCGAAAACATTGTAATTCCAAAACGCTATCGCTATGTCGAAAAACTTCCCTG
>JAFSRD010000012.1 GCA_017446265.1 Treponema sp.
AAAAAAAAACGACGGTAGCGCAGGAGGAATTTCCATGAGTAAGAAAATAGGGATGATATGTACGCTCATTGCTCTATGCTTTGCGCTTGTTTCATTCAGCCCATCTCTCGACGGTAGAGCTGTCGTTGCTGACGACGGCGAATTCCCAAAGGGACTGTTTGCAAAAACAGTTGGCTATCTTCCTGGCGACAGCATTCTTGTGTCTCATCTTGCAACGGAGAAGACGCTTGATATTTTAGTTGTCGGCGCTCTTGACCCGTCTGAAGGTGTTGCAATTTTGCTTTCGCCCGAAGCGGCAGCTGCACTTGGCATAAAGAAAGATGCAAATATAATCGTAAAAATCACAAAACGCAGCGGACAGCTTGACGAAGCCGTCTCTGGAACAGCAATTCTTGCAGACGGAAATGGGCTTTCAGAGCAAACTGAAACGCCCGTAGCAAGCATGACTGGGGCGCTTGAGCAGTCTCAGGGCATCTCTATGCCGTCATCAAACCCTATTGTGATTGAGCGGGAAAGTGGCAGCGATGGCGCTATTTTAGAATACCTTGCAGAGTCTGATGAAGTTGTGCATGACAGTCGCGTCATGCAAGAGCCTGAAGTGATTGGCGAACGTTTTGCAGACGATGAGCCTGAAGTGATTGGCGAACGTTTTGCAGATGATGAGCCCGAAGCGGTTGCAGAAGAATCTCCGAGCGAGTTTGAAGCAATTGCAGAAGAGTTGCCCGAAATGCCTGCAACAGGTGCAGAAGAATTTTCTGATGCGCCTGTAGAACTTGCAGATGCCCAGCCGCATGCTGAAGAGGTTGACGCATTGTCGCAAGACGGTGAACCTGAAGCGGTTGGCGAACGTTTTGCAGATGATGAGCCCGAAGTGATTGGCGAACGTTTTGCAGATGATGAGCCCGAAGTGATTGGCGAACGTTTTGCAGATGATGAGCCCGAAGCGGTTGGCGAACGTTTTGCAGACGAAAAGCCCGAAGCGGTTGCAGAAGAATCTCCGAGCGAGTTTGAAGCAATTGCAGAAGAGTTGCCCGAAATGCCTGCAACAGGTGCAGAAGAATTTTCTGACGCGCCTGTAGAACTTGCAGATGCCCAGCCGCACGCTGAAGAGGTTGACGCATTGTCGCAAGACGATGAACCTGAAGCGGTTGGCGAACGTTTTGCAGACGATGAGCCCGATGTTATTGCAGATGGAGTGCTTTCAGAATCGTATAGCGCAATTGTGCTTGACGAACAGCAGCTTGCAAACGAATTTGATGCACCTGCGGCTGATATAGAAAATGAACAAAGCTATGAGCTCGCAGAATTTGCGACTCCTGCTGAAAGTACCACATTGATGCGCAATCCTATCGGAAGCGATTTCAATAAATATGTTGCTGCCTCTCTCGAAAAAGGGAAATATTACGTACAGATTGCCGCACTTGCAGATGCGAACAACATCTGCGATACAGTGAGAAAATACGAGAGCATGTACCCGCTTGTGCTCGTGCCGCTTGCTTCTGGCAAAGCGACGCAAGTGATGATAGGTCCGCTTTCTGTTGATGAATACGGCGTAATTATGGAGCGGTTCAAATCATACGGGTATAAAGACGCGTTCTTGCGAAAAGGCAATTGAAACAAAAAGCATGTGAGAGGAATGTTTGCGACCGTTTCCATTACGGTCGATTGAGGCCTCCATAATTTTCGTGCGCATTCCAGAGCTTGCAGTAGCAGCCGTGCTTGTTTAAAAGCAGTTCATCGTGCGTGCCCCGCTGGACAATGCTGCCGCCTTGAAAGACAAGTATCTGGTCAGCAGAACGGATGGTGCTCAAGTGATGCGCAATTATGAGCACTGTCCTGTCTTTTGCGAGTTCTGATATAGCTTCTTGAATCAGCGCTTCATTTATTGGGTCAACATTGCTTGTAATTTCGTCGAGCAACAGAATAGGCGCATTTTTTAAAAATGCGCGTGCAATCGAGATGCGCTGCTTTTGCCCGCCAGAGAGACCTACGCCGTTTTCGCCAACTTGTGTTTCATAGCCATTAGGCAGCGACATGATAAAGTCGTGTATGCGCGCGCGTTTTGCAGCCGCTATAATTTCATCTGTTGTCGCATGCTTTTTTCCTATGCGGATGTTTCTCTCAATTGTGTCTGCGAACAGCTGCACATTTTGCATGACAATGCTTATAGTTCCGAGCAGCTCGTCATAGCGCATGTCACGTATGTCTGTGTTGCCAATGCGCACAGTTCCGCCTGAAACATCCCAAAAGCGCAGCAGAAGATTTGTTACTGTTGTCTTTCCAGAGCCTGACTTTCCGACAAGTGCTGTGAGCGTACGTTCAGGTGTGTGGAACGAAATATCGTTCATAGAAAATCCGTCTGCTTCATAAGCAAAAGAAACATTGTTAAACGAAATGGCGTAGTTTGCAGGATGCGCTGGATGCGCGGGCTCTGCGACAGTTTCAGCTGTTATGATTTTTTTAATGCGCTTAAAGCTGTCTGCCGCTTTTAGATAATTTGCCCAATGCGTTTCAAGCGCGAGAAACGGCTTGTAGAATTCACGGCTTATAATCACAAAAAACACATACGTAAACATTGACAACTTTCCTTGCAGCACGAATGCAATGCCTATAGTGAGCAGCATCCAGAGCGACATGTCTATGAGCAAGCCGTATATTGCCAAAACTAATGCTCTGCTTTTTGCAGTCGCCTTGCTGCTCTTGCCAAAACGTGCAGTTGCCCGCTCAATTTTTTTTTCAAATTGGCGGCTCTCTGAAAACGCTTTTAAAAGCGGAATGCCTTTTACGTATTCAACAAAGACGCTTGCCATGTCGGCAAGGTCGTTGCCAGATGCTTGCTCAAGCTTTGCTACTTTTTTAAGTCCCAGAGCAAGAAACGTTAGTGCAACAGGGAGCGCAGAAACCATGAGGAGCGCCATGCGCACATTGAAAATGTACAGCAGCGCAAAGAGCACGACAGATACGATAAAGTCTGCCGTCATTCTTGTCCATACATGCCCGACTATCAACTCCATAGTATCCACATCTTTGTGAATAATCGTGCTTATCTCACCGAGCCGCTCGTTTGTGTAGAAGCCGAGCGAAAACGCTTTCAATCTGCAGATGATGTTTTTGCGAATTTGAAAGACAATGTCAAATCCTGCATAGTGTTTTTTTATATCTGCAAAGATGTTGCTGCATCCTTTTATGAAAAGACAGCTTACGAGGAGAATCCAATGCAGCCGCACATTTGTGCCGCCACAAGCAATCGCTTCAACTGCCTTGAGAGCAATGACCATCATCGCTGTACCGGAGAGCGCGTACAGCGTAAATCCCATGATGCTTGCAAAAAGCGAGCGTTTTCCGCGTGGGGTGAGCATATCTACTATTTCTTTTATCATAAATTACACTTCCTTTATTCGTGCGGAGGGTTTAATGCCCCGACGCTTGCGTCGCAAGTAAAGGCATTAAACCCGACTGCGACACCTTTAGAGAACAACATGCCTCGTCGCTTGCGGCGAGGTATCTTTGATTTTCCAGTTGTCAACTTTGCGCTGCTCTACAACCATTTTTTTATACAACGCGCAGCGCGCCATAAGCTCATTGTGTGTTCCTGTATCTATGACGCGCCCGCTATCCATAACGACTATTTGCTGAGCTGTTTTTATAGTGTCCAAGTGGTGCGCTATCGTGATTACTGTTTTATTTTTGCTCAAAACGTCAATAGCCGCCTGTATGTGCGTTTCGTTTTCTGCATCTACTGCGGCAGTTGCTTCATCTAAAATGATGATAGGCGCGTCTTTAAGAATCATGCGGGCAATTGAAATGCGTTGCTTTTCACCGCCTGAAAATTTTATGCCTGCTTCTCCTGCAAGCGTTTTGTAGCCGCGCGGCAGCGACATAATGAAGTTGTGAATGCGCGCTTTTTTTGCCGCCTCCACAATGTCTTCCATAGTTGCAAGCGGATTTCCAATACGTATGTTTTCTTCCATGCTCACATTGAAGAGAAACACATCTTGCTGCACAATTGAGAACAAGCTGTTCAACTGTTTTTCGGACAGCGACGCTATATTTTTTCCTGCGACTGAAATTGTGCCTGCTGTCGGTTCCCAAAATCCCATGAGCATGTTTGCAAGCGTGCTTTTTCCGCAGCCAGATGCGCCGACAAGTGCGGTTGTGCTTCCTTTTTTGAATGACAGCGAAATGTTTTCTAATATGGTTTCTTTGCCGTCATATGAAAAACTCACATTGTTTATTGCAATGTCGCCGTTTTCTGCTTGGTGCGTGCTTACAGGACGTTTTGTTGCAGGAGCGTTTATTACGGAGTCAATGCTTTTCATCGCTTGGTTGAATACGATGCCATAATGCTGATACGTTGCAATTTTTGCGATTGATGATGTAAAAAGCGTGCCTAAAATGATGGAGAGGATGAGGCGCGACAGGGCGATTTCTCCGTTTGCAAGAAAATAAGTGCCGAATATTATGACAAGCGCAACGCCCGACTCCATGAACAGCGCAATCAATCCGAGCGGAGCAGAAACGCCCGCCATAGCTTTTTTTACCCAGTAGTCGTAATTGCCTATGGATTGCAACGCCTTTTCTGTTTTTGTCTCTTCTTTTCCAAACGCTTTAATAACGGGAATGGTGGCGACATATTCCATAATGTCTTCCTGCATTTTTGTTACAGAATCAAAAAATATTTTTGTATTCTTTTTCCATAACGGCGTAGAGATTTTTTTTGTGAGCCATGAGAGCGGCACCCCGACAATCATTGCAATTGCCAAACGCCAGTCCACGAGCAGCATGACAATAAACACGATTGTCGGGAGCAGCGTTGCAGACATGATTTCAGGCAGTCCATGTGCAAGATACACTTCCACCTGCTCAACGTCGTGCTCAACGATATTTGTTAAATCGCCTGTCTTGCGCATCTGGAAAAAGCCGAGCGAAAGCTTTTTAAGATGCTTGACAATTTGCAAACGCAACTCTGTCAAACAGTTGTACGCCGCTTCATGTGCTTTCCATGTTGCCATGTAGGTGCACGCTGCCTTGCAAATAAAGCACGCTAAAAATATGCCGCTTGCACTATATATGTGCGCATTTGAAAGCGTGCTTGTAAAAACCTGACGTATCAGGGAAAGGAGTACAATGTGTGGAATAATGTCAAGCGTGATTTTTATGCACAACATGATATTTGGCAGCCTGTTTTTTTGCTTTATGTGTTTTACAAGCTCCTGTTTGTTTGTCATAGAACCTCCTAAAACGTATGATTAATATTGAATTAAAATTCAATGTTATGATGATCGTTTTCATCTTTTGTCTGCCTAAAAAAGAATTTAAATTCGATTTTTCATTATATATGAGCATGTACTGCATCACTAAAATAGAATGTAAATTCAATTTTAATGCACGCCAATCAATTCTAGATATAATTTTTTATCATAATGAGTTTACCCCTTCGTAGTAGCATTTTGTAACAAGGCGCAGCATTGTGTGCGCAAATTCTCTGCTTTCGTAATGGCGTGCAACTTCCAAAATGCTTTCTGCAAAATTGCTTGCAAGGATATGGATGAGCATGTCATGATATGGACGGCGTTGCTTTTTTACAAGCGAACGTTTTATGTGCTGCTGCAGCGAGTGAATCATCTGCTGCTTGGAATCATCGTATTTTGTTCCATAACTTTTGTCCATGAGAATTACGAGCGTTTTGTGCTGCTCCAGCAGGTTGAGTATATATCCCTCTGCTATATTCCGATATTTTTCAGATGGCAATCCGGATGCCTGTTCTTCCTTTTCGATAATTTTATCAAAATTGACTGAAACGGAAGATGCGATTTTATCAAAAAGTTCTTCCTTATTTTTGAAATAGGAATAGATGAGGCTGACAGGAATGCGCGCTTTTTCCGCAATTTCGTGCATTGTCGCGCTCCTGTAATCTTTCTCATAAAAGACATCTATGCCAGCTTGAAAAATTCGATCATAAATTTCCTGCTTCAAAAATTGGGGCACGCGCATCTCCTAAAACCGAAATTCAATTCAATATTTACTATACATGATGTGATGCGTAATGTCAAGCGTCATGCAGCCATGTTCATGCAACAGCGGCTTTGTGGCAAGGTTATTTGCGCTCAGCTGTTTGTCTGTAACTGTGACTGTTGTTTTTTGTTAATGGTATATGACATGTGTGGCAGATTGTATGTTCTGCCGCCCTGTTGCAAAAGAATAATTTAATAATTGTTAAACATCGTGCATTGTGTGGCAGCACTGAAGGATTCTATGAATTTATTGCAAAAAATACGAAAAAATGGCGCAGTTACGCGCGAATTGCATTGGTGGGACATTGCGATTCTCACAGTCATTTTGTTTGGTGGAGCCGTGTATACATCGACGACAAGCTTTTTTTACAGCAGTGCGGCACACTCGTTTGAAAAAGCGCTTGAATTTTCAGCAAACGACAATTACAGGGCATTTGCAACGCAAGCAGTTTTATTATGTGTCGCGCTCCTGTACTTGTGGTTGCGCCGTTTTGACTTTTCGCAGTGGCACATGCGCATTACATTTAAAGCAGTGCTTTTTGGGTGCGCGCTCTTTATTGCAGTCTCGCTCGCCATGGACATTTTTTACATCACCGTTGCTGCGCTGCTGCACAATCCACTTGATTTGTCAGCAACAGAAGAATTAGCAAACGTTTTTCCAACAATAGATGTTTCGCTTGTCCTCTATTCATTGCTCAACGGTTTTTACGAGGAACTGTATTTTTTGGGAATCTGCCTGGCTGTGCCGCAGGAAAAGTTGAAGTTCGCGTTTCTCTTTTCACTTATCGTGCGGTTTTCGTTTCACACATATCAAGGCATTGTGTCTGCGGTCGGCATTGCGGTCGTTGTAGGAATCGTTTTCTTTGTGCTGTACGAAAAAACGAGCAGAAAAAATCTTATTCCGTTTTTTGCAGCTCATGCGCTTGCAGACGTTTTCGGTGCGGGAGTGCTTGACTATTTTTTTGCACGCGCATTGTAAAAGTTACGCTATTTCGTAGAGCCAGCCTTCTGGAGCAGGAATGTGCCCCATCTGAATGCCGGTGAGCGTAGCGTACAGTTTTCTGAGCACCGGTCCCATTTCGTGCGCGCAGCCGGGAAACACGATTTCTTTGCCGTGGTCAACTATTTTGCCAATGGGCGAAATGACTGCGGCTGTACCGCACAAGCCGCATTCGTGGAACTGCGCTATCTCGCTTTTTGCAACTTTGCGTTCTTCTACAGGAATGTGCAGCATGGTTTCGGCAACATGCATAAGCGATTTTTTTGTGATTGACGGAAGAATGCTGTCTGACTTTGGCGTAACAATTTTGCCATCACTTGTAACGAACAAAATATTTGCACCGCCAGTCTCTTCAACATACGTATGCGTTTGAGGGTCGAGGTAGATGTTTTCTGCAAACCCGTTGTTGTGCGCGTCAACGATGTTGTGCAAACTCATCGCGTAATTGAGTCCTGCTTTGAGATTGCCTGTACCATGCGGAGCTGCCCTGTCAAAATCTGAAATGCGCACCACAATCGGCTTTATGCCGCCTTTAAAATACGGACCGACAGGCGTAACAAAAATGCGGAACTCATATTCTATTGCGGGCTTTACGCCTATAACAGCAGATGAGCCGAACATGTACGGACGGATATAGAGCGACGCACCGCTTCCATATGGCGGTACAAATTTTTTGTTTGCCCGTACAGTGGCAAGCACTGCTTCTACAAATTGTTCTTTTGGGTATACGGGCATTTCAAGACCGCGACACGATTTTTCCATGCGCTCGCCGTTGAGGTTCGGGCGGAATGCGACTATGCGTCCGTCTTCTGTTGTGTACGCTTTGAGCCCTTCAAAACACGTTTGCGCGTACTGCAAAACAGCGGCGCATTCTGAGAGCGTAATCGTGTCGTCTGTGGTGAGTTTGCCGTCGCTCCATGTTCCATTTTTATATGTTGCAACAAAGCGCTTGCTCGTCTTTACATACGCAAACGGGAGATTTGCCCAATCAATCGCTTTGCTGTGTGATTTTTTTGCGGACGATTTCCGTGTTTTTGCAACAGTTTGTTTTGCTTGCTTTTTTGCAGCCATACGCGCTCCTGTAATGATGCTGCAATGCGCGTGTTTTTGACATGTGAGCCGTCGCTTCACAGCATACTGCGGCTATTGTACTGCTCATGCAAAAATTGTACAAGCAGATGCATCGATTTTACAATAATCAAAAATATGCTATAGTGTGTGACCATGACAGTGTTTACCTGGTCGAGTATTGAAAAAATCCTCTCTGATGCGGAATGTCTGCCGCCACTTTTTGCCAACGGCAGCGCAATCACTGTGGGCAATTTTGATGGCATGCATATTGGTCATGCGGTGCTTTTCGACATGGTGCGCTCCGCGTCATCAGCGCGCTCGCTTGCTTCTGGTGCTGTCACGTTCAACCAGTCGTTCGGAGCATTCAAGGCTGACAATGCATATGGCGGCGACATTTCTACGCTCAACCAGCGGCTTGAACTATTTGAAAAAAACGGCATGTTGTTTGCCATAGTCATTGACTTTTCTGCTGAATTTGGTAAAATAGACGGAAGTAATTTTTTGTCAATGTTACGCACGTGCTGCCGCATGAACTACATAGCTGAAGGCGTTGATTTTCGGTGCGGGCATCGCGGTGCGTATGGCAGGAACGAAATTGCACAGTTTGCGCGAGAAAACGGCATTGCCGCAGAATTTGCGGCTCCTGTTCTGTGCAACGGAGAACGCGTAAGTTCATCGCTTATACGCTCTTTGATTCAGCGCGGTGATCTTTTTGCTGCTGAAAAAATGCTCGGCCGCAACTATGCGCTTGACTGTGCGCATGTGTCATGGACGCAGTGCAGTTCCATGCTTTTGTGCAGCCGCGAGCATATTGTGCAAGTGCTGCCGCCCGAAGGGATGTATGCTGTTGCGCTTGCAACGCCAGAAACACGCATGCGTGCGCGTCTTTATGTTGAGTCTCGTCACCTTCGCCTAGAGGCTTCTTCAGAAAACGCGCATGGCATACGGACGATTGAATTTATGCCAAATTGAATTTTGATGTAAGGAGAATATTAATGGCACTTTCAAAAGAAACGACATCTTCTGTTGTGACAAAATACGGTGCAAATGAAAAAGACACCGGCAATACGCGGGTGCAAGTTGCGCTGCTCACCGAGCGAATCAAGCAGCTTACCGAACACGAAAAGAAATTTCCAAAAGACAAACATTCAAAACGTGCGCTGCTCAAAGTAGTCGGTGCGCGGCGAAAACTGCTCAAGTATTATGCGCGCACAAATCTTGAAGGATACCGTGCGCTCATCAAAGAGCTTGGTCTTCGCAAATGACGCAAAGCCTGCATGACGCGTTCTCTGCGGTCGGCAGGCTTTTTGTTTTACGGGAAAATCGTTTTGTGCAAAATGCGATGCCGCATGCGGGATCGATGTTTTTAAAATTTTAATAAAATTTCATATCAAGAGATATATTGTAGAAGGATAAGAATGGTACAAAGAGTAACAGCAAAAGTAGGAGACGCTGACCTCATTTTAGAGACAGGAAGAATTGGAAAGCAGGCGAACGGATGCGTGTTTGCCCAGTGGGGCGGTACTGTCGTCATTGCAACAGTATGCGCTTCAAGCAATGTTGTAGAAGGCATGGATTATGTTCCTGTCACCGTAGACTACAACGAAAAATTTTACGCCGCAGGAAAAATACCCGGCGGATTTGTGAAACGCGAAGGACGCCCGAAAGACAAAGAGATTCTCGTGTCGCGCCTTATAGACAGGCCTATGCGCCCGCTTTTTGAAATGTCGTTCGGACGCGAGATTCAGATTGTGCCCACATGCGTTTCTGCCGACGGCATTCACACGCCTGACGTGCTTGCAGTTGTAGCATCATCTGCTGCAGTAACGATTTCAGACATTCCGTTTCATGGACCGGTTGCGGCGTGCCGTGTTGCGTATCTTAACGGCGAGTACGTAATCAATCCGACGTTTGCGCAGATTGAAAAAGCGCAGCTTGAGATAGTCGTTGCAGGCACCGCAGAAGGCTTTACAATGGTGGAAGGCGGCGCGAACGAAGCGTCTGAAGATGTCATGCTCGGTGCGCTTGAAAAGGCGCAGCATTTTATCACAGAGATGTGCGGTCTGCAAAACGAGCTGCAAAAGCAATGCGGCAAGGAAAAATTGCCGCTTGCGCCGCTTGAGGTGACGCTTGCAAATGCCGAGCAGATTGAAGCCGAAGCGACGCCGCTTATGAAAGATGCGTGTTTCCGCGAGGGCAAAATGGCACGGAGCGCAGCGGTCAAAGAAGTAAAAAAACAGCTTGCAGAAAAACATGCGGAACAGCTTGAAGACGAAGTGCAGCTCAAACTGTTCAATGCGCTCATTGACGACATACAGTACAAGTTGCTGCGCGCGTCTATTCTTGATGATGGCGTGCGCATTGACGGTCGCAAATGCGACGAAATCCGCCCGATTACATGCGAGATAAACGTGCTGCCGCGTCCGCACGGCTCTGCGCTTTTTACGCGCGGCGAAACACAGTCGCTTGCAGTAACAACGCTTGGCACGCAGCTCGACGAGCAGGAATACGATGACATTGAAGGGAAGACGAGCGAGCATTTTATTTTGCACTACAACTTTCCGCCGTATTCTGTAGGCGAAGTTGGCAGGCTTTCAACAGGTCGTCGCGAAATTGGTCACGGAAATCTTGCGCGCCGCTCGCTTGCACCTATGGTGCCGAGCAGGGAAGAATTTCCATATACAGTGCGTGTCGTTTCAGAGATTTACGAATCGAACGGTTCATCGTCGCAAGCGTCAACATGCGGCGGTTGCCTTTCAATGCTTGCAGCAGGCGTTCCGCTTAAAAAGATGGTTGCAGGCGTTGCAATGGGTTTAATCACTGACGGACCAAAATACGAGAAGTATAAAATCCTTTCGGATATTCTCGGCGAAGAGGACCATCTTGGCGACATGGACTTTAAAGTTGCAGGTACACGAGACGGCATCACCGGCTTTCAGATGGACATAAAAATCGCAGGCGTTTCAATGAATATTATGAAAGAAGCGCTTGCACAGGCAAAAGCGGGACGGCTGCATATTTTGTCTATTATGGAAAAATGCATAGACAAGCCACAATCAGTCAGCGAATATGCGCCAAAAATTCTTTCAATGAAAATTCCTGTCGATAAAATCGGCGCGCTTATCGGTCCTGGCGGAAAAATTATTAAAGCGTTGTGCTCCGAATACAACGTCACTATCAATGCAGATGAGGACGGCACGGTGACTATTTACGGTCAAACGGGAGCTGCTGCCGAAGCTGCTAAAAAAGCGGTGCGCGGCATCACAGACGACCCTGAAACTGGTACGATTTACAATGGCACTGTCAAGCGCATTATGGATTTTGGCGCGTTCATTGAAATCTTGCCGGGCAAAGAAGGACTTTGCCACATATCAAAACTTTCGCACGGTCGCGTTGAAAAAGTTACTGACGTGCTCAAAGAAGGACAGCAGATTCCCGTAAAGCTGCTTGAAGTAGACAAAATGGGACGGCTCAATCTTTCGTACATTGACGCGCTCGACGAGCAGGCAAAAAAATAACGCGCCTGCTCAGTTTAGCGACAAGGATTCAGTGCAATGCAGCAGCTTGTCATACAGTGTACGGCACAGAAAGGCGCGCGGCTTCCTGCCTATAAAACAGATGGCGCTGCAGGCGCCGACGTTTGCGCGTGCCTTTCCGCTCCTGTCGTGCTTGCGCCAGGAAAATATGCGCTCATTCCCACAGGGCTTTCTTTTGCAATCCCTGTAGGATTTGAAATGCAAGTGCGTGCGCGTTCGGGACTTGCCGCAAAAAACGGTATTGCTGTTTTGAATGCGCCCGGCACTATAGACAGCGATTACCGTGGCGAGGTAAAAATCATTCTCATCAATTTAGGAGATGAGCCGTTTGTAGTCAACGATGGCGACCGCATAGCGCAACTTGTCGTTGCGCCCGTCATGCAGGCGCAATTTGTTACGGCAGATTTTCTTGACAAAACAGCGCGCGGTGCAGGCGGATTCGGTTCCACTGGAGTAAACGCATGAATGAAATGCGGTTCGACGCAATTGAGGGCGTTGCATGAAAAATGTCATTTTGAAAAGTCGCGCGGCTGCTATTGCATGTAGGTGTGTTTCCAATATTGTTAAAAGTTTGCGTTCCCGTCGTGAAAAACTGGGCACGCACGTACTCGCCCGTTACATTGTTCGTGAGTTGCTTTTATATTTTGGCATACTGTTTTTATTTTTTTTTACGATTTTTTTTGTCAATCAGATTTTGCTTGTAGCCGAGCGTATTTTGCGGCAGGGCGCTCCCGTATGGGATGTCGTACGCCTTATGACGTACAGCTTGCCGTTCATCATTGCGCAGTCGGCTCCGTTTGCAACGCTTGTAGGATTCCTTATGTGTCTTGGCCGCTTCATGAGCGACAATGAGATAATCATTTTTCGTGCATCAGGATTTGGCTACATGTATATTTTAAAACCTGTATTGCTGCTCGGCATCGCCATTTCGGGCGTTTCGTTTTTTGTGAACGACTATCTGTTGCCGCTCGGCACAATAAAATACAACAATCTGTACCGCGAAATACTTTCGTCAAATCCTGCTGTTGAGCTTGAGGCGCATTCAGTAAAGCGGCTGAACAACGCGACGCTCGTCATAGGCGATGTTTCGGGAACCGCCGTATCTGATTTAGTGTTGATAGACAGAGCTGACGATGGACGCACGCGTTTTATCGTTGCAGGCAAGTCCGAGTTGATAAGCGCTCGCAGAGAAGGCGTGCTCATGCAGATGAACATGACAGACGCACTCGCGCTTTTTTTAGATAGAAATGAGCGTGGCAACTACGATGTGCTTGAATCTGAAAAAGTTGCGCTCAACATTTTTGAATCATCATTTTTCGGCGGCGGCACAAGTGTAAGCCCGCGTGAAATGACTGCATACGACTTGGGGCGCACGGTACGCGACATGCGGCGCAATGCAAATACTGACGAATACACGCTCAATATCTATACGCTTGAATACAATAAAAAATTTTCACTGCCGTTTGGCTCGTTCTTCTTTGCGCTGCTTGCGCTTCCGCTCGCACTCATGTTCGGCAGACAAAACGGTCAGACAATCGGGTTGATAATCGGCATTATCATCAGTTTTTTCTACTGGGCCATGATGATTTTGGGACAATACGCTTCAAGCAGAAACGGCTTCAGCGGTTTTTGGAGCACATGGATTCCGAACGTTATCATAGGCGTGGCAGGAATCTTGTTTTACATTGGCTTAAAAAAACAATGACGCTCGTAAAATATTTGTACAAGCAATTTTTTCCCGTGCTGTTCGGGGCGATTCTTCTTTCTGCCGTTGTGCTCAACCTTGTCGATGTGCTTATGAATTTGTGGCGGTATATTCAAAATCACGTTCCTGCCCGCGATGTCTTTTACATAATGGCGCTGTATACGCCGAAAACAATTTGGTACGCAATTCCGCTTGGCATATTGTTTGCCACATCGTATACGTTGAGCGTTCTCTATGCCCACAATGAGCTGACAGCTGTTTTTGCCTCTGGCGTTTCGCTTCTTCGTTTTACAGTGCCGCTGCTCGTTTTGGCTGCATGCATGAGTTTTTGCCTGTTTTTGCTTGATGACAAGCTTGCTGTGGAAACATATGCTAAGAAGCAGGAACTGCAAAATGCGTTGCTGAATCAAGAGCAGACGCTTGACAATGACAGCATTGTCATTCTTGCAGAGGGTGGAAATATTGTGTACAAAGCAGACTCGTATGAAGACGCGCAAAAACGGCTTTTCAATGTGCATCTTGTTTTTCGCAGCGAAAGCAAAAAGCTTCAGGCAGTGATTCGTGCAGATATGGCGCTGTGGGATGAAAACAGCAGTACATGGAAATTGCAGAATGCAACGCAATATGCGCATCAAGGTGGAAAAATAGTGACGGGAGCCGTTTCACATGATTTTATCAGTCGCCTCACAGAGCCACCTGAAACGTTTCGCAACAATGTAGTTTCTGTTGAAGAAGTGACCGCACGTGCTGCAAAAGTGTACATTGAGCATTTGAAGCGTACAGGTTTGCCGTACAATGAAGCGCTCTCGCTGTATTACAAGAAGTTTTCGTTTCCGTTTATCGTTTTTATTGTTGTGTTTTTGTCGATTGGACTTTCAGGACATGCAACGAAAAATGTCATGCTCATAAGTCTTGCACTTTCGATTGGAGCGGCAGTTGCTTTTTATGTGACGCAGATGGTGACTATGTTGCTTGCAAAGTTCGGCTATATTTCAGCATTTTCAGGCGCGTGGTTTCCGGTGTTTTTATTCGTAGTGATAAGTATTGTGCTTTTGCGCTATACAAGAACCTGATGTCGTCTGAAGATTTGCGTGAAGCGATAATGCATTGCACAGTTATGCTATATAAGGATACAAGCGCATGAACATGTTTTCAATTATCCATAAGAGTACGGACGGCGTTTCTCGTACGGGAATGTTGCATTTGCCGCATGGCACGGTGCGCACGCCAGTGTTCATGCCTGTAGGCACGAGCGCAACTGTCAAAGCGGTGTCAAAAGACGCGCTTGAAGAAATCGGCTTTGAGATAATTCTTGCAAACACGTACCATCTTTTTTTGCGGCCAGGAGCAGATTTAATACAGGAAGCGGGCGGCTTGCATGGATTTTCGACATGGCAAAACAATTTTCTTACAGACTCCGGCGGCTTTCAAGTATTTTCCCTTGCAAAGCTCCGAAAAATCACAGAAGAAGGTGTTGCGTTTCAAAGCCACATAGACGGCTCGCGCCATTTGTTCACGCCTGAAAATGTCGTTGAAACGCAGGTAAAATTCAACAGCGATATACAGATGCAGCTTGACGTGTGCACCGGTTGGGGCGTGGAGCGAAAAGAGGCGCAACGCGCACTTGCAATTACAACGGCGTGGGCACGTCGTGCGCTTGATTCATGGAAGCGCGCCCGGGAATGCGGCTATGGCGGATTTCTCTTTCCGATAGTGCAGGGCAATTTTTTTGAAGATTTGCGTAAAGAGAGCGCGCAATTTGTTTCATCGCTTGAGACCGCGGGAATAGCAATAGGGGGGCTTTCAGTAGGCGAGCCTTCCGGGCAGTTCGCGCATTTTTTGCAGCACACAATGCAGTTTTTGCCAGAGGAAAAGCCAAAGTACGTCATGGGCATTGGCACGCCCGAATACATCCTTGAAGCAGTTGCTGACGGTGTTGACATGTTCGATTGCGTGCTTCCTACGCGCAATGCGCGAAACGGCTCGTACTTTACGCACGACGGCATGCTGTCAATAAAGCAAGAGCGTTTTGCGCGCGACTTTTCGCCGATTGACAGTGAGTGTGACTGCAAAGTGTGCCGCACCTATTCTCGTGCGTATTTGCGCCATCTTTTTAAAGAGCAGGAAATTTTGAGCGCCATGCTTTCGTCGTATCATAATCTGTATTTTTTGCATCATATGATGACGAGCGTGCGTAACGCAATTGAAGAAAACAGGTTTTTAAAATATAAACGTGATTTTCTTGCGCGATTTACCGCAGGAAATGTCCGATAATCAAAATGCAGGGTGCGTTCATTGTGAACGGATGTGCAGCACTGTAGGCATAGTGTTTTTTGCCGTGCACACATCATTTCTGTCGTTTGGGAGGTTCGCTATGAAAATCATTTTGTCGGCGCTTATATTTTTGTTTTGTGCGTTGCCTGTGTTTTGTCAGGAAGCAGACAACGCGCTTTCTGTGCAGGAGCGCAGCGTGCAAAAGGCAGTGGCAGGATTTGCCGACGTGCCGCCTGCAAAACGGCCGCGTGCACCAAACAGTGAAAAAAGCGAGGAAGCTGCGCTTAACGACGAAGGAAAGAACGCTGTACAGGAATATAGCGAAACGTTGCAATACGGCGTGTCTCCTGAAATCATTGAACTCATCGATAAATTTATTAAAAATGACGATCCGCGCTTTGTAGATGAGATATATGATGTGTTTCAAAAAACAAAAACACCTTCTGTGCGTGAAAAAGTGTTTGAATATTTTGCGCATTTTAAAGACCCGTGCCTTGAAGACTACGCAGTGGAAATATTGAATGACCCGTACGACACAAAAGACAGTACTGTTTCGCTCGTGTTCAAATATGTTTCAGACGTGCGCTGCAAGCCTGCAATTCCTGCTGTTATACGCCTGCTCGAATTGGATGACACAAAATATTTTGAAGGCGCGCTTACGACACTCGGCGAAATTGGCGACGCGTCTGAAGCATTGTACCTTGCAGATTTTATTGAACGCGATGATTTGACAATGCCGCAGCGTCAGGCGCTTGCTCGTGTGCTTGGAAAACTCGGTGCAGTTGAAACGTGGGAAAAGCTTTCGTTCATTGCGCAGAACGAAGATGAAAATACGTTTATCAGAATGTATGCTGCAGAAGCAATCGGCAACATGAAAAAGCAGGAATCAATTCCCATACTTGTCGAGTTATACGAAGCGGGCGACCCAAATTTTCGCCAGTACGTTATCAAGGGATTGGCAAATTATCCTGAAAGCGCGGAAGCAAAAGCAGTGATTATGCAGGGAATCCGCGACGAGCATTACAAAGTGCGCCTTGAATCAATTGCGGCAGTGAAAAAACTCAACATGAGCGAAGCATCTCCGTATCTTATTTATCGCGCCAAAAACGACAAAGAAAAAGTTGTTAAGAATGCGTGCTACGATGCAATTGCGGTGCTTGGCACAAAAGATGGCATTGCGTACCTCGTTTCAATTTTGGAAGACAAAAAGGCTGGCGACACGACAAAGGCAGAGGCGGTAAAAGCGCTTATTGCAAACAACGCAGGTGAGACGCACATTATTGCGCTTGCGCAGGAGACGCTCAAAGATGATTTGCACAAGCCGCTCCGCTATGCAATTGGCAAAGAACTTGCAAAATACGGAAAGCCTTCATACGAAGCGGTGTGCCGCAGTTTTCTCTCTTCAAAAGATGTTGCTACAGTGAGTCTTGGGCTTGACATATACAAAAAAGGCAGGTACGGCGGTGTGACGGGCGCAGTGCAGTCGCTTGTCGCCGACAAAAGGGCAGGCGTAAATCAGACGCGCGCGCGGAAAATTCTCGGCATGGAAGAAGACGCAACTGACGGCACAAAGTAGGGCGTGCGCACTGAATAAATTGTTCATTCGTACAATGCGTGAAGCGTGCGGTACACATTGTTTACCTTTTCTTTTTGCTCGTCGGTAAAGTCTGCGTTTGTGTCGTCTATGAGCGTTTCAAGCGATGAGAGGCTTTCGTTCAAAGCTGTCATAAAGCCGCGCGACACTTTGAACCAGTACGTGCCGTTGCCGTCTGTAAAGAGGCACACAAACCCATACTCTTTGCTTTTTTGCTTTGCAACAGTGACGCGCAGCACACTGTCGAGCGCGGCGGCAAGTTGTGAACAAGCGTTTTCGTCAGCAAGTGAAATGTTGAGTTTTTTTGCAACTGTGTTTTCGCCGGCGGGAGCAAGCGGAATTGTTTTTGCAAGCTTTATGATGATGTCGAGCTTTTCGCCGTCGAGCAACGTGTGCCCATTTTGAAATATGATTTTTCCGCGCAATCCGCCCTGCATAGAGATTCGTTCATTGACAAAGTTCTCATCGCTTTCCGCCTTGACCGCTTGCATAAAAGATTCAAACGGAAGCAGTGCCGTCTTCTTTCCTTTGATTTTTTTGAGCTCAAACGTTTTTCCGCCGAACAAAATGTGTTCGCCATTTGCAGCTGCCTTTGCATGCTTTTTTGCCGCGCCTTGCTGCAGTTCATACGCAAGGTCACCTCGTAAGCCATGTGTTTCGCCACGCGCGCCGTATTGCAATTTTTCGCTCCGTTTGCTGACCGCCGCTTTCGCGCTGCTTTCTTGTGCGTGCTCATTTTTCCTCGTTTGCGTTCTATCTGTCTCGCCTCGTTTGCTCCGCTTTTTTTCAAGCTTTTGCCGCAAGTTTTCGTCTATTGCGTCGAGCAGCGTCCGCGTGAGTGGCGAAACGCTCATGGCAAACATGCGCGACGTGCGTACGATTTCTCCTGCGACAATGTACAGCGGGTCGCTTCTGAACATGCTGCTTCCCGGATGAATGCATATATGCTCTGTCGTAAGCGTGCGATAGTTGTCTTTGCCGTCGCGCACGCACACAAACTGAATCATGCCGCTTGCAATGCAGCAAAGATAGTCGCTCATTGAGCCGCCGCCAGTTACGGGAATTTGCATGTCGGTGACAATCTGCGTAAGCTGCACATTTATGTTTTCAATTTCCGCCATGACGCGCTCATCCAAGTAGCGCGTTTTGCAAAAGCGCTCTTTGTTTGACGCGCCTTGATACGCGCGGAACAGGTGCAAGTAAGAAACAAAGTCTCCGTGTGCGTCACGAAACGAGTGGTGTGCCCGCCTCGCTTCCATCTCTTCGCCAGGGGGAAGCACAAACGGTGAGTTTGCTGAAAGAAATGAAGATGCAATGAGCGCTTCTTCAAGCACGTCGGGATATTTCATAATTGCTTCGACGATTATTCTGCTTACGCGCGGCTCAAGCGGAAATTCTGCCATGAGCTTTCCGATTGCAGAAAGCTCGTTGTCTTTTGTAATTGCTTTGAGCAGCAAAAGCGTGTCTACCGCTCCTATAATTCCTTCGCGGCCGGGTGGAGAGATAAAATCAAAGTCGTAAAAGTTTGTAATGCCAAGCTCCGCCATGCGCAGCACAACCTCGCTTAAATCAGTGCGATAGATTTCTTCTGTCGTGTACATTTGACGCGTCTCAAAGTCTTTGCGGCTGTACAAGCGGTAGCATGTGCCCTCGCATGTTCTTCCTGCCCTTCCTTTTCGCTGGTTGCACGACGCTTTTGAAACTGCTGTTTCATTTAAACTTGACGTATATGTATGTGGATTATAGAAGTTGAGTTTTGCAAGCCCTGAATCAATCACTGTGGTAATGTCGCTTATTGTCACTGATGTTTCGGCGATGTTTGTAGAAATTATTATTTTTTTCTTTCCGAACGGCGCGTTTTCAAATACGCGCTCTTGCTCTTCTTTAGGAAGCCGCCCGTAGAGCGGCAGCGTGTGTATTTTCCGAGCAAACGGCGCATGGTTGAGACGGTTCATGCAGTCCTTGATAATTTTTTCACCTGGCAAAAAAATCAACATGCCGCCGTCAATTTTGTTGTCGAGCACGCGCTGCACGGTGTCTTCAATTTTTGTTAAGAGCGCGTCGCTTGCCGCATCAGAAGCGGTGCTTGTTGCAATCGGCGGCGGGTCATATACGAGCGTTACGGGAAACGTAATCGTGTCTATGGTGACTATGGGGCAGCCATCAAAATAGGAAGAAAAGGATTCTGCATTCATTGTGGCAGATGAGATTATCACTTTGAAGTCGCTTCGTTCGGCTAAAATGCGCTTGAGCAGCCCCAATACAAAGTCTATGTTCAAACTGCGTTCGTGCGCTTCATCTACCATGATAACCGAGTATTTTGACAGCCACGGGTCGAGCTTCATCTCTTGCAGCAAAATGCCGTCAGTCATTATCTTGATTTTTGTTGTTGCGTCAGTTTTGTCTTCAAAGCGCATTTTGTATCCCACAAGACCGGGATATGTTGTGCCAAGCTGCTTTGAGATGAACTCGCTTACGGAAAGCGCTGCAATGCGGCGAGGTTGCGTTGCTGCGATGATGCCTGACGACGCGTAGCCTGCTTCGTACAGTATGACGGGAAGCTGCGTTGTTTTTCCGCTGCCGGTAGGACTTTGCACAACGACAACTTGATTGCGTAAAAGCGTGTCGAGTATGCGCTGCTTTTGCTCGTATACGGGAAGCGAGTGATAATCTATTGCCATGTCTTCCAAATATACAGCATTTTAGCAGTTTCTGCCAACTGCTGTTGATGCATTCATGGAACTCAGTTGTTGCAGCACATACGGTGGTAAAACGAGCAGTGCATATGAGCTGCACGTCTGGATAAAGCTCGCGCGCACGAACAAAAAATATGCTGTACGCAAAAAGTTTACCGCCATGTTTTTCGGACAGGTGTTTGCTCCATGATTTTTTTGCGCGCGGTGATGTAACGCGCCCAGTTGTGTCGTTCGACGCTTTTCAAGTAATCAATAAAATCGTCGTTGAGAAATTTGATGACGAACGTCCACGCTGTTGTGATGTATGTTGTTATGTAGTGCGCCTCTGTTTCTTCAAGGATGGGTATGCCGCCTTTGTCTTTTTTGAAGTACGTAACTTTGTACAAAAGTCCGTCGCCTGTGTATTCGCGCGAGTTGTACGGTGCGGAAAACTGCGGCTCGTACCGTTGCGCGCTTATCGTGTTGCCATTTGCGTACAGTATCAATTTTGAAAAGCGGCCGTCTTCTTTTTTGCCAACAAACTCGCGCTCAAGCACTACGTGCGGGTGATTCGCCCAAATAATGTCAACGCCGCAGTCGAGCAGCTCATAATAGTATGTTCTCAGTTCATTTGGCACGGTGCGTATGTATTCGCTCATGTACGCATGAATCGACAAAATGAAAATGTCGCACTTGTTTTCCGCTTTGATTTTTTTAATGCGCTCTTTGAAAGAGTTTCGTGCGCTCGGCGTCGCTTGGACATAATTCATGTATTCCGATGCAATTTTTCTGTTGAGGATTTCTGTTGTTGCGCAAAAGAGAATTGTCCAGCCGTTTTTTTGTATGATTTTATAGCCTATCGCTTCGTCAGCTGATTTTTTCAGCCCGGCGAAAAAGACTTTGCGCTCTGTGTTGTGCCGTTTTTCTGCAACTTCTTCTGCCCATGCAAGCGTGTGCTGTATTCCCGAAAGCTCTTTGTCGTTCGAGTGGTTGTTCACGAGCGAAAACACGTTGAAACCCGCGTCTATGGCAGCTTCGGGATATTCGCGGTGCATGTTGAAAAACGGAAACGTGGAATAGGGGAGCGTGTCGTCTACAGGCGCTTCTATGTTTGCAAAAGAAAAATCGCACGACGAGACGAGCGGTGCAATATCGCTCCAGATTGTCGAGTAGTCGTTCATGCTGTAATTGGGCTTGTGCGCCATGATGTCACCGGCGAACAACAGCGTAAGCCGCTCTTGAAACGGCTCGCGCTGTTGTTGTTTTGCGCGCACGGTGTTGTCGCGTACAGATGTAGCATTGTCGTGTACAGGCGCAGTCCTGCATGTAGTGAGCAGCGCTATGCAAGGCAAAAAGAAGATGAGCCAGCGTTTCATATGCTACTGCGCGCTTCCTGCCTGCACAAGCGTAATCGCCGATGTGACAACGATGTCGTCAACAGAGCAGCCGCGCGACAAATCGCTTATGGGTTTTTTGAAGCCTTGCAGTATAGGTCCGTACGCGTCAGCGTGAGCGAGCCGTTGCACGAGTTTGTAGCCTATGTTGCCCGCGCTCAAGTTCGGGAAGATAATCGTGTTCACTTTTCCGCGAATGGGAGAGCCTGGCGCTTTTGTGTCTGTAACTGATGGAATAAGTGCAGCATCTGCTTGAAATTCTCCATCGAGCAAAAGTGCAGGCGCTTTTGCATGCGCTTTTTGAACAGCTTCCTGCACGAGCAGCACAGGCGGCAGTTTTCCGCCAGAGCCTTTTGTAGAGAACGAGAGCAGTGCGACGACAGGCTCACAGCCGAGCAGCGCGTTGCATGATTTTCCTGCTGCTACCGCAATATCTGAAAGCTGTTCGGCATCTGGCTCTGGAACTACCGCGCAGTCGGAGAAAATCATGAGCCCTTTGTGCCCCCAGGACGAATCGTGCATGTCCATGACAAAACACGAAGAAGCGATTTTGCTCTCTGTACCGATGACTTTCAACCCCGCTCTGAGCAGCGCCGCAGTTGACGAGCGTGCGCCGCTTACCATTGCGTCTGCTTTTCCAGTATGTACCATCATTGCGCCGAAACTCAAAAAATCGCGTTGCATGAACGCTTTGCCTGCGGCGACATCGGGAATTTCAAGCGCATTTGTCTTTTTGTCGATTTTGCCCTGCCGCATTTCAAAATAGATGCGTCCGAATTCATCAAGCCATGAAGATGTTGCAGGATTGATGATGTCAACACCTGTGAGCGACACGCCGAGCGATTTTGCAATGTTTGCAATCTCTATGCTGTCGCCGAGCAACATGACTTGTTTTGCAATTTTTTGTGAAACAATTTTAGCAGCTGCCTGTATGGTGCGAGCCTCGTTTCCTTCAGGAAGCACGAGTGATTTTTGATATTCTTTTGCTTTTTTTAGCATCTCGGCAGTAAAATCTATGCCGCTCTTTTTTACTGTCGTCACTGTGGTAGATTTTTTTGCAGGTGACTTTGTTTTTGCAGGTGCTTTTGCTGTTGCGCTTGTCTTTTTTGCAGCAGCTCTTTTTGCGCCTGCATTAGCAACTGTTCTTTTTGCAGCTGCTTTTGTTTTTGTTGAACTTTTTGCAGCAGTCTTTTTTGCTGTTGTCTTTGTTGATTTTGCTGTAGCTTTAGCCGTTGTTTTTTTTGCGCCTGCTTTGGGAACTATTTTTTTTGTAGCCATTATATCCTCCTAGAAAATAAAAGCGTAGTGTTGTGCGCCGTTCTGCATGAAGCAAAAAGCGAAATGTAATGCGTTTTTATATAATAAACCGTCTTTTTATATAATAAACTGTCTATGGTAAAATAGCAAGGTATTTTTTACAGGTATTTTTTTGTACGCTATGTGACAATGAGTGAGCTATGCTCTTGAATATTTTTGCGCTTTTTATTATGATGATATAATAATCGCGATTTTGTGGCTGCGCTCAGTGCGTAAACTCGTGCCGCGCAGTCGGGCAAAGTGCAAGGAGCAAAAAAAATGAAAAAAGGCATTCACCCTGAATATAAACTCACGAAAATCACGTGCGCGTGCGGCAATGTAATTGAGACGCGTTCTACGGTGCAAAACATCCGTGTCGAAATCTGCTCTGTATGCCATCCGTTCTACACGGGCAAGCAAAAGCTTGTGGATACAGCGGGACGAATCGAACGCTTCAACAAACGTTACGGAATCAAATCAGAAGCGTAATGACGGCAATGCTGCGTGCAGTTAGTGCACGTGTGTTCGCAATTTAGTGAAGACAGTTTTAATGACTCTATACGTTTTCGCGTTAGTACGCGTTCAGTGGTTCACTGCAATTTTCCATATGCGGTGCACTTTTGTGCGCTCAAAATCAAACGGCATTGTGCGCTCAGTGATTTCTTCGACTGTAAGAAAACTGTTGGGTGGCGGTGCAATGAGCGTTTCATCAAATTTCAGGCGGCGGCTGTTCGTTGAAAAATAGAGCGTTCCGTTTTCTGAAAGCAGTGGCATGCATGCGTTTACAAGCTGCGCCCAATCTCTGTTTATGTCGAGCACAGTGCGTGCCATCTTTGAGTTGCTGAATGTCGGCGGGTCAAGTATGATGATATCGTAGCGCGCGGCGCCTGCATTATGTGCAAGAAATTCTTTTACATCTGCGCGAAAAAATCTATATTTTTTTTCACTGCAAAAGCTGTTTGCGCTCATGTTTTTTTGCGCCCATGCAAGGTATGTGTTTGACAAATCTACCGAGTCGATTGCAGCCGCTCCGCCTGCTGCCGCGTACACTGAAAAACTTGCCGTGTAGCAGTACAAGTTGAGGACGCGTTTTCCTCGTGCAGTTTCGCGGATTGTGGCACGAAGAAGGCGCATGTCGAAAAATAAGCCTGTGTCTATGTGGCTTGTCAAATCAACTGAAAAAAGCAAGCCTGCTTCCTGCACGCTGCCGCCGATGGTGCGCTGAGTACGCGGTGCATTGAGCGCTGTTTGCGGCGAGGAGTTGACTGCACATGCAGTGCCGCGCGTTTTGTCTGCTTTTGTAATTTCTGCGTACTGGCTTCCGCCTTTTGCGTGTTTGCGCGTTTTGATGATGACATGCGAGCGCGCTATGCCGAGCGTTGCAGCAAGCGTGTCTGCCATGAGCAAAACCCACGAGCCGTTTTCACTGTGTGATGTATGCGCTGCTTTTTTCATTGTGTTGTCGATGCTCGCTCGTTTTTCCGCGCTTTTAGCATGCATCAGTTTTTCCGTTCTACTTTTGCGCAGTGCTGTGGACGCGCGCTCGTATTCGTACAGCGTTGCATACTGCCGGCTGGCAATTTCTTTTTCCACTGTGCCATCGTTTTGAGCAATGCGTTCATTTTGCGCTGCAAGAAATTGCACGGCTGCAGCTTTTGTCGCAATGTGCATGGGAAGCAACTCATATACGTCTACTGCAAGCGGCACTTCGGGAATATCGCGGTCGTAGAGGCGGTAGCACGTGACGCCGTTTTTCCGTGCCCATTTTCGTAGCAGTTTGTAACGCTTTGCAAGTCGATTTGCAAAAAGCGTTGCCTGATAGTTGTCTGTGTTGTCGCTTGTCATATATCTTTGTAACTGTACAATGCATCCTGCTTTGATAACAAAATTATCAAACAGGTCTCATATCTGTGGGAATTTACCCAGTGTATTCGCATAGCTAAAAAGTAAACCGCAAACCTATTTGTCTTGCTTGTCGGATTTGAATTCTATGGCATGTACTATTCTTTATTATTCAACAATCTTTGTCTAGCCTTGACCACGGAAACCAATTTTCAGGGGAATACGCTTGGTGATTCGTACTGGGAAAGACACGGAAAGCAGTTTTTGCAGCACAGCTTCTGCGAAATACCAATGCGAAAGAGCGAAACGGCTTTATCCAGACGTGCAGCTCGTACGCACCTCTGTTTTCATTCGTGCGGAGGGTTTAATGTATCACTTCGTGCTATAAACTGCAAAGAAATTATTTGACTCGTCGCTTACCTATCTGCCGCCTGCCTGACGGCAGATAGGACAGGCAGGTGCGACTGGCGTATACCCCGACGCTTGTGTCGTAAAAAGGGTATTAAATCCGACTGCAATACTTTATGAGAACACCATACCCCGCTGCGCTACAGCGGGGTATGGTGATTAACGCAAGCGCTTGAAAATTGATTCCCGTGTAGAAAGCATGCGCAATATAGATTTTTTTTGAAAACTTTGATACACTTTAATTTGTGCGTGGAACTAATCATATTGACAAATTAACTTACATTTCTCTCTGATGACGAAAATGCGATGTTTTAAGTCGTGATATTTTAACGACTTAAAACTCGATAAACTGCTAAAAAATCGTTGAAAACGAGTTTTTAGCAGTGTCCTTTATTTGATGAGTTAAATCTTTTAAGAGCATAAAAAAATAATGCTTGACGTTATCCTATACCCTCTGTGCACAGTTGTCAAAAAACGATATAATAAAAAAATATGGATTTTACTGAATTTAGTTTGCATGAAGACTTGTTGCGCGGCATTAGCGCAGCAGGATATGTAACATGTACTCCTGTGCAGGAACAAATGCTTAAAACGGCGCTCGACGGCTCAGACATGTACGTGCAGTCTCAGACGGGCACAGGAAAAACTGCGGCATACCTTATTCCCATTTTACAGGAACTTTTAACGCACGCAGAAAAAAAGCAAGTGCTCGTACTGCTTCCCACGCGCGAGCTTGCAGTACAGGTTGAAGAAGAGGCGAAAACGCTCACAAGTGCAACGAGTTTTTCCGCGTTCAGTTTTTACGGAGGCGTCGGCTACGAAAAGCAAATCAAAGCGTTGAAGAACGGTGTTGACATTATCATTGGAACGCCAGGTCGCATGATAGATTTGCAAGAAGGCGGACAGCTTGATTTGTCACGCGTCGGATTTCTCGTTGTTGATGAAGCTGACAGGATGTTCGACATGGGGTTTTACCCCGATTTGAGAAAATTGCTTAAAGTGCTTCCAAAAGCGGAAGAGCGGCAAACAATGCTGTTTTCCGCGACACTCAATTCATACGTAAAAAATCTTGCGTGGGAATACACGCTTGACGCAAAGGAAATCACAATTGAATCGGATAACATCACTGTTGACCAGATTGACCAAGAACTTTTGCATGTTTCAAGCGATGAAAAAATGCAGTTGCTTGTTGGAATCCTTTCGCGTGAAAAGCCTGAAAGTGTTTTGATTTTCTGCAACACAAAGCGCATGTGCGAAATAATTTCAAAACGACTCAATTTGAACGGCTTTAAGAGCGAGTTCATCATAGGCGACTTGCCGCAGTCAAAGCGGCTGCATGTTTTGAACCAGTTTAAGGGCGGCTCTGTTTCCATACTCGTTGCCACCGATGTTGCTGCGCGTGGCATTGACGTGCATGATTTGGCGATGGTGGTGAATTACGATTTGCCGAATGAATCGGAAAACTACGTGCACAGAATCGGACGCACAGCGCGAGCGGGCAAAAGTGGCAAGGCATACACATTTTGCAGCGAACAAGATGTTTACAATCTTCCGCCGATTGAGCGCTACATAGAAATGCAGATTCCCGCTCGTGTTGCAGACGGATCGCTGCTCGGAGTTGACAAAAGTGCGGGCGTGTATATACGTACAGAAAATTGGCGTGAAGATTATGATGACGGCACTTCACATGCCTATGGCGATAAAGGACGCAACGGCAGGCGCGGAGAAGACAAGCGACGCGGCAATATGCGGAGTGGTAATGCGCGCCGAGCCACAAGCGAAAGAAACTTTGATAAAAAACGAGGTGCGCGCACGCAACTCTGCGTTGATAGAACGCGCGACGAAAATGCGCGCGACAGCAGCTTGTGGCGCATGAATGATGAAGATGCAGAAAAATTGCAAAGCATGTCGTTTGAAGATCGCATGAAGTTGTACAAAGAAAAATATGCCAATCGGGGGGCAAGTTCTGAAGAAAGCGAAAAGCGGAGCGGCAAAAAAAAGCGGAGCAAGCCGCATGCAAAATTGCGCGACAGCACGACGACAACAAATCTTTCTACAAGGAATGACCTTTCATCACTCAGAGCAAAAGAATCTCGCAAGAACAAAAAACGTGGCAATCGATTGGAGTTTTCGCGTGTGCAAAGCACGCATGTACAGAACAGCGCGCACAAAAATCAGCAGAATGGAAACGCACAGTCTGCGCTGCAACAAAAGAAGTATGACAGCACTAAAAAAGGCTTGCAGTCGCGAAGCTTGTGGAGCAAGGTTAAATCGCTGTTCGGAAAGTAATGGAATGCAATAGAGGATAAAATTGATTACAGTATCAGATGTCAGTTTAAAATTCAGCGAAACACCGCTGTTCAAAGATGTTAATTTAAAATTCATTGATGGAAACTGCTACGGCATTATAGGGGCAAACGGCGCAGGAAAGTCAACGTTTCTCAAAGTGCTTTCAGGCGAGCACGAGCGTGACTCGGGCACTATCACGTTGTCGCAGGGGCAGCGCATGGCAGTGCTCCAGCAAAATCACTTCGCTTTCGACTCGTATTCTGTTAAAGAAACTGTGATGATGGGGTTTCCAAAATTGTACGAGTGTGGAAAGGCGCGCGATGAAATCTATGCGAAGGCAGATTTTTCTGAAGAAGATGGCATACGTGCGTCGGAGCTTGAAGCGGAGTTTGGAGAACTTGGCGGTTATGAAGCGGAAAATCAAATAGAGCAGATGCTTTCAGGTCTTGGGCTTGAAGAAGAGCACCACGACAAAATGATGAGTGAGCTTGACGAAAATCAAAAAGTGCGCGTGCTGCTTGCGCAAGCGATTTTTGGCAATCCCGATGTGCTGCTTCTTGACGAGCCGACGAACGGTCTTGACATTGAGTCGATTACGTGGCTCGAAAATTTTCTGCTTGAATTTGAAAACACGGTGATTGTTGTAAGCCATGACCGCCATTTTTTGAATACAGTGTGCACTGTCATCTGCGACATTGACTACGGAAAAATCACGCAGTTCTCGGGCAACTACGACTTCTGGTATCAGATGAGTCAGATTTTGCAAAAACAAGCAAAAGATCAGGCGCGCCGCCGTGAAGATAAAATGGCAGATTTAAAAGAATTTATCCAGCGCTTTGCGTCGAACGCGTCCAAGAGCCGTCAGGCAACGAGTCGCAAAAAAGTGCTCGACCGTCTTGCACTTGAGGAACTTCCTGTTACGAGCAGAAAATTTCCGTACGTTCATTTTGCGCAAGAGCGCGCCATAGGAAACAACACGCTTGAAGTGAAAAAACTCAACTATACGCAAGACGGCGTGCAACTGCTCAAAGATTTTTCGCTTGTTGTAAACCGTACAGACAAAATTGCATTTGTAGGAATTGAGCACAACGCTATCTCTGCATTTTTCGACATTATTGCAGACGAGAAAACTGCCGACTCTGGCGAAGTGCTTTGGGGGCAGACGACGAGCCACACGTATTTGCCGCGCGACACAAACAAATATTTTGAAAACGACAAGAACATTACCGAATGGCTCAAGCAATATTCAAAAGAGCAGGACGACTCATACGTGCGCGGCTTTTTGGGAAGAATGCTTTTTTCTGGTGATGAGTCTTTAAAGCCTGTGGCAGTTCTTTCGGGCGGCGAAAAAGTACGCTGCATGCTTTCTAAAATGATGCTGCAAAATGCAAACGTGCTCATCCTTGACGACCCCACAAATCATCTTGATTTGGAAGCAATAGAAAGCTTGAATACCGCGCTCGAAAATTTTCCGGGCGTTGTGCTTTTTAACAGCCACGATCACGAGTTCATCTCGTCTATTGCAAACCGCATTGTAGAAATTACGCCAGGCGGCATCATTGACCGCATGATGACGTTTGATGACTATGTTGCAGATAAAACAATCACAGAACTGCGCGAAAAGTATTACGAGGGCACGGGAAAGAAAATCAAGTATAGGATGTAGATGATGAAAAAATTACTTATGTTTGCGGGAGTAGTTGTGATGATATGCTCATGCAGTTCGAAAAAATCTTTTACGACTGGTGCGAGCCGTCAAGCTGTTGTTGGCATGCCCAATCCTATTCGTGAATCGACGCAAGCAGAAATTCTCGAACTGCTCGGCATTGCATTTGCTGTTCCAGAAAGCGCTTCCGACATTCGCTACGCTATTATTGCAAATGAAACTGCGCAAGTTGATTTTATGTGGCGTAACGCAAAATGCACATGCCGCGTGCAACCGTCTTCAGAACTTGAATTAAAAGATATTTCTGGGTTTTATTACACGTGGAAAAATGAAGCCGATGTGCAAGTAGGCTATAACGATGCAAAAGCAAAGTGGACAACTGATGAAAGCGGTGAAAGTGTCGGCATTTGCATTTGGTGGGACGCAGCGCCAGGCATTATGTATTCAGTGAGCATGAAAAAAAATGCAAGCAAAGAAAATCTTGTAGAGCTTGCGAATGCTGTGTACATTCAAATGCAAGGAGATGCTTAATAATTTTTGATTAGGCATCATCTTTGCTGTAGCAATTTTTTTTGCTTCGTGCGCAACAAGACAGCTTCATGCAGCTGCATTGAGCTCAGGCGATTCCCGTTGGCAGAGCGATAATGCGCTTATTTCCGACGCGCAGTCCGATTTTACAAAATGCGATGCGCTTCAGACGGCGCAGGGAGTGATGCAGCCTGTCCTTGAAAAGTTGCTGTCATTCCGTCCTACTATCTGAATTTTTTGAGCATTGCTGCAAGGTAGTCGTGCGCCTGCTCTTCGCTCACTTCTTCATCTCTTATTTCATGGCATTCTACAAGGTGCTGCGGAATTTCTGCAAGAAAGCGCGACGGCTCGCATTCAACGACTGCCTGAAGTTTTTTTCGTTTTTGACACGATGAGATGATAAGCTTGTCGCGCGCTCTTGTTATGGCAACATAAAAAAGGCGCCGCTCTTCTTCCACATTCCCATTGTTTTCTTCGACTGACCGCGCGTGCGGCATGAGCCCTTCTTCCGCTCCTGCAATAAACACAACGGGGAACTCAAGTCCTTTCGACGCGTGAATTGTCATAAGGTTTACTTTTCCTTTACCGCTGTCGTCTTCAATGTCGTCGCGGCTCAAAAGCGTAATGCGATTCAAATAGTTAAAAAGCCCCGAGTCATCAGTGTCAGGATTGTTTTCCCATGTTTCAATTGACTGCAAAAGCGTTTCGATATTTTGCAATTTGAAGCGCACAGCTTTTTCGTTTTTTTGAAATTCACCTATGAGGTAGTCGCGGTAGTTTATGTCGTCAACAAATTGCCGCACTTTGCCTGCAAGCCCCTTTCCTCCGAGCAGCGTGGTGCGCCCTGTTTCGATGAGCTCTATAAACTCTAAAAGTGATTTTTTTGCCGATTCGCTCATCTTGCCTGATGGGTCTTTTACAAAATATGCCATTGCCTGCCACAGCGTGCTCGCATTCTGCTTTGCAAGTTCATTAAGCATGGCAATGGTGCTTCGTCCAATCCCTCTACGCGGCGTATTGATAATGCGCAACAGATTGATGTCATCGTCATGATTTGCAACGACCCGCAAGTAGCTGATAATGTCTTTGATTTCCATGCGCTCGAAAAAGCTTGTACCACCGCTCATCATGTAGGGAATGTTCGCTTCTAGCAGAGCTTCTTCGATTGCGCGCGACTGTGAGTTTGTCCGCATGAGTATGCCGAACTCGTCATATTTGCGCGTTTCTTCCATAGCAATGCCTTGAATGCTTTCCGCAATGAACTCCGCTTCTGCCACCTCATTTTCCGGCATGAATAGTTCAATCGGTTTTCCGCCGCCGTTGCCGCTCCACAATTTTTTGTCTTTGCGGTTTGTGTTATGTGCAATAACTCCATTTGCCGCATCTAAAATCGTTTCTGTGGAACGATAGTTTTGCTCTAATCTGATTTCCTGCATGTCGGGAAAATCTTTTTCAAACTGCACGATATTTTGATAATCCGCACCCCTCCACGAGTAGATTGATTGGTCGTCGTCACCTACAACAGCGACATTGTTTTGTGCAAGAAGATGCATAAGTTCATATTGCTGATGGCTTGTATCCTGAAACTCATCAACCATAATGTATTTGTAGCGTGCCTTGTATTTTGCAAGCACATCGGGATGTTCGTGAAAGAGTTTTATGGGCAGCATGATGAGGTCGTCAAAATCGACTGCGTTGTACAGTTGCAACCCTTGCTGATACGAATCGTAAAGCGCGCGGTACATGTCGTTTGCCGACTCCCAGTTTTTGCGTCCTGTTTTGATGTTTGAAAAAAGGTTTGCAATTTTATACACGTCGAGCGTGTCGGCAGTAAATTGCAGTTCACGACCGCTTTCTTTTATGAGCGATGACTTATCTGTTTCGTCGTAGATTGAAAAATTTTCTCTCCATCCGAGCTTGTCTATGTCTGCGCGGAGAATGCGCACGCCGAACGCATGGAATGTAGACACCGTAAGGTTTTGCAGTTTTTTTCCCGTAAGCGATTTTACACGCTCTTCCATTTCGCGCGCCGCCTTGTTTGTAAACGTAAGCGCAAGAATCTGACTTTGCGGAATGCCTGAATCAAGCATGTGCGCAATGCGATATGTGATGACGCGTGTTTTTCCGCTGCCTGCTCCTGCAATTATCAAGATGGAACCGTCGAGCGTTGTGACGGCACGCAACTGTTCGGGATTAAGTTCGCTCTGGAGCGATTGCAAATCTAGATGCGGCATAGGGCATGAGTGTAGCACAAGCGGTGCGTTTGGGCAAGGTAGGTGTTTGCGTGCTCTAGTCATTTCCTTGCAATTGTGCTATACTTTTATAGGGTGGAACTATGATAGCAGAGGCATCAGATTTTTTTTCTCGCCATAATTTTGTGCGCTCCGTTGATGTCAACGTGACGGTAAATGCATTGCTGCGCGACATGCATAATGGACTGCATGGAAAAGAAGCTGACCAAGATATGATTCCCACGTTTCTCAATCCGCCTCAAACGTCGCCTCGTGGCAGGAGCGTCATCGTCATAGATGCAGGCGGTACGAATTTCCGCTCATGCCTTGTCACATTCGATGAAGACGGCGTGCCGTCAATTGACTTGCTGCAAAAGACGAGCATGCCCGGAGTCGGCAAGCAGCTTTCTCGAACGGAATTTTTTGACGCGATTGCAAAAAATATTGAGCATTTGAAAGATAAGTCAGATGCAATAGGCTTCTGCTTTTCATATGCAATGAAAATTACCGAAGACGGCGATGGCACGCTCATCATGTTTTCAAAAGAAGTGAATGCACCTGAAGTTATAGGAAGCAAAATTGGCGCGTGCTTGAAAGAAGTGCTTGTACGTCACGGTTGGAAAAAGAATGTGCGCATTACGCTTTTAAACGACACTGTTGCAGCGCTTCTTGCAGGTGCTGCCGCGCCCACCACAGGAAAAAAATATTCATCATACATAGGCTTGATTCTCGGCACGGGACTCAATGCAGCGTATATTCAGCCACAAATCGACAGTTCTTCTGCATATGCAAATTCTAGCAGCTTTAAAGAGCAGATAATCGTGTGCGAGTCGGGGAAATTTGGCCATATTGCGCTTTCTGATTTTGACACGGCCGTTGACAACAAGACGCTTAATCAAAAAACATCTCTCATAGAAAAGCAAAGTTCTGGTGCGTATCTTGGACTTGTTGCGCATGAGATGCTTGTTGCGGCGGCAAACGAAAAATTGTTAAGCGAGCAGTGTGCGCAGCGTATTGCGGCACTCCAGTCGCTTTCGCTTATTGAATTTGACAATTTTCTTCACGCGCCGTTTTCGGAGCATTCTACAATCGGAAAGATTGCAGCGGAAAGTGCAACAGAACGTGACTACGACATTTTGTTTGAGTTGCTTGATTCAGTTGCGGAGCGTTCCGCGCGTCATGCAGCTGCAATCCTTGCTGCATGCGTCATTCAAAGCGGAGCGGGAACGAGCGCGTCAAAGCCTGTATGTATCGTGTGCAACGGCAGCACGTATTACAAAACGTACGGAATTGCACGGCGCGTGCAGGGCTATCTTGAAGATGTGCTCACCGTGCGTCGCGGTTTGTATTGGGAAACGATTTCTGTCGAGCACGACATTACGCTTGGCGCTGCGATAGGCGGTTTGAAATAATGCTAAATGGCAGGCTGTTTTCTGCCGATTGTGATTATAGAACTGGGTGGGGTATGTAGATGGCACGGGGAAAAAACATCGGAAAGTCAATAGTTCTTCTTTTTCTCATAATAATTCTCTGTCTTGGCGGGCTTTTGTGGTTTGATTATCTTGGCATCATTCACGCAAAGACAGTGTTTGCCCCTGTATACCGCTTATTTGGCAGAAAAGTGCAAACTTCTTCAACCGCAACAACGCCAAGAATGCTCAACAATGATTTAGACCAAGACAGAATTGACAAACAGCGTGAAGCGCTTCAACTGTATAAAGAAGAACTTGACAAGCGCGAGCTTGATTTAGCTTCATCTGACCAGCAAAATGAAAAAATTGCGGCAGAACTTGCTGAACGTGAAAAAGCGCTTGAAGAACGCGAAAAAACATTTAACAATTTTCAAAAACAGTACGATGATAAAAATATAAACATAGAACAGATCGCAACGCAGTTGTACAACATGCCGCCGGCAAATGCAGTAGAGATTCTTGTGGCTATGGACGATCAACTTGTGATTGACGTGCTGCGCAAAGAAGATGAAATTGCAAAGGCAAACGACCAGTTCGCAATGGGTTCGTACTGGTTGCAGCTTATGCCTGCGGAGAGAGCTGCTGCAATTCAGCGTAAAATGGTGAGCAAGCCTATAACGCTCGACTAGCTGCATGCTGCGGTCTTCCTTTGTTTATGAATTGGAGGAACGCACGAATGCAGGGAGCTCCTGTCATACCAAAACTAGAAAAACTTGAAAGCGTCGAAAAACTTGAACACGTCTCTCCGCATAAAATCGCTTTGCACAGTTCAGGAGATTCGAGAAAAGCGACTTTTGCAGAGCTTGTCGAGCGCGCTCACAATGAAAAGCTCGAAAAGCAAAAAGTTGACAAAATTCAAAATGCAGAAGATTTGCGTGCGAGAACTATTAGAGGGGAAAAACGCGAATCTGAAACGCAACAGGTAAAAGAGCGCAGCTCTCGAAAAGATAACGCGCGAGAAGCGCCAACAACCGATGACGTAGAAACGGGCGCAGCACAAGTCGTCTCATATCACGATGAAGCGCAGAACGCGTTGCTTGAAAATATTGCGCTTGTCATCGAAGGCGCAGAGGGCGGCCAAGAAGTTGCGGCAATACAGCATGAGCCTGTATTTGAAAGCGCAGCAATCATGCAAAACAGTTTTACTGTTGAACAGTTGAGCGTGCAGCCTGTGCAAGAGAATGCAGACGCGCGTTTGGTCAAAGACGAGCGCAAAAACGACAGTTTTGCAGAGAGGCAGTTTGCGCTTGATGCAGACGGAAAAATCACTGTTACCGATTTGCGCACAGAAGTTGCGCCAGAAGCGATGCAGCCTGTAAAAAATGCAGAAACAGAATTGCTGATTTCTACAGATAAAAATGGCTCTCCTGAATTTGTTATGACGCTCGGACAGAATGTTCAGCACAATATTTTATCGCTTGACAGTCAAAGCGCATCGGCAGCAAGTTCTAATTTTCAAGCGATGCTCGCAAATCAGATACAAGCAAATGCAGGAGAATTTGTTAAAGCTGGATCAATAGTGCTGCGCGACAACAACATGGGCACAATCAATCTTGTGCTGCATCCTGAATCGCTCGGAAATGTAAAGATAAGCTTGCAGTTGTCCGATAAGGTGATAAACGGGCAGATTGTCGTGAGCACGCAGGAAGCGTATAACGCGTTCAAAGACAGCGCAGACATTTTGCGCAATGCGTTTTCGCAGAATGGATTTGAAGCGAACGCCTTTACTGTTGCGTATTCAGGTGCGCAAAGTGGAAGCGGCAGTTTTGCTGATGCGCGAGGCGATGAAAGTTCTGCATTTGCGCAAGGCGGCAGCAGTTACGAAAACGCGCAACTGCTAGAAGCGATACCGAGCGGAAGCACATACATTGCTGCGGAACACGTGGTAAACGTTGTTGCATAAATTATTAATTTAGTAATTGTTAATCATAAAGAAGAGGTAGATGATGGACGGAATAAACACCACCATGAGCGCAGCCGATAAAGCGGCAGTTGATTTTGCTGTGACAGGCTACAACAAAGAACTTGGCGTAAAAGGACGTACAGTCAATCATTCATTGGGCAAGGATGACTTCTTAAAATTATTGATTGCGCAACTGCAAAATCAAAACCCCACGAATCCTGTTGAAAACACCGAGTTCATAGCTCAGATGGCGCAGTTCTCATCGCTTGAACAGATGACGAACATGAGCACTGGGTTTGCAAAACTTGCAAACGTGTTCAAGGCATCGGAAGCAGCTTCAATGCTCGGAAAAACAGTGGAGCTGAACATTGGAGATGCAACAACGACGGGTGTAGTGCAGGCTGCAACGCGTGAAGAAACTCCGCGCGTACTTGTGAATGGCAGATATTATACGCTCGACCAAATCGGCGCAATTTACGGAAACTAAGAGGGTAGCTATATGATGAGATCACTTTATTCAGGTGTTTCTGGTTTGCAAAATCACCAGACAAGAATGGACGTAATAGGCAACAACGTTGCAAATGTAAACACATTCGGCTTTAAACGCGCGCGCGTCAATTTTCAAGATATGGTGAGCCAGCAGCTTTCAGGACCGTCGCGCCCCAACGAAGAGCTTGGCGGCGTGAATCCTAAAGAAGTTGGATTGGGCATGATGATTGCTTCAATAGACAATATTTTTACACAGGGCAACTTGCAGTCAACAGGTGTCGTCACAGACATAGCAATTGAAGGCAACGGATTTTTTATCTTGAAAGACGGCGAGCAAGTGTACTACACGCGAAATGGCGACTTCAGCCTTGACCGCAACGGCACATTTGTAAATCCTGCAAATGGCATGCGCGTACAAGGCTGGATGGCGCAGGAAGTGAACGGACAGGAAATTGTTTCGACCGCTGCAACGCCGACAGATATTGTCATTCCTGTGGGGTCAAAAGACCCTGCTCGCGCAACGCAAAACGTGCTGTTCCGCTGCAATCTTGACAAAAATACGCCACTCATTCCAGAGCAGGCAAATGCGGAAGATTTGATACGAGGCACTTGGGGAACTGAACAGGAGATATACGACAGTTTCGGCAACAAGCATCTTTTAAGCGTGTCGTTCACGCGCGTGCCCGGTCAGACAAACCAGTGGCAGGCAACAGTACTCGTCGATGCAGACAACGCAGACTTTACGCAGACTCGCGTAGGCTTGAACACGACAGACGGCATGTTGAATACGTTTATCGTGTCGTTTGACAACATGGGGCGGCTGCAGGCTGTCGAAGATTCTTCGGGTGCAGTTTCAAACGAGAACGGGCAGATTCTTTTGCAGACATCGTTCACTGTACCAGATTCAAATCCTGATGGAGACGGCAACCCGTATCGTCAGACATTCAACATCAACATAGGAACGATTGGCAGCATGGCCGACACGATTACGCAAGATGCCTCGCGCTCGACAACAAAAGCGTTTTCGCAAGACGGCTACACGCTTGGCTATCTTGACAACTTCAAAATTGATTCAAATGGCATCATCACGGGCGTGTACTCAAATGGCAGCGTGCGCACCATCGGGCAAATAGCGCTCGCCTCATTTACAAATGACCGCGGCCTTGAAAAAGCAGGCGACAACACATACACAGAGTCAAACAACTCTGGACAGGCGATGGTAGGCGAAAGCGGCGTTGCAGGAAAAGGCAAACTGCTTTCCGGAGCGCTTGAAATGTCAAATGTAGACTTGGCGGAGCAGCTTACTGACATGATTGTAACGCAGCGCGGATTTGAATCCAACGCGAAAACAATTCAAACAAGCGATTCAATGCTTGAAACAATTCTTACATTGAAGCGCTAATAAGTAACAACTGATGCAGCAAACGCCTTTGCCGCATGGCGGCAGGGTCGAGGCTGCGTACATCACCAGTTTGAAAAAGCGTGGGTCATACGGCTCACGCTTTTTTTGTCTGTTGCAAAAGTGATTGCATGCTTTTTATGCAGTGGAACCTACATCTTGAAACATGCATTCACATTTACGCTCCATAAATTGTTACGCGGATTCCAGCAACCGCCTGCGGTGAGTTGGAAAAAGAAAATAGAAAATCCAAGTCCTGCGTATATTTGCGGCTGGATATTTTTAAAGTTCCATGTAGGCGTTGTGTATGTGTGGCTGACAGTTTCGTCTATGAAAATGGCATTGTTTCTAGTCGCTGCATATGAATAATCATAGCCGCTGTTTGCAACGTTGAGCACAGCTCGCGCACCTACATACGGTGTGAATATAAGCAGTTTTTTTGAGAGCTGCACTTGCATGAAGATCGTGTGCATGTCGAAATGGACATTTGTGTCTGCACGCGCAGTATAGGAATCTGGGCCTATTATATATGCTTTTGAGCCAGCGGTGTGCAAATTCATGCGCGTAAAAATGTAGCCTGCACCGAGCGAAAGTTTTGGAAGCACGGCATTGCCTTTCATAAGTGCGACGCGTATGTCTCCGCCTGCTGACCAGTAGCGTATGCCGCCAGAAAAATCGTTGTAGCTTAGTTTATTAAAATTGAGATACGATCCGTACAAGCCTATGTCGAACGGCAAAAAGAATCCGCCGAGCCGCGCGTTTACTGAATATGCTGGTATTGGAATTTTTTCTGTAATGCTGAACGTAAATTTTTCTGTGGTGCCAGACGCTGACTCATCAATCGTATTGATGATGGCAGTGATTGCATCAGTGAAAGCGCTTGTGCTGATAAACGTACCTGAAGCAGACACGCCAATTCCAAAATGAGGCGGCACTGATGGAACGAGTTTCCCGATATATGCGTCAGGCCATGTGCCAAGTTGCGTAACTGTTTCAGGGTACACTTTTAGCAAATGATCGGTCAATGAGTCGAAAGCTGCATCGACACTTGTGTTGTCGCAAAAAATCGGCGATGAGAATGTGGTTGTTAATATAAGAGCAAAAATAATGCGCCTGCGTGTTCTATTCATAATAATACCTCCGCTGTTTAGTATATTTGATATTGCAAAAAAAAACTAGAGGTGATTTCTGTCGTCTCGACAGAGAGATTGTTTCCCGCTTGCGTTTTTGGTATACTTATGGCATGGGCAACTACACGCGTATTTTTCTTAACGCAAAAGAGGAATGCGAAATTGTGCAGGGATTTCCGTGGGTTTTTGACAACGAAATCTTGCATGTAAAATATCTTGATGCTGATGGCGGCGCTTGGAAAACGGCAGAGCTTGTGGAGTGCGCTGTTGCCGACGGAAGCGGCATTGAACTGTTCACAAAAGCGGGCAGATTTTTGGGCACGGGAATCATCAACAAAAAATCGAAAATCATAGTACGTCTCATTTCGCACGAACATGCAGACAAAGTCTTTGAAAACACAAAATCGTTCATAGAAAAGAAAGTTTGCGATGCGGTGAACATCAGACGTGTAAACTACAAAGACAGCGAGTCATGTCGCCTCATCTTTGCAGAAGCAGATTTGCTTCCAGGTTTGATTGTAGAGCGGTTTGTGGATGTAGGCGGACTTACGTATCTTGTGGTGCAGTTCCACGCGCTTGCATGTGAAGTGTTCCGTAAAGAAATTGTGAATGCGCTTGTAAAGGCATGCAGTGTGCAGGGTATCTACGAGCGGAGCGATGCCGCAATTCGAGAAAAAGAAGGGCTTGCAGAAAAATCAGGCTGGATATACGGTGGCGGCGACGAGACTATTTTAATAAATGAAAACGGCATGCTCTTTTATGTCGATGTAGCGCATGGACAAAAGACGGGGTTTTTCCTCGACCAAAAAGACAATCGCAAAGCGGCAGCTGCATTTTGTCGCGGCAAGCGCGTGCTCGACGCATTTGCCCATACGGGCGCATTTGCGCTGTATGCTGCGGCAGGCGGTGCAAAAGAAGTGATTGCCGCAGAGATTTCAGAGGCGGCAGTTGCAATGATTAAAAAAAATAGCACAGTGAACAAAGCGGGTGGCGTTGTAAAAACTGTATGCATGGACGTATTCACTTTGTTGAAAGAATATGAAGCGTCAGGCGAAAAATTTGACGTCATAATCCTTGACCCGCCTGCGTTTGCAAAAAGTGCAAAATCCATTCAAAAAGCATACGGCGGCTACAAGGAGATAAACGTACGTGCAATGCGCCTTTTGCGCGATGGCGGCATTTTAGTGACATGCTCGTGCTCAACATTTTTTGACGCGCCTACGTTTTACGATATGCTCATGCACGCCGCTAGAGACAGCCATCGCCGTGTCCAGATTCTTGCAAAGCGCGGGGCATCTTTCGATCATCCCGTGCTGCTCGGCTATGAGCGCTCGGAGTATTTGAAATGTGCAATCGCGCGCGTGCTGTAACAGGCGGCACATTGCCCCACGTTGCTCAACATTCATTTTTTAAGCACGATGCAACTTCGTGCAACTGTGTAATCCTGCTCGGTCCAACTGCGTGCGGCAAAACGGGAATAGGCGTGGCACTTGCGCTCCGCTTCAACGGTGAAATAATCTCTGCCGACTCGCGCCAGGTGTACAAAGGTCTCGACATTGGAAGCGGCAAAGATTTGAGCGAGTACATTGTCGATGGCGTTGCAGTTCCACATCATCTTATAGACATTGTTGATGTATCGACTGAATACAACGTGTACAGCTACCAGCAAGATTTTTACCGCGTGTTTCCAGAGATTGTTGCTCGCAGAAAACTGCCTGTGGTGGTGGGGGGCACGGGCATGTATCTTGACGCAATCATCAGAAAGTATGATTTGCTCACCGTGCCTCGAAATGAAGCGTTGCGTGCAGAGCTTGAAAAAAAATCGCTCAAAGAGTTAAATGCGTTATTGCTTTCGCTTCGCCCCGACTTGCATACGCGCGAAGATTTGCGCCATAAAGAGCGGTGCATAAAAGCGATTGAAATTGCAGAGTGCATGAGAAGCCCGCAGGCAGATGAAATCCGCTCAAATATGGCGCCGTGCCCAGACATTCGCCCGCTCGTGATTGGCACAACGCTTGAACGTGAAGAACTTCGCGAGCGCATTTCAAAACGTCTTTCAGAGAGGCTTGACTGTGGCATGATTGACGAGGTGGCATGTTTGCATGAAGAAGGAGCGAGTTGGCAGCGGCTTGAAACGCTTGGTCTTGAATATAAGTTTGTAGCAGAATATTTGCAGGGAAAAATTGCGACAAAAACAGAATTGTACGAAAAACTCAATGTCGCAATCAGGCAATTTGCAAAGCGGCAAGAAACGTGGTTTCGTGGCATGGAACGCAAAATGGAAAAACTCGACATTCCAATTCACTGGTTGCCTCGAATTGTGGATAAAGAAGCGCGCGTTCGTGCTGCGGCAGAACTCATTGCTGAACATGTTGCGCACGGGCGCATTGGTCATTTTTGCGCAATGACGTAATTTAAAGTACAATTTTTGCAGCAGCTCGTTTTGAAAAAATAGACCTGTTTAATGCCTTCGCTATGCCGTGAACTTATTAGACAGCCGCCATCACAAGTTAAAACATCGCATTTCAAAGCAACCTGTTCTGAAATTGAGGTTTCCAAGCAGGTTTAATATGTTTGCGTGATGTGCAGGTTATGCGTTTACAGCGATCTTTACCGGTTGTGCTATTTCTACGAGATAGCCGGTGCGTATGCAGCTTTCAAAAAGTTCTTTGCTGATATAGTCTGTTTTGGTTTCTTCGTATCCGTCTTTGTCGCGCACAATGCGCACAACGTAGCCGTCTTCCATTTCGCGCACAATTGTCATATAGTCAGATGAATTTCCAATGCTTTTTAATGTGTAATGTTTCATAATTTTTATCCTCCCAATATGTTACCCAAAATATGGTGAAGCAGTTTGCACGAGTGCATCGTGCGCAGTTGAACTTTTACACAGTTGCATCAGAATTAGCGCCCTTGCAAGCTGCTCGACCTACAGTATTATTTTCGGTACAATGCAAGACAGATGTTAGCTTTTTCTTCATACGCTGATGCGCATTTGCATCTTGCCTGCCTTGCAGAAATGTCTGTCGAAGCCTCGTTGCGCATTTTGAATGCAGTACCGTATTGCGCTGTTTCGTGCGCGCATGAGAAAAATGAATTTATAGAGCAAGAAAAGCGCGTTGAAAAAATTACTAATACTGCAACAAGTGAGGCGAACGGCATCATGTGCGCACAGTGTAGAGATGCTGCCCCAAGTGTGGAAAATAGCGCATATGTCAGCCACGCAAAAAAGAGCGTACAGATTTTTTGCGCGTTTGGAATGCATCCACAGCTGCCGCTTGTTGAAAATGCAGGTTTCATGGAAACGCTTTTGCAAGAGAATCGGATTGTTGCAATAGGCGAGGCAGGATTTGATTTATTCAAGCAATATAGAGATGATAGAGCTCGACAGGAAACTGCATGGCGCATTTCGTGCGAACTTGCCTGCACATATGCTGTGCCGCTCGTCGTGCATTGCCGCAAAGCGCTTGACAGAATGTTTGCAGATGCAAAGTTGCTTGCAAGCATTCCTGCGGTCATCTTTCATTCATTTACAGGAAGCGTGCAAGATGCAGTTTCGCTGCTTCGGCGGGGCGTGAATGCGTATTTTAGTTTTGGCAATCCGCTCATTTTTGGCGACAAGAGCGCAATAGGCTGCGTGCAAAAACTTCCGATAGACAGATTGCTTTTGGAAACGGATGCGCCGTATCAAACGGTGCGCGGAGAAGATGAAACGAAGTTGAGCGGCATTACGCGCGTGTACGATGCTGCATTTGCAATTCGGTACGGCGCGGCGGCAACAGGGCATGCGCCATTGACTGAACATGCAGCAGTGGCCGAGCAGGCAGCCGAATTTGCCGAGCGTATTTTTGCCAATTTTAAATGCGCGTATGCTGTTCCGTGAGTGCAGAAATCGTCTTGTCGTAAATGTTTGCAAAATGAGCTGCCAATTCTGCAATGTCGCCATCTGAGCGACCGCGCAGTGCATCTTCAAGTTGCTGCCCTGCTTCGTGCAGCAGTTCTGCTCCTATTTGACCTGCCGCGCCTTTTGTGCGATGCACATATGATGCTGCTTCTGTCAGTTTTCTTGCTGTTATGAGCGCATTGAATGTGTGCCGCTCAAAGTGATTTTCATATAAAAACGAATCGGCGAGCAGTTTGTACAGCGATGTGTCGCCTGAAAGCATGTCGAGCGCAGAAGCTGTGTTGAGGAGCTGTTTCATGCAGCCATTATAGTGCAATCTATCTGTTTTTACTATTGCCCCGCTTTGCCGTTGCTCTCTTTCGCTTTTTTTGATATACATATCAGTATGGAAAAATCACGTGCATATGCATTGTTTATCCCGCTGTATGCAACGCTTGCAGCTTCGGCAGTTTTCTCGTTCTTTTGCATTTATTTTTCGCCCGACATTTCGCTGCTTGCGTTTCCACTTTCGTTTGCGTTTACGGCGTTCATCTTGCATAAATCAATTTTGCTGTATCGAAACGACATAGCGGCGGCCCCTGTCGTCAGAAAACTCATACAGTATCTGCCATATGTATTGCTCGCATGCTTTGTGTTGCGCAGAGCAGGAAAGCACGGCACGCCATATTGGTACGATGTTGTCACCGTGCTGCTGTGGTGCGCGGTGTTTGTACTGTCGCTTGCCACGCTCCATTTTTTGCACGAAAAACGCGTGTACACTTTAAAAGACGAATGGGAAAAATTACACAAAAAAAATCCATCGCAAAAATTCACTGGCAGGACGCGGGTGCTTTTTGAAACGCTCGACTGGATTGACGCGCTTGTACAAGCTGTGTTCATGGTTTTGCTGATTCAAATTTTTATTGTGCAACTGTACGTCATTCCTTCTGAATCAATGGTGCCAAAGTTTCTCATAGGCGACCGTGTTGTCGTGTTTAAAACTGCAAGCGGTCCCAAGTTTCCGCTTTCTGATGTGGGGCTTCCTGCATTAAAAAAATACAAGCGCGGCGATGTTGTCGTGTTCAGAAATCCGCACTACAGCATGGACAGAAAGAGCGAAATAAAAACAGTGACGAGCCAACTTGTCTACATGCTCACGTTTATGCTTGTAAATCTCAACAAAGATGAACTGGGGCGGCCAAAAGCTGACCCGCTTGTAAAGCATGTCGCAGGGCTTCCCGGCGAGCAACTGGTCATGCAGGACGGCGTGCTATATGCGCGTACAAAAGCACAGAATGATTTTATGCCTGTGGAGCAGGACGCTGCGTTTGCCGCATGGAATTTAAACTCGCTTGATTATGAGACAAAACGGCGTGTCAGAGAAATGCCGCTTTCACAGCGTCAGTATGATATGATGATTGCATGCGAGGAAAAGCGCCGTGCGCTCAATTTGCATGAAGCGGTGGAAGAGTGCAAGGCGATTTCTACATCGTTTAGGCGCACTGCAACAAGCCTTGGCAAAGATGTTGCGCGTTCAGGCATGAGTGAGGACAGCGTATCGCTGTATGCGTATGAGCTTTTTGTCAATTACGATTCGCTTACGCAGCGCCTGCTTTCCGCAGACGGCGGAGCTGCATGGTTTGACAGTTTTATGACGTGGTGGATTGATGCAGCTCCCTTGCAAGACGGATATTGCGGTGGCAACATATACAGCGACGCAAACTACCGCTTGAACATTATGATAAAATGTTGTCTTGGCAATCTTGTTGCGCATAACGCAGCGTTGATAAAAGACGGCCTGTCGTCAGAGTTGCGCCGCATTGATGCACGCATGCAGTCGCTTTTAGAAGAAGCTGAAATGCTCAACATGTACGTGCTGCTGCTCGACCAGCGCAACATGCCCGTATTCCCTGCAAATGCATCTGACGGCAGCGCGCAGTATATTCCCGACGGCTGTTATTTTATGATGGGCGACAACCGCTTCAACTCGCTTGACATGCGCCATTCATACACGCCGAAGTTGACAAAACTTACACCGCTCGATGCATATTCAGTCACCTATCAGTCAATAATGAGCCCCCAGTATCTGGACAAAAAATATATTCTCGGTACAACAGTGTTCCGCTTCTGGCCTATAACGAGAATAGGCGTAATAGAGTAAATCAGCAATTATGAAGAATGCACCGATTAACTCGCATTTGGGTTAATCGGTGTTTCCTTATTATTTTTTGCATACAGCGATGCTCTGTACAGCCCGTATAGCGTAAGTTCTTTGTCGATTTCATCAAATGTATCGGTGACAGGTTTGAGCATGCTGTTGAGTCCGCCTGTTGCAATCGTCTTTACATTTTCTGGCGCAATACCTGTTTCTTTTTCCAGATCTCGTTTCATCTGTGCAATAAGTCCTTCAACAAGGCTTTTGTAGCCAAGCACAATACCTGACTGAATTGCAATAGTCGTGTTTGTGCCGAGACTTGTTGGCGGGATTTCAAGCGGCACTGACGGCAGTTGCGCTGTATTCATAAAGAGCGATTTGAACGCTGTACCTATTCCTGGCGCAATTGCAACACCTGCAATATTTGCTCGTGCATCGACAACGGTAAACGAAAGAGCTGTGCCGAAATCTGCAACGATGCATGCGCATTTGTACCGCTCCCACGCCTCAAGCGCGTCGCAGAGTAAATCTGTGCCGATTTCGTGGACAGCTGTTGCGGGAATCTTGAGCGGCAGCGTGTTGTACATGTCTGGACCTACGATAAGCGGTTTTTTATTAATAATGCGCTGCGTTACGTTTACAAACGGTCCTGTAAGATTCGGAATGACGGAACTTATGACTGCCGCATCTATTTGTGAAAAATGCACAGGAGCATCATGAATGAGTGTTTTAATAATCGAAAAATATTCGTCACTTGTGCGCTTTGTGTCAGTGCTTACTCTCCACGTGTACGCAATTTTTTCATTGTCAAAAAGCGCGGCTTTTATGTTTGTGTTTCCTATGTCAAAACAAAGCAGCATTGCATCCTCCGAATTATCTTGCCACGTTTCCTCGTTTGATATAGTATACTCATATGGACACAATCATTCAACCGCGTGTGCTTAAAGGATTCCGCGATTTTCTTCCTGCATCTGAAATAGAGCGCGCTGATTTGACAGAAAAAATCACTGCCGTATACCGCTCGTTCGGCTTTGTGCCAATAGATACACCCGTGCTTGAATACGCTGAAATTCTCTTGCGAAAGAGCAACGGCGACACTGAAAAGCAAGTGTTCCGTTTTCAAGATAATGGCGGGCGCGATGTTGCACTCCGTTTTGATTTAACTGTTCCTTTTGCGCGTTTTACCGCAGAGCACAAAAGCGAGTTGTATATTCCGTTCAAACGCTATCATATTGCAAAAGTGTGGCGTGGCGAAAAACCGCAGGCAGGTCGATACCGCGAATTTGTACAGTGCGATGTGGATACAGTCGGCAGTGACAGCGCTGCTTCCGATTTTGAAATACTGAATGTCATGCGCGAAGCGTTTTTTGCAATCGGTGTAAACAACATCACTATTCGCGTAAATCATCGCGGCATTTTTAATCGATTTCTCGCATCGCTTGGCATCTCTGAAAAAAGCGAAGACATTTTGCGTGCAGTTGACAAGCTTGCAAAAGTCGGAAAAGAAATGGTGGCAGGAGAACTTGCTTCCATATGCAATGATTCCGCGCGTGCAGAAAAAATTCTTTTGTATATAGAGCCGTGCGCGAGTTTTGAAGATACGCTTGCAAAAATTGAAACGCTTGCAGGCGGCGTTGCAGATGACACGCAGCGCATGCGCAACATCTATGAGATGATGAAAGCTGTTGGCATTGAAAAAACGTATGCGCTTGACCCGAGCATTACGCGCGGTCTTGACTACTACACTGGCATTGTCTACGAAACGTTTTTGAATGATTTACCTGCGATAGGCTCGGTGTGTTCAGGCGGCCGCTATGACAATCTTGCCGGCTTGTACATGAAGGAAAAAGTTCCCGGTGTCGGCGCCTCAATAGGGCTTGACCGCCTTATTGCAGGTTTGCATGAACTTGGCATTTTGCAGGAAAAAGGCAGCTATATTGACGCAGAGATTTTTTGCCTTAATGCAGAGCATATGGCCACATATCAAAAAGTTGCACGGGCGCTCCGTGCCAATGGTGTAGCTGTAGAAGTGTTTCCCGATGCAAAAAAAATACACGCGCAGTACGCGCTCACAGACGCAAAAAAAATTATGTGGGGCATTTTCATTAAGGAAACTGATATTGCAGCCGGCACAATGCAGCTCAAAAACCTTTTTACGCGTGAAACAACTGATGCGCTCACTCCTGAACAAGTGGCAAAAATAATTTTAATAAAAAAATAAGCGAGGTAAGTATGACAAGAGAAGATAGTGAAGCAACGCGCGCAGTACGTCGCTCTACGCTTAAATCACTCAAAGCAAAAAAGAAACATAGGTTGCATCAATTAAAAACGCAATATGAACATGAAATTCGTGAAGTGAATATTAATTATGCGAAAGACCCTGAGCGTTTGCGGGCAAAGTATGCTGCAGACGATTATGCGCGAAGTGAGCGGGGGAGGCGGCACGCTGCACGCAAGATAGAACGTGCAAGGCGGCTTATTGATAAAAACAGCAAGAAACGGCAGTTTTCACTCGGCGAAGAAATTTTCAGTGCAATTGTGCAAGGCGTAGGCGCTGCAATTTCGATTGCGGCGACGGCTATTCTTTTGTATCACGCAGTGACAAACGCAAGCGGCCATATGCGCACCGCATATATTGCAACATTTGCATGCAGCATCAGCTTGATGATAGTGATGTATGTGTTGTCAACGTTGCATCACGCGCTGACGGCAGAAATGGCGAAAGAAGTGTTCAACAGGCTTGCCCATTGTTTTGTTTTTCTCATACTCGGCAGCGTCTACACATTGTTTACGATTGTTGTATTTGATGGCATAGCGGGGTGGGTGCTTTTTGGCATTGTGTGGTTCATGTCGCTTGTAGGCGTGGTGATGTATGCGATTTGGGGCGATGAATTAATAATTGTTAATATTGTTTTATACCTTGTTGCAGGGTGGGCAGGCATTGCGCTTGTGCACCAGTTGTATCGGTGGTTGCCGCCTCAAAGTTTTGTGCATCTTTTTGTGAGCGGCGCTCTGTACAGTGCTGGTTGCATATTTTTTTTGTTGCAGAAAGTTAAATATATGCATGCTATTGGAAATCTGTTTGCGCTTGCAGGAACAATGTATTTGTTTGCAGCGCTTTATTTTGCAGTAGCGTGAGTTCTCGTATAAATTACACCTGTTCGGAAACGTCAGTCTCAGAGCAGGTTGTTTTGTCTATTGCTCTTGCAATTCGCTTGCAGTTTGTCTATTATTTTATATATGTAGAAAAAAACTGGTATATCAATTTAGGAGGTTTTCTATGGCTAGTTTAAAGGGAACAAAGACAGAAGCGAATTTGTGGACGGCATTTGCAGGAGAATCGCAGGCACGTAACAAATACACGTATTTTGCGAGCAAGGCACGCAAGGATGGATACGAGCAGATTGCCGCTATTTTTGAAGAGACCGCAGCGAACGAAAAAGAACACGCAGAATTGTGGTTTAAACATTTGAGCGGCATTGGTTCGACAGCAGAAAATTTAAAGGCTGCGGCAGAAGGCGAAAACTACGAGTGGACTGACATGTATGCTGGTTTTGCAAAGACTGCGCGAGAAGAAGGTTTTGAAGCAATTGCGAAACAGTTTGAAGGTGTGGCAGCGATTGAAAAGACGCACGAAGAGCGTTACCTCAAGTTGCTTAAAAATGTGGAAGACGGTCTTGTCTTCTCTCGCGATGGCGACCAAATCTGGCAGTGCCGCAACTGCGGTCACATTGTAATCGGAAAAAAAGCGCCTGAAGCGTGCCCAGTGTGCTTGCATCCTCAAAGCTACTTCCAGTTGCGCGTAGAAAATTATTAATTTTCACAGAATGATTGTGAGAGAACGGCAGTTTCAAAAAATTAATAAAATGTTCATTGTGCTGCGTGTGCTCGTGTATGTGTTTGCGTGCTCAATGCAGTTGTTCGCGCAGGTTGTGCATGTATCGGGAAGCGATACGGCGCAAGATGCAACAACAACTGCTTTTGCGCGCATTCGTCTTGCATGTGATTCTCGAATTACGCATGACATGGCAGTGCAACAGCCTATGGACTCGGAACTGTTTGCACGTGTTGCATGCATTGCATCGGGCGTAAGCGAAAACGACATGGATGCTGCGATAGCGCAACTGCACAGCGCATATGCATATGTCGCTGCACATTTGGAGCATGGCATGACGCAGAGCGAGCAAGCGGAAAAAGCGCTCGTGCTTTTGTATGACAGCGTTTTGAAAAAATACAGCGGAGCGCAGACGCTTCTGAACGAAGCGCTTGCGAGCGGCGCATATAACTGCGTGTCGTCGAGCATCATCTACATGTATGTGATGAAGCGCATGAACATTTCAGTGACAGGCGTTGAAACGCCGCTTCATGCATTTTGCACCGTGCATGTTGATGGAAAAATGATAGATGTGGAGACGACAAATCCACATGGTTTTAATCCTGGCGTAAGGAAGGCGCTTGAATCAAGCAAAAATAAAAATGCGTATTATCTTGTGCCAGCAAAAAATTATGCTTCGCGCAAAAATGTTTCCGACCAGCGTTTCGTGTCGCTCATTTTTAACAATCGCATTTCTGCGCTTCAACGCCGTCATCAAAATGACGAGGCAATAGCACTTGCTGTAGATGCGATGGCGTTGCAGAACAATTCTGCGCAATCGTTTGCTACAGTACAGACATGCATCAACAACACGATTGCTGATTATGGAACGAGCGGCAAAAACGAAGATGCGCTTTTGCTTGTAGAAAAAGCAGCAGCGGCATTTGGCAGCACAGAGCCGTATCAAAAAAATGCGGCGGCGGCAGTGAGCAATTTGGTAAACGCACACACACGGCGCGGCGACTATGAAAGCGCGTTTGTCGTACTTGAAAATCACAAGTTAAAACTTTCTCAAAAAGATTACGCCACGATGCGCGAAAACGCTACAGCAAATTTATTAATTTCTGTTGTGGAGAATGAGCCGCTTGAACGCGCATTGACGCTTATTCGCGCACGTGAAAGCGATTTGTCAAAAAATAGATATACGCAGCTTATTGTCCGCGCATATTCGCACGAAGCGTATAAGATTGCAGAACGCGGCAACTGGCTTGCAGCTGCCGCCGTTCTTGAGAACGGTTTGCAAGAACTTCCGAAAAACAGCGAACTTGCAAAACAGCGCAACATATACAGGCAAAACTTTGCAACAGAAGTGCACAACGAGGCAGCAGCGCGCTATAATTCGGGCGATAAAGCAGGTGCGAAGCGCGTTATTGCAGCGGGGCTGGAAAAATTCCCTGACAGCATGTTATTAAAAAATGATTTGCAGCGGATGCGCTGATTCGTTAATATCTCTATAGTTTTTTCCACGTAACAGGTACGCTGCCCTGTGCTGTTCCGTCGTCTGATTGCACGAGCGTCGTTTTTGTACCGCTCATCATGTTGTCGTTTTGCATTGAAAGATTCCATATGATGGGTTTTGCAGTAGTAGCCGCCTGTAGTGCAATTTGACGTGGCAAATCAGGAAAAAACGAAGCGTTTGATTTTCCCGCTTGCGTCACTGTGACAGAAGTACCGCTCACTACAACAGCTATGTTCATTGTTGCGCCATTTTTGAAAATGATAAAACCTCGTCCACCACGTAAAATAACAATTTTATCGATATAATCTTCGCCCGACCATGTACCCGCTATCTCTTCGGTGGAAGTGCCGCTGCTCGTTTTTGGCGGCGGCGGAATGTTTGGCGCGCCTTGCGGTTTGAACAAATCGCTGAAAACAGCTTGCAGTGACGATTTTGACTCCATGAGTATTTTATAGTATGAGTCATATGTTTTTGTTGTTGCATGGATATTGTGCGTGCGAATATCTGCTATGTGCAGTACGCAATCCCATTTGTCGCCGCTTGCGCGTTGTATTACTGCATAGAATGCAAACGGGGAAGAAGCGAAAGATAAATCAGGTTCTCCTGCTGATTTATATGATGCGATGAATCCACTTTTGCGCTTGTCTACTACAGAAATGCCTGCAACTTCACCGAGCTGCGTAAAGTACAAGTTTTCTGTCATTTGAATCATGTTGTCATCTGCGTCTGATGAGACGACTCCAAAAAAATCAACGTTTTTGACAGGTTGCGGAAAAGCGGGAAACGAGAGTACTACGATATGTGCAATCAACAAAACGCGGCGCAAACGTTTCATCCGGTAAGCTCCTTGCGAAATTCGCGGCTTGCTTCACGTTGCAAATCGCGCGCACGGATAGCGTCGCGTTTGTCGTACTGTTTTTTACCTTTGCATACGCCGAGATCTACTTTGACACGCCCGTTTTTCAAATAAAAACTTATAGGCACGAGCGTATAGCCTTTTTCGCTCGTTTTGCGTTGCAGTCGTTTTATCTGGTCTTTGTGCAAAAGCAGCCTGCGCTTGCGGTCGGGGTCGGGGGAAAATGTCGATGAAAACGCGTATCCGGTAATATGAAGATTGCGTATCCATACTTCGCCGTTTTCTATTTCTGCAAAACTGTCAGGAAAAGCGAGATTGCCCGCCTTTATTGACTTGACTTCTGAGCCTTCAAGCGCAATGCCGCACTCAATAGAATCTTCAATAAAGTAGTTGAAGCGAGCTTTTTTATTTTCTGCAATGACTTTTTTCTTTTCCTCCATACTGCCCCTATTATATGAAATCGGCAAAAAGCTGACAAGTTACGAGCATTTTTTATTCGTATTGAAAGGATTGTGTCGAGGCGTTGCATTGCATAGGCGTTTTATTTTATGTTATAGTGACTATATGAAGCAAAGATTAGGTGACTATTCATTTGAAGTAAAAAAACAGCAAGAGCATAAAATAGTTGCTGTCATCATTTTTTTCTTGATTATCTTTACCGGCATTTCTCTTATCCGCATGTTTTTGCTGTTTCCCGTGCGTCAAAACGCTGCTTCAATGCAACCCGACATTCCAAGCGATTCATGCGTCATGTTTACGCCTATTTTAGGAACAATTTCTCGTGGTGATGTTGTGCTGCTCAAAGCGCAAGAGGCAGAGCAGTTGTCACCGTTCTTGCGCGCACTCAATGGAATTGTCGGATTCTTTACCGCGCAGCAGTACGTGCCATTTGGTTCGTATGTGAGCATGGGTGCATCGGGGCAGATACGGCGTGTTGTTGCACTTCCCGGCGATACAATCTACATGCGCGGTTTTATCGTGTTCGTGCAGCCTGCAGGTGAACGTCATTTTCTTACCGAGTTTGAGCTTGTCGAGCATACATCGTACAATGTGAATATTGTTTCTGTTCCACGCGACTGGGACAGCGAAATAGGCGTGGGCGGCAGTTTTGAACAACGGACGCTCAAAGAAGACGAATATTTTGTACTCGGCGACAACCGCACAAGCGCAATAGATTCTCGTCTGTGGGGAACAATATCGTTGCACGACATACAGGCAAAAGGGCTTGCCGTTTATTTTCCCTTTTCAAAGATGCGCCTGCTCTGATGATTGGACGCTCTGTTTCGTTGTACGTTCACATTCCGTTTTGCATTTCAAAATGCACGTATTGTGATTTTTTCAGCGTGCCGTGTGGTGCAAAGCGCGTGTCTCGTTTTGAAACGCCGCCGCTTGTTCCCGATGAATATATTGAAGCAGTTTTGCGCGAAGCGGCATATGTTGCGCGCACGAGAAATATTTCTGCATGGAAGACAGTGTATGTCGGTGGCGGCACGCCGAGCCTGCTTGTGCCTGCACAACTTCACAGCCTTTTTTTCGGTTTGCAAAAAATTGCCAATTATCAAAAAAGTGATGAAGTGACTGTCGAGGTGAATCCGTGTGATGTGACGGCAGAACTGCTTGCTGCGCTTGAAGACTGCGGCGTGACGCGCATTTCGTGCGGCATTCAGTCGCTCAACGAAACTGCACTTTTACACGTGCAGCGAAGAAGCAAAAGAGATGATGCGCTTCGTGCGCTTGAGCTGCTTGCAACAAATTGGCGCGGCGTTTTTTCATGCGACATGATTTCAGGCTTGCCCGAAGAAACTGCGGCATCGTTTGCAGCAGGTCTGGAAACGCTCGTTTCGTTTAAGCCGCATCACATTTCGCTATATGCGCTCACGCTTGAAAAAGGTACGCCGCTTGCAAATAGCATTGAAAGCGGCATGCTTTTGTATGACTTTGATGGCGTAGATGACATGTGGATTTTTGGTCGAGATTTTCTTTTGGAGCACGGCTATGCGCAATACGAAGTTTCAAATTTTTGCATGCCTGGAAACGAATGCGTGCACAACAGCGCGTACTGGAACCTTGACGACTATTGCGGTTGCGGGGCAGGAGCAACAGGCACATTTTACGATGACGGCGTGCGCATTGCAAATACGACAGACATTGCGTCATACATTTCGTTTTGGCAAAGCGGTGCGCACTGTGGCGAAGTTTGCACAGCTGAAAAAGCTGTCATTGCAACGCTTGACGCAGAGTTCCCTGTGCACAGGGAGCGCATAGATAAAAAAACTGCATCATTTGAATTTTTTATGATGGGTCTGCGCACTTTGCACGGCGTTTGCCGTAAACGTTATGAAGCAAAGTTTGGTACATTTCCTCAAAAAGCGGAAGCTCTTTTCCGCGCGTGGCAAAAAACAGGCAGAGCAGTCATCAGAAAACGTGAGGGCACGTATTGGTACGCGCTCACTCCGTCAGGTCTGCTGTTTCTGAACGAGTTTTTGGCGCAGCTGCTGTAGCGTCATGTGCGCGGCATCACTATCGTAAATGTTGTGCCTTTGCCGAGTTCTGATTCTACCGCTATTTTCCAGCCGTGCGAATCTACAATATTTTTCACAATAGTGAGCCCTATCCCCATGCCTTCCTCGCGCCGCGAAGAAGAAGCGCGGTAGAACATGTCAAATATATGCGCCTGCTCTTTTTGCGCAATGCCAATGCCCGTATCGCTTACGCTTATTATGCATGAGGTAGGTGTTTGCGCTCCTGAAATAGAAACAGAGTCGCCTTCGTTTGAATAGCGAATTGCATTGCTGAAAAGGTTTTCAAGCGCGCGTAAGAACAACTGCTTGTCCATGTCTATTTTTATGTCTGGCGATATGTCAACATTATACGTCACTTTACGATTGAACACAGTGCCTGTTATCACTGAACTTTTGCCAAATTCAGCAACAACGTCATATACGCTTTCAGGCATAAACTTTTGCCGCCAATCTGTGCTGTCAAGTTTAATAAAGTTTATGAGCGAATCTATCATATTCTCAAGTTGATTTGTTTTTGTGTTGATGATTTCAAATGATTTTGTTATTTCACGCGGATTTGTGATTACGTTGTCTGACAACGCTTCGGTATATCCTTTTATGACTGCGATTGGCGTGCGCAAATCGTGGCTTATGCCCATAATGAAATTTGAACGCCGTTCTTGTGAATCGAGCAGCGACATGCGCATTTTTTCAAGGTTCTCAGCGAGCGAGATGATTTCGTTGCTGTTGTTCTCTTGCAGTTCGTTTATGAGAGGTGCGCTTAAGTCGCCATCTGCAATTTTCTGCGCGCGTTCTTCAAGAATAGTAATCGATGAAAAAATATTGTGCGAGATGCGTACTATGATAATAAATATGAGTGTTGCAAATGAAAGCAAAATTGCTATTGAATACCGGATGATGCCAAACCGTCTGCTTTGACGCGAAGTTTTTTTTATACGGCTTAATATTAATAAATTTTGCTTGTTTTCTCCGAAATCTGGTCCGCCAAACTGATAAAAATATCTGTTCTGCGTAGTGGCAACGATGTCAAGCAACTGCGAATATTCTATAGAGGTGTTTGCGTTTAGCCCTTGCATGGTGGAAATTAAAATATTGACAGTTTCGTTTAACGCAAGCAGCGATATTTCTACGTTGCGAGGCATGCGATGTACATACTTAAATAATATATCCCAATCATTGTCTGAAAGTTGGATCATATCAGTGCGTTTAAAACTTTTATAGTTGTGTATGAGCATGCGCTCAGGAGATGTAAAGTATACGTAAAGCGGAATAAATGACACGCACAAAAGCGGAACAATGATTATGCTTGCAAGGAGTAAATTGAACTGTCTTCGGATTGTCATGCACGCGTCTCCGAGTCACCTTTGTTGTATGTAATTTTTTCTTGATCAAAGCAGTAGCCGAGTCCGAATATCGTTTTAATAAATTCTGGATTAGATGGATCGCTTTCAATTTTTTTACGCAGCCGCTGTATATAAACAGCAACAGCAGTTATATCGCCGAATGGAGATTTCCACACGCCTGTATAAATTTTTTCAGGCGAAAGCGATTCGCCTGCGTTTTTTACAAGATATTCAAGCACCGCATATTCTTTTGTCGAGAGCGGCACTTTTGCATGACCTTTTTTGAGAACACAGCTGTTTAATAAAATAGTATACTCGCCAAAAGACACTGATTCTTCTGCAGCCGCTTCATACACTACCTGCCGCTGCAAGTTTGCCTGAACGCGCGCGACGAGCACACGTGGCGAAAACGGCTTTGTGACAAATTCGTCTGCGCCAAATCCGAGTCCTTTAATAATATCTTCATCAGCGTCGCGCGCGGAGACGATGACGACGGGCACGGTGGGCTTAAAATCTGTGCGAAATTTTTCCAAGAAAGCAAAACCGCTCATGCCAGGAAGGTTTAAATCTAAAATGACTAAATCGGGCAGTTGTCCTACGCGCAACTTTTCAAGCGCTTCTTCTGCGGTACCGAATACTTCTGCACTCATCTTCGCGTTTGAAAGATACAGAGAAATCAAGTTTGCCATTTCAGGCACATCTTCTATAACAAAAATGAGAGGATTCATACTGGCAGTCCTTATTTGAAATCATGCATGTGCATATGTATATCATTATACAAAAAATAATAAAAATCGCAACAGGCAGTAATGAGAATAACGTTTTTTTATGGGATAAAAAAATAGAAAATTATTCAGTAAACAACGGTATTGACAATTCCGATAATGAAATGAGATAGTATAGAAAATGATAGAAGTGATGCGGCTCAATGGAAAAAAATATTGGATAAATCCTCATATGATAGAGAGTATGGAACAATATCCTGACCTTACATTATGCATGCTTTCAGGCAAAAAAATTGTTGTTAAGAATTCTCCTGAAGATGTCATTGAAAAGATTATAGCATACCGTCAGAAAATCGGTATAAACACACAAGAGGTATGAGAATATGGATCTTGCTACAGTAATCGGTCTTGTAGGCGGCGCTGCCTCTATTATCATGGCAGTCTTCACGTCGGGCGGTTCATTGAGCGGCATTGCCGACCTTCCGTCGCTTTTTTTTACGCTTGGCGGTTCATATTTTGCGCTGTTTCTCTGCGCGCCTATTTCACAGTGTATTGGCATATTTAAAATCATGTTTCGTGCATTTAAAGTGTACGATTATGGAGAGCGGCAGATAATTCAGAACATGGTGGCGCTTTCTGAAAAAGCGCGGCGCGAAGGAATTCTTGCGCTTGAAGACGGGCTTGACGACATTGAAGATGCGTTCATGCGCGGTGGACTTCGACTCGTTGTTGACGGCACTGACGGTCAGGTAATCCGCGCGATTATGGAAAACGAGATGAATCAATGCGAAAGCCGCCATATGTCGTGGGTAGGGCTTATAAATCAGTGGGCAGGTCTTGCTCCTGGCTATGGCATGATGGGTACAGTTGTCGGTCTTATAGGCATGTTGCGCAACTTGGAAGATAAGTCTGCAATCGGTCCGAATATGGCTGTTGCGCTTGTTACAACATTTTACGGCTCTCTGCTTGCAAACTGGATTATCGGCCCTATTGCACAAAAACTCATCGGTCACAACGCGGCGGAGATGAAAGTGAAAGAGATGATTATTGAAGGCGTGCTTGCAATTCAGGCAGGTGAAAATCCGCGCATTATGGCACAAAAACTGCTTACCTATCTTGATCCTGTTGCACGACGGGCAATTGAAGCAGATGTTGTGAAGGATTAAGTATGGCGCGAAAATCACGTGAACCTGAAAAGCCGTCCACCGCCTGGCAAACGACATATGGCGATATGATTACGCTCATGCTTTGTTTTTTTGTTATGCTGTTCAATCCGTCTGATGTTGATGTAACGCAGCTTACAACAATTACGCAGTCGCTTCAAATGCGTGAAACTGATTCAGTGTACGGCGGCACGTCTCTTACAACGGGGCGGCTTGCAGATTTGGGAAACAATATAAATGCGCTGCCTGCAATGGAAAAAGGCATGTCGCTCGGCAATGCGCGCAAAAAAGCGGTGAGTCTTTTTGCGCCTGACGTAAAGTCGAACCGTATAACGATTACGAGCGACGAGCGCGGGCTTGTGATTACGCTTGCCTCTGACAGTTTTTTTGCAGAAGGGAGCGCAGAGTTGAACATTGACGAAACGCGCGACACGCTGCTGCGCCTTTCAGAATTTTTTCAAGAGCCAGAGTTGCGCGGTAGGCGTTTTAGAGTTGAGGGGCACACTGACAATACGCCTGTTGCGGACACTGCTCGTTTTGCAAGCAACTGGGAGCTTTCTGCTGCGCGCGCCATGAACACGCTGCACTACCTTGCAGATTTTGGCGTGAACGAGCAGCAGTTTTCAATTGCAGGATATGCAGACACGCGTCCGAAGTTTTCAAATGATACTCCTGAAGGCAGGGCGTACAACAGGCGTATTGACATAATTATTCTAGACGAAGGTCATTTTTAATGATATACTATAATACTATAGGTGGGGAATAATGGCAGACGATATCAATTTTGATGAGGGCGGTGCAGAGGGCGCAGCTCCGACAAGAAGGAAAGGGCTTGGCGGTCTTATACCTGGATTATTAAAATGGATACTCATTGCGCTTGGCGCAGTCATTTTGATTGTTGTTGTCGTGTTTGTAACAGTGCGCATTGTTTCAAGCAACACGTCGCAGCAAACGGCAATTCCCGTGAGCGATGAGTATCACGTGGAGCGCGAAGAACTCGACTGGTATTCTTCGCTTGACACAATCAGGACGAGAACAAATGATGCCATTCCTGCAACTGTTGTGGCAGGCGTACGTCTCGGCTACAAAAAAGAAGATAAAGCTACTGCATCTGAAATCACTGCAAGAAGGTTTGAACTCATCGACTATTTGCGCCGATATTTTTCACAGAAGACGATTGCAGAGTTGCAGCCGCAGAACGAGGCAAGAATCAAAATAGAATTGCGTAATGGAATCAACGATGAGATTTTGAGCAAGTCAAAGATTCGATCAGTGTTGTTTGAACAACTTGATGTTATAGAGCAGTAAGGGTAGTACATGAACGAAGTTCTGTCACAGGATGAGATTGACCAGTTGCTCACTGCAATAAGTTCCGGCGATTCGGAGGCTGATGATTTTAAACCTGTCAGCGATACGCGTAAAATAAAAATTTACGACTTCAAGCGTCCTGACAAGTTTTCAAAAGAACAGCTCCGTACCGTCTCGGATATGCACGAAACATTTGCACGCTTGACGACGACAAGCCTTTCTGCGCAACTGCGCAGCCTTGTTCACGTGCACGTTGCATCTGTAGACCAGCTCACTTATGAAGAATTTATTCGCTCCATTCCAACGCCAACTACGCTTGCTGTCGTGAACATGGACCCGCTCAAAGGGAACGCCGTTCTCGAAATAGACCCGACCATCACATTCTGTATGATAGACCGTTTGTTCGGCGGGCGCGGCACGACAACAGGCAACAAAAACCGCGACCTTACAGACATTGAGCAATCTGTTATGGAGGGCATCATCGTGCGCATTCTCGCAAACATGCGGGAAGCCTGGACGCAGGTAATCGACTTGCGCCCGCGGCGGGGACAAATTGAAACAAATCCGCGGTTTGCGCAAATAGTGCCGCCGTCTGAAATGGTTGTGCTCGTTACGCTTGAAATGAAAGTTGGCGATGAAGAAGGCATGATGAACTTCTGCATTCCATATTTGACGATTGAGCCGATTATTTCAAAGTTGTCGTCGCAGTTCTGGTTTTCTTCGGTGCGCAGAAGTTCGACGACGCAGTATCTCGGTACGCTCAAAGAAAAGCTTTCGTCTGTAGAAATGGATGTTGTCGCTGAGGTTGGCTCAATAAATCTTCCCATACGCGAAGTGCTTTCACTGCGTGTGGGCGATGTAGTGCGCCTTTCAAATATTCGCATGGGTGAGCCGCTCACGCTCAGCGTTGGGAACAAAAAGAAATTTTACTGTCAGCCAGGTGTTGTCGGCAAAAAGATGGCGGTGCAAGTTACCGGCAAAATAGAAGACATTGCAGCTGACGATTTTGAAGAACTTTCTGTAGAAGGAGATGACACGTATGAGTGATGGTGCAATATCACAGGATGAGATTGATGCATTGCTTTCTGGTGTATCGGTAGATGGACTCAATTCATCCGGCAGAGTCGGTGGCGCTTCTGCTGTCCATATAGACATAGCTGTCCTCCAGAAATTTGCAGACGACTTAAAAGACGGGCTTGCAGAGAATTTAAGCAAAATGACAGGCGCGCATTTTACTGCGGGAAATCCTATTGTAGAACAACTCGACAGAGACAGGCTGCTTGCAAAATTGCCTGAAGTTGTCGTCAACATTCTCGCGGATTTTTCAACTGGGCTTATGGGTGATCACCTGTATATACTTGCGCCCGAATTTGCACAGAAGATTGTCGGTCTTATGAACAACGAAGACAATGTAGACATTGACGACATGGCGCTTTCTGTCATATCTGAATCTGTTTCTACGCACACGAATGATGAAATACAGTTGCTTGAAAAGACGGGAAAAATTTCCGGCATCTCGTGCAATCCGCCAACTGCGCGTAACGACCCGAAAGCGATGATTCGCGTGCCGCAAAATCAGTTTGCGCTTTTCAACTATCCGCTTACGCTCGATGGACAGGGATACACGCTGTGGGAAGCGATAGGTGCTGAAGCGGCAGAGCAGATAGGCAGCATCTTAGGCGGTGGCACTGGTGTAGAAATGCCGACAGGTACGTTAAGCGCCGCTGATATGGCATCTGTCGGAAATATGGCGGGAGGAGCGATGAACAGCATGCAGCAAAGCATGAATCTTGGTCAAATGGGCATGCCTATGATGGGGCAGAACATGGGACCTGGCGTTCCGAATGTTCAGTCGTTGCAGTATCCTATGCTGCAAAATGCAGTGGCGGTGGGCGAGCAGGGCAACATCGGTCTTATCATGGACGTGTTCATGGAGATGACCGTAGAGCTTGGCCGCACAAAAAAGCAGATTAAAGACATACTCGGCATGGGCGAAGGCACAATCATTGAGCTTGACAAACTTGCAGGCGAGCCTGTTGACATACTCGTGAATCATAAGCCTATTGCAAAAGGTGAAGTTGTCGTTATTGATGAAAACTTTGGCGTGCGTGTCACGGAAATATTGTCTTCATTGGAAAGGGTGACAGAGTTGCGCTGAAAATTTTTCTGGGTGGGGGAAATTTTGATTTGCTCAAAACATATACGAACAGTACTCGTTGCATGCGTGTTGTGTATGCATGCATTATATGCACAAGAGTCTCCGCGCATAGATGAAAGCACGCATATTGAAGCGCAGGAGCAGCCGTCGCAGATTGATGAATCATCTATTGCCATACAGCAAAGCGATATGCCTGGCGTTGGCGAAACTTCTGGGGCTTCTACGCTGTGGCTGTTTGTGCGCATGATTCTTGTGCTTGCAGTTGTCATAGCGTGCGTTTACGCAGTTGTATGGCTCATGCGGCGCAGTATGGCAAAGCGCATTGTCAACGATGATTCATTTTTGCGCGTTGTTTCGCAAGTGCATCTCTCACCAGGAAAGTCTGTGCACATTGTTACGTTGCTTGACGAAAAAGCATATGTGCTCGGCGTTACTGACAACGCAATAACTGTCGTTGGCGAGATTACGAATAAAGAGACGATAGATGCGCTGAATCTCAATGCAGACAAACGCGCTTCTATGGGAAAAACACGCACATTTTCAGACATGCTTTCAATTTTCATGCCTAAAGAAAAAAATATTTTTGATGGAACTGGCAATGCGGCGCGCGACATGTTGCGTCGTCAGCGAAACCGTCTTGACAAAACGGAGCAGTGACATGCGCAGGAGTTTTTTGAGGTGGCGTATATCATTGCTCGTTTGTTTTGCAGCAATCGGTTTTTTTCGTACATTTCCTGCCGCCGCGCAACAAGACCCGAATTTTCCTGAACGTGCATCGCGTGGCGTTACAGAAATGGGGAGCAATGTGCGTCCTGCGCAAGTGCCGAACATCGACATAAACATTACGCAGCCGCAGAGCGGCGAAGAAGTTGCATTTTCAGTACAGTTGCTTTTGCTGCTCACCGTGCTCACGCTTGCGCCGAGCATATTGATTCTTGTTACGTGCTTTTTGCGTTTTTCAATTGTACTTGATTTTATTAAACGCGCGCTTTCGCTTCAACAAGTGCCGCCAACTGCCGTGCTCAATGGCATTGCATTTTTTATGACAGTTTTTGTCATGTGGCCGACACTCACGCAGGTGTACGACAATTCTTTTAAACCGCTTTCAGACGGCGAAATATCGATTGAGCAAGCGTATGAGCAAGCTGCTTCTCCGCTACGCATTTTTATGTACAGCCAAATGTCTGGAGACACGAGTTACATTCAGCTTTTTATGGCTATGGGGCGCATGGACAGACCGAATACGCTTGCAGATGTGCCGACGCATGTTTTGATTCCTGCATATATTTTGCATGAGCTTACTGTTGCATTTAAAATAGGCGTGCTTTTGTACATACCGTTTATCATAATAGATATGGTTGTGGCGAGCATACTCATGTCTATGGGCATGATGATGCTGCCGCCAATACAGATTTCCATGCCGTTCAAGCTCATGCTGTTTGTGCTTGTTGATGGCTGGGGGCTGTTGACGCAGCAGTTGTTTGTTTCAGTGTTGCGCTGACGTATTTTAAGGGAGGTGCAAGAGCCAAGCGGTCTAAAATGGCGCCAGCTTGGCTCTTTGGCAGTTTGCAGTGCAAACTGCAATATACTGCGCGCTCTCATTGCATTGCGAGCGCGCGTAAAAAAAACGCTCAAAAGCTGAAGCTTTTTTCGCGTTTTTTTAAGGGAGGTGCATTGTGTCAATAGGGCAAGTTGTCAATTTAATTCAAAACGGCGTGTTTGAGATATTCATACTTGCAACGCCTGTACTCGGCATTGCGTTGCTTGTCGGCTTGCTTGTTGCAATTTTTCAGGCAACAACGTCTATTCAAGAGCAGACGCTCACATTCTTGCCGAAGATTCTTTCAATGCTCGCAGTGCTTGCATTGCTTGGCGGCTGGATGCTTTCTCATCTACGCAACTACACTATTACGCTCTTCAACATGATTCCTTCTTTTGCGCAGTAACGCGTGAGAGGGCAGTTTATGATAGATAGCGTTGTAGCGCGAGCTCCAATTTTTTTCCTCATTGCAGTGCGGTGTTTTGCCGTGCTTATGACGCTGCCGCTTTTTTCAATGCGCACTGTGCCGCGTACAGCAAAGGTTGCGCTCGCAGGCTACATGACGTATATTGTGCTGCCACATGCAGATTTTTCTGCGTATGCTTCCTACATCGCTCCATCGGGGCTGTTTGATTTAACATATGTGTTTTTAGCAATCGGAGAGGCGATGATAGGCGTTGTCATTGGTTTTTTTGTGACGATTATTTTTTCTGTGTTCAGCACGGCGGGGCAGTTTTTTGCATTTCAGATGGGATTGAGCGCGTCTGAAGTATATGATACGCTTTCGCAGGTAGAAAATCCGCTCATGGGGCAGTACCTCAACCTTGTGGCGATGTTGCTTTTTTTGCAGAGCAAGTGGTTTCAAAAATTATTTTTGCAGGGGCTTGCCGCAAGCTTTACAACGATGAACGTCTTTTCGCTGCTCAATGCACAAGAGCGCATAGCACGTTTTTTTGTCGGCAGCCTTTCGCACCTTTTTGCAGACGCGCTCATCATTGCGCTTCCTATTGGCGGCACGCTGTTGCTCGTAAGTGTTTCCATGGGCATTCTTGCACGCGCCGCTCCACAGATGAATTTGCTTTCAGAAGGATTTGCGCTCATGCTGCTTGCAGCTTTTTTTGTCTTAACGGCATTGATGCCGCCGCTCTGCGATTTTTTTGAACGCTCGTTTAATTCAGGCATTGCAAGTTTGATTGCGATACTTTCAGGAGGCGGAACGTAATGTGCTTGTCTGTTTTCTCCAGAAAAAGCAGATTGGCTTTTGCTTCAAAAAATGTGCCAGCATTTTCATGCGGCGCATCGTTTATGCATATTGACTTGCAGTGGTTTGCAGCAGAAGACGAAGGGCGCACGGAAGAGCCGTCTGAATTCAAACTTGAAAAAGCGCGGCGCGAAGAGGGAAAGGTTGCTAAAAGTCAGGAGCTCAATGGCGCGCTTGTCCTGCTGCTTGCAGTTGTCATGCTCATTTTATTAGGGCCGTCCATGCTCCGTGTGTGCGCGGAAGTTTTGCGCTTTTATTTTTCGCGTTGCACCAATCCAGAAATAACTGACCCGAATTTTGCACGCGCTTTTTATTATTTTTTTTTACGTTTGGTGCTTCCTGTCAGTTTTATTGCAGTTGTAGGCGGCATTGCGGGCAACCTTATTCAAAACAGAGGATTCTTGTTTACGACAAAACCGCTCCAACCCAATTTTAAAAAAGTAGTTCCTAACTTTGTTGAGTATTTTAGAAATACGCTTTTTTCACTGCGTGGCGTTTTTAATATTATCAAGTCGATTGGCAAAGTTGCAGTAATTGCTGTCATTGCATATTTTTTTATCAGGCGCGATGTTCCCATACTGCTCATGGAAATCCAAAACGGAAACATAGGCATGGCAATCGGCTACATTGCACGCATGGCTGCGCAACTGCTGATTATGGCGGCAATTGTTTTTCTTCTTATTGCAATTCCCGATTACTTTGTGCAGCGTTATCACTTTATGGAAGAGATGCGGATGACAAAACAGGAAGTAAAGGAGGAGTATAAAGAGCTTGAGGGCGACCCAGAAATAAAAAACCATTTGCAGCAAGCGCAGCGCAGGCTCTTGCAGGCAAATATGCCACGTGCAGTGCGCGAGGCTGACGTTGTCATTACAAATCCTACCCATTTTGCTGTCGCGCTCAAATACGATGCTGCGGTAACTGATGTCGCGCCGCAAGTGACTGCAAAGGGAGAAGATGAAGTTGCATTTGCAATGCGCAGGATTGCGACAGAAAATGATGTGCCTATTGTCGAGAACAGACCGCTTGCGCGCGCACTCTATGCAAACCTCCACGTTGGTGATATAATACCAGAAGAATATGTACGGGCCATAGCCACAATATATTCTCATATTAATTATAAACTCAAAAAAGAACTGTAAGCCGGGTGGGAATTAATGGCAGAAGAGACAAGACGGGTTAATAATGCAGCCGTTCTTAATTTTTTAGAGCGCAATGTTATCGGCGTTGCTGTCGTCATCGTTGCGCTGTTTCTCGTCATACCCATGCCAAAAGCGCTCATCGACATTACGATGGCGCTCAACATTGCGTTTTCAATAATCATACTGCTTACTGTCATGTATACGCCGCGTGCAACAAACTTTACGTCGTTTCCGCGCATCCTTTTGTTTGCGACATTGTTTGGGCTTGGCATAAACATTTCTTCAACTCGTCTTATCCTTGCGAATCCAGTAAATCCGCGCGGACTTTCGCAGAGTCAAAGCGCAATGGTGCAGGCGTTTGCAAATATTGTCACTGGCGGCGGCAGAGATGCGACTCCTGTAGTCATAGGGTTTGTCATATTTATCATACTGATTGTTGTGCAAGTTGTCGTCATTACAAAAGGTGCAACGCGCGTTTCAGAAGTTGCCGCGCGTTTTTCACTTGATTCAATGAACACAAAGATGTTCGACATTGACAGCCAACTCAACAGCGGCGCAATCACAGAAGAAGAAGCACGTCTGCAAAAAGCTGCCGTGCGCCGTGAAAGCGATTTTTATTCGACGATGGACGGTGCATCAAAATTTGTTTCCGGCAATGTAAAAGCAGGCATCTTTATCACTGTCGTCAATTTGCTCGGCGGGTTTGCAGTTGGCATGGCAATCAACAACATGTCTGCTGGAGATGCGCTCCTCTCGTATGCAAAATTGACAATTGGTGACGGGCTCATGTCGCAGATACCGTCGCTCATGCTTTCGTTTGCAACTGGCCTTATTGTTACGGGAAGCAGCACTGACGAGCCGTTTGACAAAGAACTTGCCCACAACTTTACTGTTGACGGCCACGTGTATGAGATTGTCGGTGCGGCGCTTGCAGTAATGGGAATAGCTTTTGTGAGCAACGGCGCAAGTGCAACTGTGCTGCTCATTCTGCTCGGTGCATTCTTCTTTTTCATGGGGTATCGCCTTGCACGTTCTCAACAGCGTGAAAAAGCGCAACAGACTGCTGCCGCCGCTGCTGCAAAAGGCAAGACGCAGACAGGATGCGGTCCTTCTGACGCAGCTTCTATTGCGCCGCTTGACACGCTTTCGCTTGAGTTGGGGTATGCGCTTATTCCGCTTGTGGACAAAGAGAAAGGCGCTGAACTTTTGGAGCGCATTACGCGCATACGCCACGAGTCTGCGCTTGACATGGGGCTTATTGTACCGCCTATCCGCATTGTGGACAACATGACGCTTGACCCGAACGAGTACAGCTTTAAAATACGCGGCATTGAAGCAGGGCGGAGCAAAATACGGCTTGGCTATTACATGTGCATGAACACAGGCATGGTCACTGAAGAGATTCAAGGCGAAAGGACGAAAGACCCTGCGTTCGGCATGCCCGCAATTTGGCTTCCTGAAGAGCGGCGCGCTGAAGCGGAGCGGAACGGCTATACAGTTGTTGACCCTCCGACTATTATAGCGACGCACCTTACAGAGATTATAAAAGCGCATGCAGCAGAGATTTTAGGTCGTCAAGAAGTGTCTGCAATTATCAACCGCATAAAAGAGACGAACTCAGTTGTTGTGGAAGAAGTGCTCAACAGCGAAAAATGCAAATTTTCTTATGGCGACATACAAAAAGTGTTGCAGGCGTTGCTTGAGGAGCGTGTGTCTATACGCAACATTGTCGTCATTCTCGAAACGCTTGCAAATTATGGTCCAATCACGCACAATACGTGGGATTTGACAGAGAAAGTGCGCGAGTCGCTCGGCTTGCAGATTTGCAAACAGTACGCAGATGACGACAATACGTTGCGCGTCATGAGCTTGTCGCAAGATTTGTCGCAGATGCTTCTTGCACATCGCGTGCAGCCGTCAGACGGTTCCGAGCCGTATGCCGCGCTTGATCCAGTAGATTCGCGCACATGGGAAAAAGCGTTTTACAGCGGATACAACGCAATCAGAAACAAAGGTTTTTTGCCTGTTGTCATGTGCGCGTCTGCAATTCGCCGCCTTGTCTGGAATGCGACAAAGCGTGAAATGCCCGATATAATCATACTGTCGGACAGAGAGATAATCTCTGCGGGGCGGAGCATAAAAGTCGAAGTGCTCGGCGAGATTGCAGAAGAGAAAGCAGGAGTAACAGTAAAAAATGTATAGTGGCGACCAACAGGAATTGCCTGTAATGAAGATAACTGGAAAAACGCTCAGCGAATGCAAAGAAAAACTGTATGAAAAATTTGGGCGCAACTACACTATTCGCGACAGACGTACAAAGCTCAAAGGCGGCTTTTTAGGCTTCGGGCAAAAAGAAGTAGTTGAAGTTTCGTATACAGTGCATGACGGCTCTGAACAAGCAACAGCGCAACGAAATGAAATGCGTGAAGATGAGCGCGCTGCATTCAAAAAAAATCAAGAAGAGCTTTTAAAAGCTGCCGCGGCGACGGCACAGATGTCGGCAATAAGTTCAAAGATTGCTGAGTTGAAAACTGACTTGTCAAAGCAGCTGCAAGAGATAGCCGCTGCCTCTGGCGAAAAACATCCCACTATCAAAAAGATTGAAGAGCTGCTTGCAGAAAATGAGTTTACGTTTTCATTTATTAACGAGATGACTGAAAAGATAAAGCATACATTTTCGCTTGATGCGCTTGATGATTTTAAAGCAGTTGAGCGCAAAGTTGTTGACTGGATAGGAAACGCAATTGCGATTGCACCTGAACGCACGCCACGCCCCCCGCATGTTGTCGTCATTGTGGGGCCGACTGGAGTGGGGAAGACGACAACACTTGTAAAGCTTGCAGCAAAAAAAGTTGTCGATGCGAAAAACGAAAAATACAAAATCCCTGATTTTTCGTTTGTGACTGTTGACAGCATGAGAGTCGGCGCATATGAGCAGATTTCACGGTACGGCGACATAATCGGCACAGAGGTGCAAAAGGCAGAGACTGTTGAAGATTTGAAAAAAATATATGACGAGGCAAAGTCAAGCGTTGACGCAATGTTCATAGACACGAGCGGTTTTAGCCCGAACGATGCAAAACATATCGGCGAGATGAAAGCGTTGCTTGAGGTGCGCGGCATGCATCCCGACGTGTATCTTTCAGTTGCTGCGTCTACAAAATCGCGTGATTTGGAAAACATCATTCAAAATTATGAACCGTTTGGATACAGTTCTGTTATTGTGACAAAGTGCGATGAGAGCCATTCGTATGGAAACATTATCAGTGCACTGCACGAAAAGAATAAAAAAATCTCTTACATAACAGACGGGCAGACTGTTATGAAAGACATACACCGTGCAAGCGTTGTACAGTTCCTTATCAATCTTTCGGGGTTTGATATAGACCGTGTACATATTGAGAATGAATTCGGTGAGCAATGAAATTGAGGTAAAAGATGGAAGAACAGGCAGAAGGATTACGAGATTTAATGAAAGAAGGTGGAGCGCAAAAGAAAAAGGCTTCTGAAAAAAATGCCCATAAGACGCGCATTCTTGCAATAACAAGCGGCAAAGGCGGTGTAGGCAAGACAAATGTTGCGGTGAACATGGCTATTGCGTATGCGCAGATTGGCAAAAAAGTCATTTTGATTGACGGTGATTTAGGCATGGCAAACGTGAACGTGCTGCTCAATCAGGTGCCGCCATACAACCTCATGCACGTCATCACGAAGAAGAAGTCTATGAAAGATATCATACTTGACACCGAATTCGGCATAAAATTTATTGCAGGTGCAAACGGCTTTTCCAAAATTGCAAATCTTTCTGTTGAAGAGCTTGAAGCGTTTGCAAAGCAGTTTGCGTTGCTCGGTTCTGCAGATATCATCATCATAGATACGTCGGCAGGCATTGCAAACAACGTATTGCAGTTTGTGGCTGCCGCAGATGAAGTGTATGTTGTCACCACGCCAGAGCCTACTGCAATCACTGACGCGTACGGTATTATCAAAATCATTGCAACAGAAGTTGTGGAGCATCCGGTGAACATACGGCTCTTGGTTAACCGCGTCCATTCGGCAGATGAGGGCAAGCGCATTTCTGAAAGAATTATAACAATTGTGAGCCAGTTTCTTGGCTATAAAGTTGACTACATAGGCTTTGTATACGACGATCCGGTAGTGCAAGCTTCTGTCATACGGCAAAAACCGTTCATTGTCGTAAATCCAACGTCAAAGCCTGCGGTGTGCATAAAACATATTATAGGGCGCATTGAAAAGATTGAGCCTGTTGAGAATAAAGGCGTTACAAGTTTTCTCAAAAAATTCCTTGCGAGAAATAAATGAAATGCTCTATATTTTTATTTGGCAATGGTATATAATAGACTTGTTCTAAAAATGAGGTTTCCGAACAGGTTTGCTGTAGAATAAAAGATAGTACAGGAGGTGCGATGAAAAAATTAAAATTCGTCATAAGTTTCGCAGCATTCGGCTTTCTGCTTTCTTTTTTGTTCGGCCTTTTTTCGCGCAGCGGCATAGTGAGGATACTGCTTGTTGCACTTATATTTTGCGCAATTTTTGCCGTGCTCGGCTTTGTGATTCAGTTGCTGCTCGACACTATTTTGCATGTTGACAATGTTCAGGCAGCTTCAAGCGTTGCTATAGGCAGCGTTGCGCCGAAAACAGGCAGCCATGTTGATATTGTTGTGCAGGATGAAGCTTTGCCGACAGATGAAAACGCGCCGCAGTTTTTTGTCGGTGAAAATCATCAAATGCTCAATGAAGAAGATTATGATGACGGAAGCGTGCATGGCTTTGCAAAAACTCAAAGCGACGCTGATAGCGAAAAAGAGATGCCTTCAGGAAATGTTGACACGATTCATGAATTGGGCAATGTCGCATCAACTGCGCCTATCGAGAAAAAAACAGCTGACGGAGAAGGGTTTGTGCCGGTACCGCTTCAGGAAACGGTGCAGAATATGTCGAGCAAAGAAGCTGGAACTAGTTCTAGCGGCATAAAAAAAGATGAGACGCTCGATGAGCTCCCTAATTTTCAAGACTTGCAGGATTTGCAAACATCGTCTATGTCTGTAGACGACATTGTGGAAGACTCTGAATTTTCTTCACCGCCACTGAAAAATAAATCGGCTGCAGATAGAAAATTCAGTGAAAATGATACAATACTCATGGCAAAAGCGATAAGCACTGCGCTTGTGAAAGATGCCGAATAAGGGTTGAGTTATGGTAGACCAAATCAACGATGAAAAAGAAGAAGACAAACTCTGGGAAGAATACAGAAAAACTGGTTCTCAGATGCTCCGCGATAAATTTATTCGCCAGTACATGCCGCTTGTAAAATATGTAGCTGGGAAAGTTTCTGTCGGCATGCCCGGTAGCGTAGAGTTTGATGATTTAGTGGGGTTCGGACAGTTCGGCTTGCTCGATGCAATAGAAAAATACGACCCCGCAAAAAATGTTAAATTTAAAACGTATGCGGTAACGCGTATACGTGGCGCAATATTTGATGAACTCCGCCAGATTGACTGGGTGCCGCGCAGCGTCCGTCAAAAGTCGCGCGAGATTGAAGATGCAATCAATACGCTCGAAGCGCGGCTCGGAAGGACGGCAAGCGATGCAGAAATTGCAGAGTCGCTGGGCATGAGCGAAGACGACTATCACCGCACTATTATGAAAGTGTCAGGAACGAGCGTGCTTTCGCTCAACGATGTATGGCGTGCTAACGATGACTCTGCGAGCATGTCTATTGGCGACAGCATTGAGTCGCCTGCAAGCATGAATCCAGACGCTGTTGTAGAGCGCGAGGAAATAAAAAAAGTGATAACAGAAGCAATCAACGAGCTGCCGGAAAAAGAGAAAATGGTAATTGTTTTGTACTATCACGAAGATTTGACGTTTAAAGAAATTGGGCAAGTGCTCAACGTGAGCGAATCGCGAATCTCGCAGCTTCATACAAAAGCAAGCCTTCGCCTTCGCGCAAAATTAACAAATATTCGCAAAGGGATTATGTAATGGTATCGCTTGAGCAAATTAGAAGCGACATGCAGGAACTCCTTGACCGTGACAATCAACTGCACAACGTTGAAGTGAATGCGGAAAGCATTGACGAAGCGCTTGCAGATGCTGCCGTTCAGCTCGACACAAAAGCGGCAGATTTACAGTACGAAGTTGTCGAAAAAGGCAGCAATGGATTTTTAGGACTTGGCAAAAAGCCGTGGACGTTGCGCATTTATCAAAATCCAAATACGATGCAAGCTGCAAAAAAATCTGCCAAAGACGATTTGTTTGGAAGCGAAGGAGAATCTGCGGTAGAAAAAATTAGTGACCGCGATGGATTATTTTTTATACGTCACTTTGGCGACGAAATATTGCTCAAAGTTTTGCTGCCCGTTGGAAAAGGCGCGCACGTAGACAGCAAAGAAGTATTCCAGCGATTGCGCCGCCCCGACACGCTTTCTATTGAAGAAAGCCTTGTCAATAAATATATAAAAAATGGCACTGACGGCAAATACGAAGTTGTAGGCGAGTACAAGCATATTGCTGCAGCAGATGCAATGATTGTCATAAATATTTCAAGCGACGAAATGAAAGCTACTATCACTGCAACAGGTCCTGCTATGAGCGGCGCTGACGTTTCTGTACAGATGATTGAACGCGCGCTTGGTGCACAGGGCATTACTGTAGGCATAGATAAAGATAAAATTGCAGAGTTTGTAGATAACCCTGTGTATGATGTTCCGTATGAAGTGGCAGCAGGCATTCCTGCAGTTGATGGGCGCGACGCGTATATTGCATATGATTTTGAAACAGATACGAGAAAACTCCGTGCAACTGAGACTGCTACCGGTCAAATTGATTTTAAAGAATTGAATCTCATTCAAAACGTCATAAAAGGCGGGCGGCTTGCGCAAAAGATTCCTGCGGAGCGTGGCAAAGCTGGCAAAACGCTTTTAGGACGGTATCTGGAAGCGAAGAATGGCAAGGACATTCCTATTCCGCTCGGTCAAAACGTTTCGCTTGCATCAGATGGCATGACAGTTATTGCAGACACAGACGGGCAGGTAATGCTGTTTGCGGGCAAAATCACTGTAGAGCCGGTGCTGCAAGTGCACGGAGTCAATATCAAGACGGGCAATGTCAAGTTCCTCGGTTCTGTCATCGTGCGCGGAAATGTAGAGGACGGATTTAATGTGGATGCTTCAGGCAATGTCGAAGTGAGCGGTACTGTTGGAAAGTGTAAAATCAACGCGGGCGGCAATATCATAGTGCAGCAAGGCATTTTTGGAAAAGACGAAGGCGTGCTCACGAGCAAAAAATCGCTTTGGGCAAAATTCATTCAAGCTGCAAAAGTTGAAGTGGAAGATTCAGTTATTGTCACCGACAGCATTATGAGCTCTGAAGTTGTCGCTATGAAAAGCATTTTGCTCACGGGGAAAAAAGCGCAGATTACCGGCGGGCATCTGTTTGCCACAGAAGAGATTGCCGCAAAAAATATCGGTTCGCCTGGCGGCGGTGCGGAGACAATTCTTGAAGTTGGATTTGACCCGCGCGCAAAACAACGTCTCGACGAGCTTCAGGAAAAGCAGGGAGCGCTTGTCAAAGAGCTTGAAAACATAGAGCTTGACATTTCGACGCTTGAAAATCAAAAGAAAATACGCCGCACGTTGCCAAAAGACAAAGAAGACAATCTTGTGAAACTGCGCGAACGCCGCGATCAGATAGATGGGGAATCTACCCAGATGACTGAAGAAATTCAGTCGTTGCAAGAGCACTTGCGTGAGCTGAAAGCAGTTGGAAAAGTAAAAGCGTCGGGTACTGTGTACTCAGGCGTAAAGATTTATGTTCGCGACGTGCTCGATGAAGTGCGCAATGAAGTCTCGGCAGTTACATTCTATTATGACAACAGTTTTGTCAAACGAGGCAAGTACGAGCCGCCTGCACAGCTAAAGGGACCTGATGGCTATACAACCAATTGATTTGCAAACAGTATATTCTCAAATGGCAAATGTTGCTCAGAATGTGCAGCGTGCTCAAGAAGGACCTGCGCTTGTAGAAGCGATGCAACAGCAAAATGCAGTGCAGGAAAATTTAGAGGAAGTGACGCGTGTTGCACCTGCTGCAGAAAGCGAATCTGAGTCGCAGGCGGTAAAAAACGAGCAGCAAGGAGGAACATTTTTTAGCGATGGCAGCAACGAAGGCAGCAGCAAGCGCAAGCGGCAAACGCATGAAGAAGGCAGCATACGCGAGTCGTTTATAGGGCAGCATGTCGATATTACGAGGTAGGTGTGATAGCGTTTGCATCGTTCATAGTTGTCATAAATATCATTCTCTGGATAGTGTTTCTTGTAAAATTTAAAAAACTTTTTTCCACTGACGACATCATTGCAAAAGTGCGCGCGGAAATGGAAAATATGATACGCGACATTGACCGCACGACAAACAGAGACATAAACCTTATAGAAGACAGGACAAAACGGCTGCAAAAGATTGTTGACGATGTAGACAGGCGGCTTGCACTTGTGCGCGCAGAAGAAGTAAAGCAGGCGTCTGCCATTGCACTCCATGGAGCGCTTAAAAAAAATGCCGTAACGCCATCTGCAAAACGCGTTTCCGACAACTACAAAAAAAACAGCGTAAAAGCAAATGCTGTGTATGAAATTACTGATAGTGGCAAAAGGGAAACGAAACAACAGCATTCGCTTTTTGACGACGAACAGTTTGTACGCGCAAAGGCAGATGAGGTTCAACGTGCCGATGCTTCGTATGCAGAAGTTCCCATTATTAAGCCTGACATTTATTTTTCAGAGACGCCGATAACGCCTCGAAAAAGTTTTAACGCGCACGTAAAAGAGCTGAACGACATGGGGCTGACAGTAGAGCAGATTGCAAAAAAACTTTCGTGCTCTACGACAGAAGTGCAGCTTGCGCTTGATTTGCTGTAAAAAAGGAGGTAGCTGTGGAGATCAGCGAAAAGCAGTTTGGAACGCTTTCTGACGGCACGAGCGTTGCGCTTTTTACTGTCAAGAACGAGTGCATGTCATTTTCGGTGACTGACTATGGGTGCAGGATTACGAGCGTTATTTTGAATGGAAGAAATGGCGAACGCACTGAAGTTACGCATGGATATTCTACATTTGAAGGATATGTGTATGATGCAAACTATTTCGGTGCGTTTGTCGGTAGGTTTGCAAATAGAATAGAAAACGCTTCATTCGTCCTTGATGGCCGTACGTATATGCTTGACAAAAACGACGGGCAAAACATGTTGCACGGCGGCTTTGCAGGATGGGACAAAGAAATGTGGCAGCCTAAAATTATTAAAGAATCAACGCACGCAGGCGTGCGGTTTACGCGCATTTCTCCCGACGGCGAGCAGGGGTTTCCCGGCACACTGAACGTATCAGTGTCATACACACTCGATGAAAAAAACAACATTACGTGCCGCTATACTGCGTCAACCGATAAGCCGTGCCCTGTAAATTTAACAAATCATGCATATTTTAATTTGGCGGGAAGCGGCACAATCAAAAACCATACATTGAAGCTTGCGTGCACACACATGCTTGAAACAGATGCGGCTCTTATTCCTACTGGCAAAATCGTTCCCGTGTCGGGTACGCCGTATGATTTTACAAGCGAAAAACTCATAGGTAGAGATATTGACAAGGCGTGTGGCGGATATGACAATTGCTACGTGACGAGCGTATACAATGCGGACGATGGCAGCCGCAGCGTGCCGCTTTCAGAAAAAAAAGTGGCGCATGTTGCAGAACTCGTTGACACAGTTTCAGGACGTGCCATGACTGTATCTTCAAATCTTGAAGGCATGCAAGTGTACACGGGCAACATGCTCAACAATGTGCGCGGCAGAAACGGCGCCGTATATGGCATGCACAGCGCAATTTGCCTTGAAACGCAATGTTTCCCTAATTCGCCAAATGTGCGGCAGTTTCCCTCGTGCGTTTTACAGCCCGGCGAAACATATGATGCCGTAACAGTATATAGTTTTTCTTTTTAACAGCATATGTCAAAAAAAGTATTGTCATACAAGGATATTTATAGTACAATAGATGTGTTCTGAAACTGAGGTTTCAGAACAGGTTTTATACAGTGCTATTTAACTGTCAAATACTTTTTAGCGAGGTTATATGGACGTTCAGTTGCAAGAATTGATTGATAAAATCAAAAAAGACGGTATTGCAAGTGCCGAAGAATCTGCTCAAAACATAATAGCAGATGCGCAGAACCGCGCAGCACAGATTGTTTCTGACGCGGAGCAAAAAGCTGAAACTATCCTTAAAAACGCACAGGCGGAAACAAAACGCATGGCAAAAGCGAGTGAAGATGCGATTGCGCAAGCGGGCAGAAACATGATTATTTCGTTTCGCGACGCACTTGTTGCAGAACTCGATAGGCTCGTTCAAATGGAAACAGAAAAGGCGTACTCAAAAGATTTGCTTATGCAGCTTATTCCGCAAACAGTGCAGGCGTGGGTAAAAAATACAGACGCAGAAGAGTTGTCTGTGCTGCTTTCTGAAAAAGATTTGAAATCGTTGCAGTCGGAACTTGCTGCCGCGCTCAAAGCAGAGATTGCAAACGGTCTTGAGCTTAAACCAGATAAAACGCTTTCTGCAGGCTTTAGAATTGGTGTAAAAGACGGTACTGCATATTATGATTACTCAGCTGAATCGCTTGCCGATTTGTTCTCATCGTATTTGAACCCGCGCACGGCAAATATATTGAAAGGCGCGGTCAAGGAATAAACGTTGTGAGCGGCAAACAATATTATCTTATTGCGCAACTGCCTGACATCACAAATGCTGAGCGCACACTGCCTGTAACAGAATCATATTATCGTGATGTATGCGCTCGTTTTCTTTCTGCAAAACAGCTTGAAGTGCTCGCAATGCTTTCGCTTGTACCGCCGAGAACTGCCGTTCCCACAGGCTCGCAATTCCTTGATGCGTGGTACGAGCACGAGCGCAATCTTCGTTTTGCATTGGCGCAGATACGCGCGCAGAAGATGAAAAGAGATGCGGAGCAAGTACCGTCGTCATGTACGCAGGACATCGTTGCTGCCGCGCGGACTGCTGTTGGCATGGACAGTCCGCTTTCTGCAGAGCAATTTTTGCATGAATACCGCATGAGCGTGCTCAACAGCATGCGACCGCTCGACATGTTTTCAATTGACGCGGTGTACGAGTACGGCATACGGCTGCTGCTTGTCCAGCGCATGAAAAAATTTAACAAAGAAACGGGAACTGTTTCTTACCACAGAATATACGATTCAATTTTGGAGAACTCAAATGACTGATACAAAAGCAAAAGTAGTCGGCATAAACGGCAACATGGTTTCTATCGCTTTTGACGGAAACATCTCTATGAATGAAGTCGGGTATGTGAAAGTTGACGATACAAAGCTCAAAGGAGAAGTGATTCGCGTTCGCGGTGCTGTTGCGCAGATGCAAATTTATGAGATGACAGACGGCATCAAGATGGGTGACGATGTTTCATTTGAGGGCGACTTATTGAGCGTAGAACTTGGTCCTGGCTTGCTTGGTCAAGTGTACGACGGATTGCAAAATCCGTTGCCGCTCGTTGCTGAAAAGGCGGGCTTTTTTCTTGAGCGCGGCGTGTATGTGGACCCGCTTTCGCGAGTCACAAAGTGGGATTTTACGCCTACAGCAAACGTAGGCGATGTTGTATATGGTGGCGATTCTGTAGGCACTGTTCCTGAAGGTCCGTTCAAGCATAAAATCCTTGTGCCGTTTGGCATGTATGGCGCGTACACGGTTAAGAAAATAACGGGCGCTGGTTCGTACACTATTAAGGATGAAATAGCAGTTCTCCAAGACGAGAAAGGCAATGAACATGCTATCACTATGACGTTCAGGTGGCCGGTAAAGCGTGCAGTCACTTGTTATGCAGAGCGTCTTGCGCCGACAGAAGCTATGGTTACAAAAGTGCGCCTTATCGATACATTTTTTCCCGTTGCGCGCGGTGGCACGTACTGCATTCCCGGTCCGTTCGGCGCGGGCAAGACTGTTTTGCAGCATACCACAAGCCGCAATGCAGATGTCGATATAGTGATTATTGCTGCGTGCGGTGAGCGCGCGGGCGAAGTTGTAGAAACTATTAAAGAATTTCCAGAGCTTACTGACCCGCGCACAGGCGAGTCGCTTATGAAGCGCACCATCATCATCTGCAACACGTCGTCAATGCCTGTTGCTTCGCGCGAAGCGTCTGTGTACACGAGTGTTACGCTTGCAGAGTATTACAGGCAGATGGGTTTGAACGTTCTGCTGCTTGCAGACTCCACGTCGCGCTGGGCGCAAGCGTTGCGTGAAATGAGCGGCCGCTTGGAAGAGATTCCAGGCGAAGAGGCGTTTCCTGCGTATCTTGAATCGTATATTGCTGCATTCTATGAGCGGGCAGGCGTTGTGCGCTTGCGTGATGGCACAACAGGTTCTGTCACTATAGGCGGCACTGTTTCTCCTGCGGGCGGCAACTTTGAAGAGCCAGTGACGCAAGCAACGCTCAAAGTTGTCGGCGCGTTTCACGGTCTTTCGCGCGAACGCTCCGATGCGCGAAAGTATCCTGCAATTGACCCTATCAGTTCGTGGGCAAAGTACAAGAGCGTCATCCGCGAAGATCTCGTCGATTTTGCGCGCTCCATTTTTAAAAACGGGCAGGAAATCAACCAGATGATGAAAGTTATTGGCGAAGAGGGAACGACAACTGAAGACTACATCGTGTATCTCAAAAGCGAATTCCTCGATGCTGTGTATTTCCAGCAAAACTCATTTGACGAAGTTGACGCTGCGGTGAGCGTTGAGCGCCAGACGTACACATTCAGAAAAGTGCTCAAAATACTTGGTTCTGATTTTGCGCTTGAAACAAAAGACGATGCGCGTTCGTATTTCAACTCAATGCGCCAGCTTTTCATCGACTGGAACTATTCGCCGTGGAAGGAAAGCAAATTCGACGACATCGAAAAAAATATAGACGAGCTGTACGCTGCAAAAAATGGTATGCTGCAAGAAGCTGCCGCGCAACTGCTCAAGGAAGGTGAATAAGAATGAACAAAGTATATTCACGAATAGAATCGATTACTGGAAGTGTCATCACCGTAAAAGCCGAAGGGGTGCGCTACGGAGAGCTTGCAGAGATTGAAACGCGCTTTGGCACGTCACTTGCAGAAGTGAACATGATAAATGGCGATGTTGTTTCGCTGCAAGTGTTTGCGGGCGGGCGTGGCGTTTCCACTGGCGACCACATAAAATTTCTTGGTCATCGCATGGAAGTGAGTTTCTCGGAGAATTTGCTCGGTCGCATTTTCAACGGCTCTGCAGAACCGCGCGACGCAGGTCCGTCTCTTGCAGACAACCTCATCACTATTGGCGGGCCTTCGGTAAATCCGTCGAAACGTATTATGGCAAACCGCATGATTCGTACGGGCATTCCTATGATTGATGTGTTCAACACGCTTGTCGTTTCACAAAAGTTGCCGATTTTCAGTATTTCTGGTGAACCGTACAACCAGCTGCTTGCACGTATAGCCATGCAGGCAGAAGTAGATGTCATTGTGCTCGGCGGCATGGGGCTTAAATACGACGACTACTTGTATTTTAGGAACACGCTTGAAGACGGTGGCGCCATGAGCCGCACCGTCATGTTCATTCACACAGCAGCTGACCCCACCGTTGAATGCATGAAAGTGCCCGATTTGAGTCTTGCAGTTGCAGAGCGGTTTGCATTGCAGGGAAAAGATGTGCTCGTACTTCTTACAGACATGACAAACTTTGCAGACGCTATGAAAGAAATCGCCATTACGCAGGAGCAAGTTCCTTCAAACCGCGGCTATCCTGGCGACTTGTACAGTCAGCTTGCCTCGCGCTATGAAAAGGCAGTTGACTTTGAAGGGGCGGGTTCTGTTACAGTGCTTGCAGTTACCACCATGCCCGGCGACGATGTAACGCATCCTGTTCCTGACAACACGGGCTACATTACAGAAGGGCAGTACTATCTGAAAGGAGGGCGCATTGAGCCGTTTGGCAGCCTTTCCCGCCTTAAGCAAAACGTCAACGGCAAAACGCGCGACGACCACCGCGCGCTCATGGACGGCATGATTCGTTTGTATGCTTCATATAAAGATACGCTTGAAAAGAAATCGATGGGCTTTATGATGAGCAGCTGGGACGATAAATTGATGAAGTTTGGCGTTGAATTTGAAAATGAGATGATGGATTTGTCAAAAAATATTCCGCTTGAAGATGCGCTTGATTTGGGATGGAAAATTCTTGCAGATTGTTTTGACAAAGAAGAGACTGGCATTAAGACCGGACTCCTCGATAAATATTGGCCGAAAAAATAAGAGGCGCGCTGTATGGCAAAAATCAAGCTGACAAAAAATGAGCAGAAGGCGCAAAAAGATGCGCTGAAACGATTTCAGCGCTATCTTCCGACGCTCACGCTCAAAAAGCAGCAGCTCCAGACAGAGATTCGCAGCATAGATGCAAAAGCAAAAGAAGTGCGTGCCATGCGCGAACAGCTTGTCAAAGAATTTGAAGCCTGGATTTCTGTGTTCGGCGAAGAAGATGCGTTTGCTCCCGACATGGTGAGCGTGCGCAACATACGCAAAGGTGTCGGCAACATTGCAGGCGTTGCGATTCCTGTGTACGAGGGCGCAGATTTTTCGCGCGGCGACTACGACTTGTATGCTGCTCCACTGTGGATTGACATGGCTGCCGACCGCATGGAAAAAGCGCTTTCGCTCGACTTGGAAGCGGAAGTGCTTGATGAGCAAGTGCGTCTGCTTTCGCGCGAGCTGCGTACGACAACGCAGCGCGTCAATTTGTTTGAAAAGGTGAAAATACCTGAAACAAAGGAAAACATCAGGAAAATTTCCGTGTTCCTCGGTGACCAGCAAGTTGCCGCTGTTGTGCGCAGCAAAATCTCAAAGCATAAATTGGAGGCTAAAGCAAAATGATAGTTCCTATGAAAAAAGTCTCCATAATCATTCTCGAAAAAGAAAAGCTTGCCGCGCTCACTGCGTTGCGAAAGCTTGGGCTCGTGCACCTTGAATCTGTTGAAGGCGCGAGCGAAAAACTTTCTGCGCTCAAAGCGGCGCATTCCAACGCGTTTACATCTATTTCAATCTTATCTGAAATGAAAGTGAAGAAGCATGCGAAAGTGCAGCAATTGACGAGCGAGCGCGTTGCTCAGTTATGCGCAGATGTCGTAAAGCTTGCTGAACAGCGAAAGTCGCTGATTGACAGGATTGCTGCCGATTTGACGGAGCTTGACCGTTTTGAAAAATGGGGTGGCGTTGACCCTGCCGATTTTGCATTTCTCAAAGAGAAAGGCATTGCGCTTGCAATGTACGAAATCCCTTCAGACAAGTATTTGCAAATTGCCGATGCTGTTGACACAATCCTCGTCAATTCAGACAAAAAGGACGTGCGCTTTTTGCTTATTGCAGATAGTGGTGAGAGGCCAGAAAGTCTTCCTCCAGAGGCATTTGAAGTTCCCATGCCTGTAGCTTCAACTGCCGAGACTGAAGTTGAAATAAAAGATGCACAAAAGCGCATTGGCGAAATAGATGCAATTCTTTTAAAAAATGCTGCTTATGTGCCGCAGATAAAATCGTTCCGTGAAAAAATTGCAAAAGAAATTGAGTTTGAGAATGTGTATTCAGGCATGAAGGCGGAGCACGAAGGCAAAGCGACCGATTTAGCATGGATTTCAGGCTATGTTCCTGAAGATGCGCTTGCACCCCTTGAAGCTGCGGCGCGTGAAAACAATTGGGCGCTCGCTTCTGCCGACATTGAAGCAGATGACAATCCTCCGACAAAGCTCAAAAACAACAAAGTGGCAAGTCTCATCTATCCGCTTACAGACTTTTTGGGTACAGTGCCCGGTTACCGCGAGTTTGACATTTCAGGCTGGTTTTTACTTTTCTTTACCATCTTTTTCGGCATGATTTTTGGCGATGGCGGCTACGGTTTGCTTGTCGTCATTGCCATGATTGTTATGATGATAAAGACAAAAAAAGAGCATAAGCCAATGCATCCCGGTTTTATCTTGATTTTCCTGCTTGGCATATCTTCTGTAGCGTGGGGCATTCTTACGTGCTCATGGTTTGGGCTCTCTGCAGAAGTGCTTCCTGATGCGATAAAAAAACTTTCAGCGCCGCCTATTTCCGCTGCGTACAGCGACCGCTATGATGGCGTGCACAGTTTGCTTACGACAGACCAGAATTTGCAAGTGCTTTGTTTTTCAATCGCGTTTATTCAACTCTCCATAGCGCATGTCAAGTGTTTTATCCGCAACAGAAAATCGTTAAAATGCTTGGGTGACATAGGCGGCTTGTTCATGCTGTGGGGCATGGTGTATGTTGTGCTCATGCTCGTCATAAGCAGCGCTGTCTTTGGCATTGACAAAATAGTTTTTGGCGTGCCCATAGGAAAAGTTGCGCTTGTGCTGTTGGGAACAGGCTTTGTGCTGAATTTCATTTTTTCAAATTATGACGGCAGCATAGGTGCGTCAATTCTTGAAAGTTGCAAGAATATTATCTCTGTTATACTCGGTGTTGTAAACGTGTTTTCAGATGTGCTTTCGTATATCAGATTATGGGCTGTCGCGCTTGCAGGCGGTGCAATTTCAAGCACAGTGAACAGCATGGCAGGACCGCTTTTAGGACATGCGGTTTTCTTCCTCTTCTTTGTCATATTAGTTGTCTTCGGTCATGGACTTAATATCATATTGAATGTGCTGTCTGTTATTGTGCATGGCGTGCGTCTCAATACATTGGAATTTTCTAATCATCTGGGCATGGAATGGTCAGGATATAAATACGAGCCGTTTAAGGAATCGGTTCAGAACTAATAAGGAGTTATGTATGAATTTTGGAATGCTTGGTGCAGGTGTTGTAATGGGGCTTGCCGGTATTGGCTCTGCTATTGGAATTGGAATTGCGGGACAAGGTGCTATTGGTGCATGGAAACGCTGCTATGTGAACAATAAGCCTGCGCCTGCGCTTCTTACAATTTTTGCAGGTGCTCCGCTTTCTCAGACGATTTATGGATTGCTGCTCATGCAGATTATGAAAGATTCTACACGCGATCCTGCTATATTGCTCGGTCTTGGTTTTGCTTCTGGTCTTGCCATGGCAATGTCGGCAGTTGCACAGGGAAAAGCAGGCGCAGCCGCTTCTGATGCGTTTGGCGAAACTGGCAAAGGTTTTTCTCAATACCTTACTGTTGTGGGCTTGTGCGAAACTGTTGCATTGTTCGCTATGGCATTTACTATGATTGCGTTGCTGCTGTAGAAAAGCCGCGTTGTTTTTTGTATGACACGCAAAATATATCTCGGCGGAAAAGGCATAACAAGGCGCATTGCTGTTGGCGGCGATGCGCCTGTTTCCATTCAAACGATGTGGAAAGAAAGCATTGTCGGTCTTGACGCTGATGAAAAAAAGCGCGGCGAGCTTCTTCAAAAAATTGCAACGCTCCAAACGCTCGGCTGCGACATTGTGCGATTTGCCGTTCCTGACAGAGAAAGCGCGCATGCGCTCGCCGCTATTGCCGCTGAATGCAGCATGCCGCTCGTTGCAGACATTCACTTTGACTACCGCCTTGCGCTTGAATGTCTTAAAGGAAATATTGCAGCAATCCGCATAAATCCTGGAAACATAGGAAAGCGCGAAAACGTGGAAGCGGTAGTAAACGGCTGCTTAAAAAACGGCGTTGCAATCAGAATAGGCGTCAACTCTGGCAGCTTGCCAAAGGATTTGGAAGCGCATGTTGCAGCTGGAACGCTTTCTCGTGCGGAAGCGCTTGCACGTTCTGCGTTTCGAGAAGTACGCGTATTTGAGGAACTGCAATTTGACCAAGTTGTCGTGAGCATGAAATCTTCAAGTGTGAAAGAGACTATCGAAGCAAACGAGGAATTTGCAAAACAGAGCGACATTCCGCTTCACATAGGCGTAACGGAGGCAGGTCCGCTCATTACAGGCGTGGTAAAAAGTACGCTTGCATTCAGCAGCCTGCTTGAAAAAAGTATAGGCTCTACAATCCGCGTAAGCCTTTCATCTACACCTGAGAACGAAGTGATTGCAGCTCGTGAAATCCTCTCTGAATGCGGCAAGCGCACGGGCGGTGTAAAAATTGTGTCGTGCCCGCGCTGCGGCAGGCTTGGCTTTGACGTGCACAGCTTTGTAGAGAAGTGGCAGAACGAGCTTTTGGCAATGAACAAAGATGTGACTGTTGCCGTTATGGGCTGCGTTGTAAACGGTCCAGGCGAAGGCAGGCACGCAGATATAGGCATTGCAGGGAACGGCGATAAAGCAATCATTTTTAAAAAAGGAAAAATAGTGCGCACGATTGCGGCAAAAGATGCCGATACAGTATTTAGAGAAGAATTAGATTCACTCTAGTTTACCGGTATGAAAAAATTTCACTGTGTTTTAATTATTATTTTCTCCGTTGCTTTGTGCGTGCCGCTTTTTTCGCAAGTGCGTCCTAAAAAGCCTGCGTCTCTTACTGACGACATCCGCCTTTTGCGCAATGCGCGCGCTGTATACAGAAACGGCAGCTATGGCACAGCATTGCGCTATGCAGAGGAAGCTAAAACGGCGCGGAAAACGCTTATAGCATGGGAAACATATACGTTGCAAAATTCGCTGCGACCTGCAGAAGTGCGCAGGGCAAATGACGTGCTGCCCGATGTGCTTGCCGTTTTGCAAGCGCGTGAGGACTTTGATGCTATTGAAATAATCAACAGGTATGTGCGGCAAAAAGGTGCATCTTTTTTTAATAATTCTGCTTCAGAAGTTGTGTCCTACGTTTCAAAGCGTAATGCATATCCAGAAGCTGACTGGCTTGTCGGCAGCGTGTATGTGCTTGAAGGCGAGTACGCGCTTGCAAAACAGTATCTTTTAAGCGCCTGGAGCAATGCATACTTGCTCGATGTAAACGACGAGCAGTACGATATCCTTTACGACTTGGCAAACATTGCGTATATCGAAAAAGATTTTAACAATTACGAAAAGAACTTGTTGCTTGTTTTGAGCAACGACAGTTTTTTTAAAAGCAAGAATTTTAATGATGCGCTGATGCTCACTATACGAAACAAAAACGCAGGCTCTATGGAAAAATTTTTTACACTTTTCCGCTCTGATGATTATAAGTCGCTTCCTGCATATTTTAAACTTGCAGAATATTATGAGAGCGCAGGCGAGGCTGAAAAAGCGCTTAAAGCGAATGCGCTCGGAGTTCTGACAGGTTTTACCAAGATGTACAACGCAGTGAAGACGCGAAATCCCGAATTTGAGTATGCTGATTTATCTACTTTTTTGCGTGAAATAGCGGCGTATGGCGACATCGTTGAGTGGGCGGAGCAGAATAACTTGTGGAAAGGCTTTTGCGATTTTGCAGTGAAAGTGCGTAACAATGGAAATAGTGTTTTTGCGGACGACATATATGCATCTCTTGCTGCAAATGTTCCTGACAACTTTTGGAAAAATTATGCGCAACGTGCGCTTGCGGTGCATGCCCCCTGAAAACTGAAAGAGCTGCTACGAAATCAATAATGCAAGCCTATGCCAAAAGACAGTTCATATTTTGAAACGGTATCGCGCCAGTTGGTGTTGAGCCATTTTTTGAGCAGCATGCGTCCAACATCAACACCAAAACTTCCGCGCACTTGAATGCTTTTCCAACTTTCGAGATGCAAAACGACTTCCATGCCAGCAGCATAAAATCCATCTTTAATTGAAAATGTTGTGCCTGTGGCTTTGTTATTGTGGAGTGCAAAATCAATAAATGGCGAAAGTTGCACTTCAAAATTGAGTTTGCGCAAAATCCTGTTTTTCTTAAAATGCGTTGAAAATATATGAATAGGCAAATCTAAGTTTACTACGAACGCGCCTGTAGTGTCGCATGCTTTTGAGCCGCTGTGCCCTGAAGAACTGCTGAAATACTGACCGTCGCGTATGCCGCGAAGCCGTGAGCCAATATTTTCCGTAGTGTTTGCGCCAATAAAGAAGTATATGTCCGAGTAAAATCCTGCATATTTAAACCCTTTAAATGCTTTAAGTTCTGCAGAGAATTTTGGTGCAAGCTCTTCTTTTTGGATATTGTATGTAAACGATTGCGTTGTTGAAATGGAAACACCTGTGCGGAAATTATTTTTCCAGTCGATGCGCGCTGTTGAAATTGTCTGTCCAATGGTAAAGCGCGGTCCTGTTAAATCTGAATTGCTTTTATTTATGCCGTTGAAATCCCAGTAATATGTGCCGCTTACATACGGTGTGTATGTCACGTCGCCCCAGTTTTCAAATTTGTGGATAGTGACTGGAAGCGACATGGTTGCAAGCTCGGTAAAGTAGATGTCATCCCCGTATTTTTTGTAGTCAAAGTTGCGTGTAAATTTCTGTGTGAACGAAAAATTGAGTCTTGTTAGTGTGCCGAGTGGCACGAAAAAATTGAGCCCAGTAGCTGCTGTCCATTCAGGAGAAGAATGTCCTACGGTATATGAAATTGCGTAATCGTTTGTCCAGGTAGCGTCGAGCAAAAAGAGCTTAAAGGGAAAGTCAAATATAAAATTGAAACCGACCGTAAGTCCCATGTCTCCAATCAGACGTTTCATAGACTTGTCATCGTCATCTACTTTGAGCGAAAAATTGATGTCGCTTCCCATAGTCTGCATTGTTCCGAAAAAGTTTGTGTCCTTGAGCTTTAATTTAAATTCAAAGCCGCTGTTTGAATTGTATTTTGGATACGGTGCGCCTATAAAGTGAAACGAATCGTCAAGCGTGGCAGTGATGTCTACAAGATACAGTCCTTCCACTTCGTCTGAAGGCGTCGTCGTGTATTCAACAATTACTTCATCAAACATGCGTGTATTTTCAAGACGTTGCTTGTAATCTTTTATATATGTTGCAAAAGATTCTTCGTCTGGGAATATGGTTTCTTTGTCAACTTTGACAGAACGGTCAACAGCATATGCTTTTGTCATTCCTTTTATATCATATGTCACTTTGTTGATTTTATATGAATATGCGAACAGTGGCGAAAGCAACGCAAAAATAACGACAGCAAGCAACGCAAACTTTTTCATCAATATGCTCCTTTTCCCTTTATGACAACGCGCACTGTCTTTATGAGAATCCAGATGTCAAGCCACACAGACCAGTTCTGAATATAATAGGAGTCGAGTGTAATTCGTTCTTCGTACGCCGTATCACTTCTGCCGGAGGTTTGCCACATGCCGGAAAGACCTGGCGTAACAGAAAGTATGTAGTTAACACGCTCCCCGTACTTTGTAAGTTCTCCTTCAGTTACGGGACGCGGTCCTACAAAACTCATCTGCCCTAAAAAGATATTCCACAACTGCGGAAGTTCGTCAAGGCTTGTGCGGCGTATGAATTTACCGAACGGAGTAATACGCGGGTCATTGATGAACTTCCGCTCTTTTTCCCATTGCGTGCGCATGTTAGGATTTTGTGCAAGCAGCTTGTCGAGTTGCTTGTCCGCATCTTTATACATGGAGCGGAACTTCCAGCATTTGAGCGGTTTTCTGTCCTTGCCAACGCGCGCATGCCCGTAAAAAACTGGACCTGGCGAGGTGATTTTAACAATGAGCGCGATGATAATGCACAGTAGCAGCACGAGCGGCAGTGATATGATGATGATCGCAATGTCGAGCATTCGTTTGCTCATAAGGCTGCCTTTTTGTGTAAGGTGGTGTGTTGAAGCAAGCCCTATGATGCCGCCAATGTCCTTGAGTTGCGGCGAACCTGACATGAGGGCGTCTTGTTTTTTTGAAACAGTGATTGTATAACGGTATGACTGCATTATTTTAAATATGTCTGCTTGGTAGTCGCAGAGAATTGCAACTTTTATGTTTATGCTGCGTATTGTTTTGAGCAATTCTTTGCTTGGCGCAAAAACAGGTATGCCGTTGTACTCACGTGGTTTGCGTGCACTGCTGTCTACTATAAGCGCGGGTTTATAGCCGAGGTCAGGCTGTTTGAGCATTCTGTCAATAACCTCATTGCCGCTTGAACCGGTGCAGTATATAACGGCGGGAAGTCCCCACCAACGAAAGCGACTGAACAGCGTGCGCATGATTTGCCGCGCAATCGGTAAAAAAAACGTGGCCACAGGAACTGCAAGCAAAAGCGCAATTGCTACGGCGATTCGCTCTTTGTTGTCGTCGATAAAAATACTTATGGCAATGCCTGCAAAACTAAAAAAAGTGCACAGACAGAAACGCTTTATCTCTTCAACGGGAGAAATCATGATGCCAGGATATAATCCTGCTACGTAAAACACGAGGAGAATAAGCGGCAGATAGACACTGTATGTGACAAACGAGCGGAAATTGATGAATGAATTGTTAATAGCATTTATGATGAAAAAACCTGTACCTATGCTGAGCATGAGCGCAACAGCATCAATAAGCATGAGGACAGCTCCAGAGAGAAATGAACTCGTTCGGCGAAACCGTTGCTTGTAATATACAAGAAATTCATCAACTGTCATAACGGAACTATTTCATTTTATAAGAAAAAAGTAGTGCTGTCTATAGGGAATTATTTTTTAATTATGTTCCTGTTATATGAGTTGCACCCATTTTCCGCAAGCGCAGTTTTTACGGCTGCGTTGAAGTTTTGTAAGAATGCTTCCTCTGAAAACTGTTGCGCATGTTTGACGATTACAGCAGGGTTGAATGTAGCGGCATCGTCGAGTTTTTCAAAACGCACAATTGCGTCTGCAAGAGCGGCTGCTGTCTGCTCGGCAAAAAATATGCCTGTCTTTCCATCTTTGACTGTTTCAAGCGTTCCGCCTTTTCCAAACGCTATAACAGGTCGTCCACACGCTTGCGCTTCAAGCGGTACAATGCCAAAATCTTCTTCTGCGCAAAAAAGCAGCGCGCGGCAATTTTGAAGATATGCGCACACGTCTTCGTCGCATATGCGTCCAGTAAACGTAATGTCTGCGCCGTGTACGCGCACTTTGAGTTTTTTTTCTTCGCTGCCACTTCCAATGACGACAAGTTTTTTGCCGAGCATTTTGCATGCGTCGATTGCTACGTCAATGCGCTTGTAGGGCACAAGTCGCGAAAACGCAACATAGTAGTCGCACGATGGATTTTTCACAGGCGCAAATTTTTCAAGATGCACGGGCGGGTAGATGACAGCTGCTTCTCGTCCCCAGAATTTTTTTATGCGACGGGCAATATAGTGTGAGTTTGCAAGGAGCATATCTATGCGTGCGCTTGAAATGTAGTCCCACATTCTGATTTGCCCCATCCATCTATTCATAAAAAAGCGCGTGAGCGCGCCACTTCGTTTTCGGTAGTCGAAAAATAAATCCCACGCGTAGCGCATGGGCGTATGGATATATGCTATGTGCGGAACAGCAGGCGGTGTGATGACTCCTTTTGCGCACGAAGATGACGAGCATATGACAAGATCGTATGCAGAAAAGTCAAACGACTCAAATGCTTTGGGCATGAATTTTAATAATTTTGTGTAAAGTTTTGACGCGAACGGCAGCTTTTGCAGCGAGCTTGTGAAAATGCGATTTTCTGTAAAGTGCGCGCCCATGCGCTTTTTGTCGTAAACGAGCGTGTAGATGTCGGCTTTTGGAAACAACTTGAGCAGTGATTCTACTACAGACTCAGCTCCACCGTAGGTGACAAGCCAATCGTGAACGATTGCAACGTTCATGTGTTCTTTTTGGGATGCACTTTTTTGCATGAATTGCGCTGACCTTGCATCTTGTGCTTTTGTAGCTTTCATTTTATGGACGACGCCTCTTCAAATGTCGCGGCAGGCCATTTTTGCGTAAGACCTAAAAAGGTAAGACCGCGCAACGAGCCGCGCATTTTGAGATAGTCGCGCTTGTATTTTTTGCCGTCAGCTTTGCAGTATGTGATGTTGCATCGGAAGCAGGCGCCGTCGTCAGGATTGATGATGTAGCCACGCACCCATTTGCCGTTGTTCTTGCGTTTTAAGCCGTACATCCATGTGGTAAAGTACGGGCGAGCATTCGGTTTTCCTTCAAATGGAAACTGCGGATACGACTTACGCGCTTTCTTTGCAATAGTTTCAGATGTAGCGCCTGTTGCAGAGAGAATTTCTCCGTACAACACGCCATCTTTTATATACATGTACCAACCTGCCAACGGCTGTCCTGTGCGCTGGTTTGTCGCAATCCAGTAGCCTTCTGCGGGGTCGCTCCCAATATAGTCTTCTGTAATTTCAGTGTCAATGTCAAACTCTCTGTTGTCCAGAGGAACGTCTTCGTCTGGCGCAGATTCGTAGTAATTGTATTTTTCTGCTGCAAACACGCTGACGCAAAACGCAAGCGAGCCAAGCAGTATGATTTTTTTTGTATGTTTCATAATATCCTCCGGTCTTTTAGAAAAATCGTTGTTCAAGTTGTAAGCATAGTGCGTGATACACAGGCACGTGCAGCTCTTGAATTTTATATGTTTCATTTTCAGGAACCACAATCGCTTCATCCGCAAACGTTGCGAGTTTACCGCCTGTCTTTCCTGATAGTGCAACTGTTTTGAGCCCTTTCGCTTTTGCAACGATTGCAGCATATGCGACGTTGGGCGCGTTGCCGCTCGTTGAAATGCCGAGAAAGACATCGCCTTGTGCACCAAGCGCGTTTACCTGTTGTGCATATATGGCGTTTTCATCAACGTCGTTAAGCATTGCCGTTATGAGCGCTGTATGGTTTCCAAGCGAGATTGCGGGAAGACCTCCCTGCAATGCATCTCCAATGTATGTGCAGGCATCGCTGTCTATGTTTGCAAGTGCATTTAAAAAAGATTGTTCAAGCGGGCGTTTTTTAACAAAACTTTTGAGCAGCTCGGCGCATATGTGGTCTGCATCTGCGCAACTGCCGCCATTTCCTGCAACGAGCAACTTTCCTCCGTTTGCATAGCATGACTCAAGAATCATATACACGCCTCGTATATTTTTTTCGCATACTGAAAGAACAGGGTAGCGCACAATGAGTTGTGCAATGTAGTCAGTCATAGAGCGATTATAACAAGTAACTAAAAAGGCAGTCAATATGACAAAGAACGGAGCATGCTGCACTTGCCATGAAGTGCAGTCAAGTTGCAATCAGTTATGTATTCAACCTGTTCGGAAACATCGGTTTCAGAACAGGTTGCTTTGAATTGTAAAGCGAGAAAGCGGCAAGGATGATGTCGCTCGATTTTTTCCATGTGTATGTGGCAGGCAACGGCGGGAGCGGCGTTTTATCGTTCATGCATGCAATCATTTTTATTGCCAAATCATCATCGTTGCCAGATTCAAAAAACGTTACTGGGAAGTTGCCGTATATCTCTTTAAACACGGGAATGTCAGAAAGGAGCGCATGCGTGCCGAGCGACATTGCTTCAAGCGGCGGAAGTCCAAACCCTTCATAGAGCGACGGCTGCACAAGCACGTGCGATTGCATGTATAATTTGCGTAACTCCTGGTCAGAAATATGACCGGTAAACTGCACCGAATTGCTTGGCAATTCGGTTATTTTTTGCATGATTTCCATGTCGCTTGTGCGGAAATTGTCCGTGCTTCCTACAATAATAAGTTTTGCAGCAAGTCCCCGTCCTTGTGCTTTTTTGAACGCTGCAAGCAAAATGTGCAGGCCCTTATGTTTTTTTATGTTGCCCACATAGAGAATCTGTGCATTTTTTTGCACATTATGAGAATGTTTCGAGGAGAAATGCTGCGAAAGAGCGCCGTACGTTACAATAATTGGAAGATTTTTACAGTTCAACTTTTTACGTATGCGTGAGGCGGAAAATTGTGACACAGTGAAAAGCGCGCGTGATTTATTTATCGCACGCTGATAAAAAAATTTGCGCGCTGCAACACCTCCAGGCGATGCTAATCCTTGTACATCAAGGAACACAATGTCATGAATGGTAGAGAAAATCGGAATCGTTATTCCGCACGGAATGTTGCAGTACGGCGTATAATAGATGTCGCACGAGTTGATTTTTTTACGCAGCGCGCGCGGAAACGCAAGCAGTTCTTTGAGCGAAAACGGCTTGACGGCACATTCGCAGATTTCCGCGTTGCTTTCATATGGTGCAAGTTTGTGCGTATTTCCAAAGAGCACGCACTCATGTTTTGCAAGAAAAAACGGCACGAGCGCTTTTATGTATGTGCCTATGCCGCTTGCGCCGAACATGCGGCAGTCAACAGCGATTTTCATATGTAGCAAGTATAGCTCTTTCTCAATGCAAAATCAACTTGACGCATTGCTTACGGCAAGATAATATCAGCAACATCGTCGGCATTATCAGCAGATTGCTCCCAGAGGTTGACGGTTGTGTTTATAATATAGTATTGCGCACTGTCTTGATTTCCTTGATTGTTTTTGATTGTGCCGCTTATAAATTTTATTTTGTCCTGTTTATTGATTTTTGCGTAAAAACCGCCACCTTTGCAGCTAGAGCCCATTAATCCAGAAGCAGGAACAGCATTTTTGAAAATAGATGCATTGCCTGTCATGCGGAACATTCCTCATATGCCGCCATTCATCGTGAATTTTTTACCAACAGCAACTCCACCACCGCCACTTGATGCCGTATTGTTTCTGATGCAGCCGTTCATTGTTGCCGCTGCTGTGCTATTTATAGTAACTCCCGGATATCCTTTTGTAATAGTCAGGTCTTTCACGGGAACAGGTACAGTGGCAGCAATAGTTAGCACGCTAGTAGTGGAAGTCCTGCCGTACAGCACGGCGGCATTATTGTCAGTGCCTTTTATGGTGACCGACTTTACCTGCACGTTGCTGCCAATGCAGCTCCGTGCCTGAACGCTGCTCGCAAGCCCTGCGGCATCGGTGAGCGTAAGCGTATAAGCTACCGTGCCGTTGACGTATTCCCCTGTCTCAAGGTAAAAGGAGCCTCCGCCACCGGACGTGAACGTTTTTCCGTCTATGGCCGCCCAAGCTGGATTATGCAAAGTTAGCAAGTACGGTGCGTTGCCTGTTTTGGTAAATATGAAGCTACCGTTTGCAGTCTGCGGTGGCGCAACGCTATACTCCCATGTCTTGTTGTGGCGGCCTCCGCTGATTGTCAGTTTAACGATGTCCTTATGAACACGGAAACTGTCGGCACTTGCAGGCACGTTGAACGCCACCACAAACGAGGGATTGCTGGGATCTTTTGTGTTCTTGAGCACCGTAGGGTCCAAAAGCTCGGGCGGCTTTGAGTTTGCGAAAAGATTGAACGAGTAGTCGGCAAACTCCCTGATTTTCGTGCCGTTCTCGTGCCGGGCAATGTGTATTGCAGGAGAAATGTTCCGCTCCTCATCTTTGTTGTTCTTTTCGCACGCAAGCAGGAATGACTGCGGAAGCGTCATCCGTATGATGCTCCTGTCGGAAGCGTCCTGAATCACGAGCACAGAATTGGCAGGCACACTGGTGTTGGAGGTGAACGACAGAGCCAAATTATAGTTCTTGGGGTTTCGCAGGTAAAAGGTAACGGTGCAGTCAGCCTCCGAGCCTATGCAGATGTTGCCGTCCTTGTCGGCGTACGTGGGCGCGGAAAACTCGTGCCTGTCTATTGCCGCTTCGTTCGTATATTTTTCAAACCAGGCGCCTACGGGCTTGTTCCAGGTGGGAGTAAAAAAGTCGCACGCAGCAAATATGAATGCCGTACCGGCGCACAAAAGCGCTGCGGGCACGAGCGAAAGCAGGCGGACAGCACGCACCATGCTCCTGCATGAAGTATGACTTTTATACATGATAGTTCTCCTTTCAACTGCATGCGTGAACATATTTGCCATAAGCCACTTTTGTGCATCAATTATAACAATTTTTTAATAAAAAGTAAATATTTTTTACTGTATGTCATGGAAATCAATTTTCAGGGAAGTGCGCAACTCGTATGTACCGCTCGTTTCACTACTGTATGTGTTGCAAAAACTGGTTTCCGCGCCTGCATATCTTTTCTAAATATGTATAAATTTGTATGATATATATATGAATAAATTGAAAAAAATATGCTCCATCTTGATAACGCTTGCAGTTTCAATTGCGCTTCAAGCGCATGTATATAACTCGCAGCAGCTTTTGCCTGACGGTCACTGGATGTACGATGCGCTCTACATGCTTAATGCCGATGTGGGCAGGGCGACGCTCGGCGATAGTGCGCCGCTTTCTGTTGCCGAATTGAAAATGTATTTTGACGACATTCCGTATAATAAACTTTCTGAGTCGGGAAAGAGGCTGTACAGTCAGGTGTGGGATTTTTTTACTGATAAAAAGTTTGCAATCAATTTTGGTCCTGTCAAAGTCGGATTCAACGTTATTGCCGAGCCCCAGCTTATGTACAAGAGCAATAAAAATATAGATTGGTCGTTTGGCACAGATTACACTGGGAAAATAGCGCCCGATGGAAAAGATTATTGGGCAAGCTCATCGTTTCTTGGAAACAGTGCGAGCAATCCTTTTTTATCGTTGCCGCTTTCGCTGTCGTTTGGAGACTCTATTATCATAGAGACGACTCCGTTTTTTGGCAAAAGTTTTCAAGGCATGTCAAAACAGCGCAACTTTACCAATTTGCCGTACAATTTTAACGATATGGAATTTCTCTGGCCACGCACGGCATATGCGAGTGTCGGAAAATCATTTAACAAATGGGGCGTGAATCTCCATATTGCACACGAGGGCATGCGCATTGGAAAAACGCAGACAGGAAGCATCATTTACAATTCTACATTTGAAACAGATGCGTATGTGCAGTTCAATGTGTACTCGCCGTATGTAAAATATAATCTCGACATTGTGCAGATTGCACGCAACAGGTTCATGTATATCCACAACCTCGACGTGATTCCCTATTTCAAATGGATTAAGTTGCGCATCCTTGAAGGAACGCTTGTCAACGCGCCGTTTGAGTTTCGTTTTTTGAATCCGCTCATGATTATGCATTCGTTCGGCGCATGGAATGACTATACAACACCTGAAGAAAGCAAATACTATGACGAGGCGCATGTGTGCGCATATATGGGTGCAAGTTTTGACATAACGCCGTGCAAATATCTTCGCTTGTACGGTCTGTACGCTCAGAATGAAATACAGTCAAAGCATGAACTCAAATCTGCAATAGGTCGCGCTATGCCTGACAGTTTTGGCGTGCAGACGGGAGCAGAGTTTACGTTTCCCGACAAGCATAACGGCTGGTGGCTCTGTACGCTTGAAGGAGTGTATACGTCGCCGTTTTTTTACATAAAGCATGGAGCAGAATGGTCGCTCTATTCTGCACGGCAAGACATGCAGGGAAACAGCAATCCTGTGTGCTCATGGATTGGTACGCCCTTTGGTCCTGATTGCATAGGCGCACAACTGCGCGTCGGCTACAGGCACATGCAAAAGTGGTCTTGCACTATGGAATATCTTTTTGTGGCGCACGGCACTAATTCATTCGGTTTGTTTCAAAACACTGTTACCATAAACGGCAAAGAGTATTACAGCTATTATCCGGCAGTGCGCAGAAAGCTTGTCGGCACTACTGCTGCATTGACAGATGAAGAGGCGGCTTCTCTTGCACGTACGCTTCGGCTTACGGGAGTAGTGCAGTATACAAACTGCATTACGCTCAAAGGCACATACATGATAAACAACCATTTTGCATTTGCCGCGAGGCTGTCGTACATGTTCATTTTTAACAACAAAAATAAACTCGGTGTTTTTGCGCACGGCGTGGAACTTTCAACGTCGTTTACCTACACGTTGTTGTAGCAGCTTTTGCTCCTTCGTGCGGAGGATTGCTTCCCCGAACGCGCTACGTCTGGTTCGCTCATTCGGGCATTTCGCGCTGCCAGTTTTTAGGCTCAAAGATGTTGTCGTGCACAGAGTGCCAGTCGCCAACTCTAAATGTATTTGCGTTATGCGCATCTGGCGCCCAGCCGCCGCTTCCGGTAACAAATATTTTTTTCTTGCGCGCGTCATCTCGTATAATTGCGCTGCCTGTAAGCGGGTGCGCAGGATTGTCAAAAATGTGTTCGAGCAAAAGAGCAGGTACATCTGCATTTGTCATAAATGTGTCTTGTGTCAGCAGCGCTCCGTGCGCGTTGAAATCTTTTATCATGAGCAGCGGATTGAATGCCTCAACTCTAAACGGCAGCTGCGCTTCTCCTTGGTTTGGGCATATTTTAGCATCTACATTTGCGCCGTGGTCTGCAACGATGACTATGCGCGTATTGTCATAAAGCGCTTCGTGCTTCAAATAGTCAAAAAAATCACCGAGTCGTTTTAAAGCTGCTGCGTTCACGTGGTAGCTTTCGTTGTTTGCAAATTCGCCGCTTCCTCTGTCAGTGACTTCTGTGCGCGGCACATAGTCGGGAGCTTGGAGAAATTGCGGCTCGTGCGTCAACTCGTTGACAAATATGGTGAATGTGTTTTGCGCGCTTGCAGCGTCAGTCAACTCTGGAAGAAAATCAAGCGGCGCGTAATTGCTTATGACATCGTGCAAATATTCTAAATCGTGCTCGGTATTCCACCAAAATCCATCGTCATAGATTGTGTCGCGAAAGACAAGCGGCATGCATTTTAAAAAGCTGAACCAGATAAAGTTGCGCTTGAGAATCTCACTTTGCACTGCTGTTTGGGAGCTTTCTGGATGCAGTTTGAGCCATGCATCTGTGTAAGCGCGGATAGTTTTATGCGTGCGTATTGTCGGATACGCGTCAAAAAAGCTCATGTCTGGAATCCAACTGTAGTTTGCCCATGACAAATCTGTCACAGTCGTTTTATATCCTGCGCCGTCAAACAGCAGCGGAAGCGTGAGCAGCGCTTCGTTGTGCTTTTTTACAAGCGGCTCTGCATCACGTTTGTTCATCTCTACAGGTGTATAATCATAGCCTCCAAAAATGGGTGGAGCGCCTACAAGCGTGTGGTCTGCATATGAAGCAGTGTTTGGATAAAAAATAAATCCATCGAACGCATTGTGCAAATCTGGGTTTTCTTCAAAAATATACGGCACAAATCCGCTTATTGCACGGTCAAGCATAATCAGCATGACGTTTTGATGTTCTCTGCTCAAATGAAAGATAGGCGCAAGCGCATCTTGTTCGCCTTGCTGTGTTGCGTCACGGGAGCGTATTAAGCGGGCGCGTTTGTATTCGCGTGCAATTGCAGTGCTGTGAACAAGCGAGATGCCTGCAAGCGCAATGACGACAACTGCAAGCATGTGCACAAGCAGTGCGCTTTTTTTAAATTTAAAAGCAGCATATACTGCTGCAATCAATGCAATGAGTGCGAACATGTTGACAAGCGCATCGCGTTTTGACGGAGAAAGCGCGAGCGCTTCAGAGAATGCAAGAAACGAAGATATAGTGCCGTATTCACCGCCGAAGAGAAACGCGTTTATGAGTGCGCCGAATGCAAGCAGCGCACCACATGCTGCGAGCGTTGTCTGCGTTCTTTTGCCGAATAAAAAATAAATGCAGCATGGCCAGAACACGCAAAAACCGAGCGACTGCCACGTTGTGTGCGTAAGAAAAAAGAATGGAGATGAATATGGCTCGACAAACGAAAATTCCATCGGAGAAGATGAGATGACATATGACGGAAGCGTGTAGCCGCACAAAAGCGCAAGACATATGCTGGAAAGCAAAAAGAGCATTGTGCGCTTGTCAGTCAAAAACACTGTGTCTGCAAGATGCACAATCGCTTTTCGCATGAGCGGCGCAAAGAATGCAGGCAGTGTCGATGCAACGAGCATGAGCCTGCGGTAGAGGAAGCCCGATTGCACAAAAAGCGTGTACCAGTCGAGCGCGAGCGCAAGTGCGCACACGCATAGGTATAGCACGAGGAGCGGCCGTTTGAGTTTATAAAAAATATTTTTAACAAGACTGAAAATGTTGTTGCATGTCCAGTAGAGCACAAGACCTGCGGGCGAGTTGTACAATAGCACAAGAAACACGAGGGCAGTCACATAGATTTGCACTTTTTCTTTGAGTGGGTGGCCTTTTGTATATATCGCGCCTGAAATGATGTTGATAAGCGTCATGGCGACAGGCAGCACATTTAGAGAAAAAGCGCCTATGGAAAAAAGCGCGTCGGGCGCTCCCATGTCTTTGATAAAAAAAAAGCTGACGCCATGCAATGCTTCAAGATTGCTTAAAAATGCATACGCGGCAATAAAAAATGGAATCTGTATTGCAAGGCTTATCGACGAGCGCAGCGCCATAATCGGGTGGTAGCGATGTTGGCGGTAAAACGCGGCGAGCATCATGTACTGCTCATCGCCTTTGAATGCTTTTTTTATATGCGCAACGCCAGCTGCCATATTTTTTTGCGCAATGCGTTCAAGCTCCTGCCATTTTTCTGCAATTACGTAGAGCGGCAGACACATGAATGAAACGGCAAAACTCACGCAGAGGACCGCATAGCCGCTGTTCTTGAATACTTTCCAACTGATGTAGTAACAGAGTTCAACAATTTGATATAGCGGAAAAATGATGATTGAATAGAGCGCATCAAGCATGATTGTTTAAGTATACTGAATTGGCAGCCGTTTGCCAATATTGCCGCTATTTGACATATTGCCACTATTTCAAGATTGTCTGAAGCGCATTGAGCAGCATATTGTTGTCGTTTGCGTCTCTAATTGCAAAGCGAATAAAGCTTCCACGCTCAAATCCGTGTTTTGCAGACAAATCTTTTATAAAAATGTTGTATTTTTCGAGCAATACTGTTGCGCATTTTGTTGCAGATATAGCTCCGTCAAGACGGCAGAGCACAAAATTTGCCTGGCTTGGAAATACGGCAACATGCGGCAGCTTTTTAAGCTGTGCAATAAATCGTGCGCGTTCAGCGGCAACCAAGTCGCATGCTGCTTCATATGATTTTTTGTATTTGTCGTAAATCTGCAAATAATATTCGGCGAATGAATTGATGTTCCAAATTGCGTTTTGCTTTTGAATCTTTTTAATGCATGCGGTGTCTGCTGACGCGAGCACTCCGAGACGCAATCCTGGCACGCCGTAGCTTTTGCTTATCGATTTTATGACGATGAGGTTTGGGTTGTCGCACAGAACAGCTTCATCTATGAGCGTATAGCGCTTTTCTTTTTGCGCAAAATCAATGAACGATTCATCAAAGATGAGCAGCGCATTTTGTTTTTTGAGTTCACTACAAAGTTGAAGCACATCTTTTTTTGCAAGGAAGTTTCCCGAAGGATTGTCAGGATTGATGAGCAGAACTGCGCGCGCATTTTCCTTGCGTGCTGTTTTAATGATGTTGCTTGCAGTGTATGAGAAATTTTTTGCATGCACAGGAACGCTTGCAATTTCAACATGTGCAAGCCGCTCTGGATATTCGTTGAATGTGGGGTAGGGAATGGCAACTGTTCCAGTAATCATAGGCGCACATGACGCAATAAGTTCAGCTGCTCCATTTCCAACTGCAATGTGTTCTGGAAGCACATTGAAAATTTTTCCTGCAAGCAAACTTTGCTGCGCCGCTCCCGAAGGATAATGCGTGAGCAGCGTATGGAAATTTGCTGCAAGCTCGTGCACCATGTTTTCCGGTGGAAAATACGGATTGACAAGATAGCAAAAATCTTTTATTTGAGGAAACCGCCAGTAGCCGCCGTACCGTTTTTGAAGGAGGGTGAGTTTTTCTTTTCCTTTTGCAAATCTGTTTTCGGCGATTGCTAAATCGGCAGGGTCATCGATTTCGTACCAATCGTCTCCCCGTATAATCAATGCTTTGAGCGCCGTTCCTGAAAGAAACGAAAGCACTTTGAGCACTTGCTCGTAATATTCATTTTTGCCGAACGCTTTTTGATATGCTTCAAGGAACGGCACATAATAGTGTTTTGAAAAATCAGCAGAAAATTTGTATATGTTCACTGTCTTGTAGTAATCTTTTATATCGCTCCATTTGAAATGCGCTTTATCGAGCATGCCGGTTATGTTGCCGTTTTTATCGAGCAACGTGCAGGTACCGTCCATCCACGGCTCAAACGGTGAGACTACAGCAAGATTTTTTTCTTTGCGTTTGATGAGATTTGCAATGAGCTCGCGCTTAAAGATGACATCGCTTTCAAGCAGCAAGGTGTCGTCTTTTACCATTTCATTGCGCGCAAGATAGAGCGAATAGATGTTGTTTGTCTTGTCGTAAACAGTGTTTTCAATGTATTCGATTTTCATGCCATTGAGGTTTTCAGCACTAAATTTTTTGCTGATAAAATTGGTGAGCACGGCACTCCTGTATCCTGTAACAACGATAAGACGCGACACATTATGTGCGGCGAGCGCTTCAATTGTATGTTCAATGAGCGTTTTACCATTTACGCTCACCATGCATTTTGTTGCATCTTTTGTATAGCGACCAAGCCGTTTCCCCATTCCTGCTGCTAAAATAATTGCCTGCATATCGACCCCCTAAAACATTTTGATTGCACCTGTTTCAATCATGAAATGAGCTCTGTTTGCTCTGCCGCAGCGTCGTTCTGCCGCGCAACTGTTTCAAGCATAAAATCTGCTATGCGCTTGCCTGCTTCACCGCGGTGCATCCAGGCTTCGTCTTTTGCTTTTTTGCGTTCTTCTGCAAGAGCCGCACTGTCGCGTGCGTTTGCAATGACGCTTGCAATATTTTTGAATTGTGATTCGTCAAGCGCGCTGCCGATTTTTTTTAAAACAGCAAACTGCCATATGTCTGCTCCGTGGTTTTCAAGCCAGTACGCATCGTACGGCATCATGTCAAAATCAGCGTTCGCGTAGAGTATGGGCTTTCCGCACAAAAACGCGTAGTCAAAAATGATGCCCGAAAAATCTGAAATCATAATGTCCGCTCTTTTGAGGCAGTAAATGTTGTCGCGCTCGTAGTTCCACTCAATGCGCGGATTGTCTTTGTAGCGTGCTTCAAGCTGTGAAAGCAAGTCTGCTTCCGATTTTTTTGACTGCGGATGTGGCCGCACGATAATTTTCCAGGTTGTTTTTGCAAGCTCGTCAAGCAGCAATTCACCGTATTTTGAAAGTATGGCGCTCTTTCCCCACGACGGCGAGACGAGCACGGTAAACTCGTGGTTTTGCTCTTCTTCAAGTGCGGCAAGCTTTTGCGCAAGCACGTCGAGATACGGGCATCCCACCGTGACAAGCGTCTTTTCCTGTATGCAGCGCAGTGTTTCAAGCGCGCGTATGTCGCGTTTTTGATAGTCGCCAGTGAGCAAAACAGAGTCAAAGAAGTCAAGCCCGAACAGGCGGTACATTGTTGCATCGCTTGGCGCGTGCAGCACATGCGCATAGTGCCCAACGCGTTTGCTCCGCTTGAGCTGGTACACGTCAAGGCCGGGCGTTGTCATAAGCACAATGCCTGCGCTCAAGAGATTGAGGCGTGCAAATGCGGCATTTCCTTCGCCAATATATTCAGCGTGCACGAACTGGTAGCGAGCAGCAAGTGCGGGGTCGTCTTTTGCAGACGTGTAGTACGTAAGTTCTATGCCCCGCTTCTCAAATTCTTCAATGACGGGAGCAAACGTAGAGACGTACTGCATGCCTTCGTTGTAGATGATGTACGGCTTGTACTTCGCATCGACAGCCACTCCACTTTTTTTGCCAGAGAAGAACACTTTGAGTTTAAGGAGTAGCGCTTTGCCGAGAAAGAACAGCGTTGCTGCTGCCCCGATGAGAATTGAAAAGAGCATGGAGCCCGTGCCCGGGTCAATGTACAGGAAAGGTGTAATGATTATATTGGAAAAAGCAGCTATTTCCATACAAAATATTATAATGAATTTATATTGTTAATACAATAAATATAATGAATGGATTTATGATAGAAAATCTTTTATTATTTTATATAATTTTTTTGAAGCATTTTCAACAGTTAATTCTTTTAACAATTTGTCAGGCGGCGCAACTGTTTTTGCAAGCAATGCATCAAGGTTTACGTCTGCTCTGTCAGGGTCAATGTAATATGCGCAGTCTCCATAGATTTCGGGCAGGCATGTTCTGTTTGAAATAATGATTTTTGCGCCACATGAAAGTGCTTCAAGCGGAGGCAGTCCAAATCCTTCAAATAAGGATGGAAAGATGAATGCACGGCAGCGGGACATAAGTGCCTTTACTTCTGCATCTGAAAGATAGCCGGGCAGCAGCACATTCTTTAATTGCCGTAATGCACCTAATTCTTGCGCTATGACGCTTTTCAGGGCGGTACCGGAAACGACAAAGAATTCGTCAGGATAGCGGGCTGCATGTTCTGCTATCCATTTAAGATTCTTCCGCACTGACAGACTTCCCAGCGTGAAGTAAAAGTCTTTTTCTTTTAGGACAGGGTGTTTTTCAAATATGGAAAAATTAGGCTGTATTGACTTATAGCTCGGACCTATGCCGTTATAGATGACATGAATTTTATCAGGAGAGATATGGTATGTGTTAATGATTGTCTGTTTTGTAAATTCAGAGACAGCAATTATTTTCTTTGCCTTTTTTGCAATTCTCCTATACATGATGCGGCTGTACTGGCATATCAGCCTATCACGCCTTGTGACGAAATGATATGGGTAGAGTTCGCAATAGATGTCGTGAAGATATGCTGCTCCGGGCGCAAAAAACGGGCAGGCGTTTCCAAAATCTAGGGCAATTCCGTTGTTTTTCCGTACGTATGACTGAAAAGGCAGCTGTTCCCATAAGAAGAATTTACTGACTGTGTAATCAAGCTGCACAAGTTGAATGTTCCGAAGATAAGGAGTTTCCCGTACATTCAGCGGAATTACCAGTTCAGCCTCTCCATTGTTGAATAACATGTCAAGGGCGGTTATCATATCTGTTGCAACCCGTTCTATGCCTGTTGTATTGCGACAGTATACTTCCCCGTTGATGATGATTTTTCTTTTTTTCACAGGGCGTCTCCCATTCGCATCTTGCATGTGTTTTCAATGCGTATTATTTTATCGGATACTGATATGTATTCGTTTGTGCGGGAACGGACAATGTTGCATGCGCTGAACACATTCTTTATTTTCCATTTAAGAAGTTTCCATCCTCCGAATTCGTGTTCTTTGGGCAGATTACGCCACTGCGTCATATTTTGAAAAAAATGCCAGAGCGGTTCAAATGGATTGAAGCATTGGTATTTCCATGGTTTTGAAGGTCCAGTAAAATGAATGATGCATGGATTTTTCCAAGAAGTAACTGCGTCATGCAAAACTTCTGTATCGGCAATTACCATGTTCGAGTAATTTTTTTTTAGAAAATCAAGCTGGATATTGTATCGTGCGCTTACACGTCTGATTGTACCGTGAAGCACGGCATTGAGTGCATCCTGATCGTGCGCATGACATTTTTCCGGAAATGTTGAGATATATGTGATTATCTTTTCCGATACATTGTTTTTGCGCCACCAGTCCAGATTCAGCAAAAGCATTCCCGCATTGAAGTAGTGCATGCGTATGTCATATCCAAGCCGTGCGCCAATCGATTGGTCGTCGTAGAACATATCGGCACAGGCTGCACAAGAATATGATGACACGTCAGTATTCCAAAGCTCTTCAAGCGAATCGACGGCAAGCATATCGCAGTCTACATACAGCACTTTATGGAGTGCAGGCGGCACGATTTCCGGCAGTAAAATACGGTAATACGTAGCGAGCGAAAGATGATTTTTTGCACCGATTGGAAATGAGCTAATTTTATCTATGTCAAATTCATAAAAAGAAATTTGAGCATGAAATTGTTGTGTTATGCGCATGAGTGACAGCCTGCTCTCTTCAGAGAGATTGTCGCTGACAATATGCATTGAAATTGCCTCAGCGTCATTAGTCATAAGCAGCGATGTAATGAAAACACCTGCCTGCATTACAAAGTTGTTGTCAAAACAGAGTGCAATGTCAATCATAGCGTTCTCCTTTTATAAAATAGAAATTTTATCATATGCGGATACTTTTTTATAACGTTTCCATTCGGATGGATATATGCGTATTTTCTTGACCACAACGGCAGCATATGCAGACGCGATGCAAATGTATCTGCATGTGAAAAAAAATTATACGCATCGTGCAGGATAATTTTTCCGTCAGAAATCATACATAAATTCCGCAGTTCTATTTCTTTGCAAAGATATAGGCGCTGCTGCACTGTCAGACCCGCCTGTCTTTCATTGTTTGTCACCTGATTCTCATGCTGCCGATAGTGTGTAACGACCGTATCGGTATATGTAAAACGATTAAGAAAACATGCTGCCGTGCTGCACCATGCGTCATGATACGGCAGCATATCAGGAAATGGCAGCACATATTTAAGCAATTCTTTTTTCATGAGCATGGATGCTCCCTGAAAACAGTTGCCGGAGTATATAATTTTTTGCAGAATATCTGAAGTCGTCTTATATTTTGCATTTGAAAAGCAGTTGGACTCAAAAAATGTCCTTTCGAGTGATACGCCGTTTTCAGTTACAAGCAGATTGTTGCCGCAAATAAGAAGACTGTCTTCTATGCCTGAAAGCAATACAGCAAGATGATGTTCTGTCCATATGTCGTCCTGATCGCAGAATGCAATGTAATCTCCGCTGCACAGTTGCATTGCCTTTTCAAAATTTTTTTTAAAGCCGAGATTATGCCTATTTTTGAAAATTTTTACGCGCCTGTCATTTCTTGCATATTCTGCGAGAATGGACGGTGTATGGTCGGTTGAACAATCATCACAGATTATCAATTCAAAGTCCGCGTATGTTTGCCTTACGACTGAATCAAGCTGGGCCGCGAGGAATCGCTCTCCATTATATGTCGTCATCGCTATTGAAATCATCTATATCAGTGTATCAGTTTGATGACATTTGTAAAAGCAGTGCAGAGGCTGTCAGGAATTTTTTTCTTCCATAGCATTAATAATCTCTGCAATTTCCTGCATGTTGTTGCATACTATTCCCTTGTGATATACTCGCACTTTTTCAGCTTGCGCGCCAACATTGAGGCAGATGATGGGCAGTTCCATCTGCTGCAACTCCGAGATGACATACGAGAACGTTTCTGGACATATGGATGGAAAAACGACAAGCGTTATCTGTTCTTTTTCGATGATGCGCTGCAAGTTGTCATGTTCGTAGAAACCTGTGAACGTTACCCGGTTGCGTGAAGTTTTAAAGTCTTTTTTTACCGCACCGATAAATGAGACGGGAATTGATTCATTGAGCGCGTTGAGCAGATGCTGGACGACAGTCCTTCCTTTATGGATATTCGCAACGGCTCCGATGAATCCCACGTGGAGCGGGAGCATTTCAAGTCCTTTTATCGGAGTAAAATGAGAAAACGACATGTCATGTGGCACAACGGCAACTTTGTCTTGAGGTATTGACGGATATGCGCGCAAAAACAATTCTTTTGACGAGGTAGAAAAGCAGATAATGACGTCGATGCATGAAAATAAAGTTCCCCATGTCGTGCGCCAATCACCTATAGAAATATTTTCCTGAAATGTACATGAGTGCGCTGTACATTCCAGATTGCAAAATGTGTTGTTTGCCAGTAAATTGATATTTGGGCAGAGCGCATGAAAATCGTGAATGCAGCATTCAGTGATGCAATTTGAATATTTTTTTTTGTATGCGCATATTTTTTGCAACAACATATCGATAGAAGAAAACGAAACGAGCGAATTTATTCTGATTGCCGCTAGTTTTAAGTCATGTAAAAAAAACGCTTCAGGTTTTATAAGCGCCTGTTCGCGGCTCGCTACATTTTTTATGCAGTAACATAAATCAACGTTGTAGTATGAAATATTGTATAAAAGCAATACATTTTTTTTATCGTTTAAATAATTTTCAACATATTGCTGTGTGCCGCCGCCCAGATGATGAGTGATAAAGAGCGTGTAGCTTTTATGTTTTTGCACTATGTCAGAAATAGTTTTATTCTTCTGTGTGTTGCGCTTATGCTGCAAGATTAATTTTTTGCTTATGAGAATAATCTTTTGACATAGCGCTCTGCATGCATGATACGGCGGTTTCAGTATTTTTTTTATTGCAGGACTCATGATAAAAACCAAAATAGCTTTTTTAAGATTTCCTTTACCCGTTTTTTGAATCTCTGTTTAAAAGATGGCGCTATGTAATATCCGTATTTCCGCTGTATCACTTCATTTTCTTTAAAAACAGTGTCGCTTATTGAGCTTAATCCTGTTACGTCAAAGTCTGCAACGATTAGGCCTGTATAATAAAATGGAACATTATTCTTGTAAAAACGACAGAACATGTCGTAGTCGCCGGCAATTTTATACTGCTCGTCATATAGTCCGTATCGTTCATGCAATGCTCGTGGCACGAAGCAGGCAGGATGTACAATCATGGCTGTCGGAATGTTTTGCGCAGAGCGTCCCTCGACATTTTCAAATATGCCGTCTCGTACGCGGTTTATTGCGCCATATAAAATTGCATCAGGATGACATGCTGCTATGTCGTTGATGCGCAGGAGAATATCAGAAACATAGCAGTCGCCTGAATTTAAAATCGCGATGAAATCTCCAGTTGCGTGCCTTATTCCCTTGTTCATAGCATTATAAATGCCAGAATCTTTTTCGCTGCACCAGTAGGTGACATGCTGCGCATAGTCAGCATCTTTGAGTGCGTCCTGTATTACCCTGACGCTGCCGTCCGATGACGCTCCATCTATGATGATGTGCTCGTAGTTTTTGCATGTTTGGTTTTTGACGCTTTCAATCGTCTTTTGCAATCCTGCGGCATTATTCCTGTTTATCGTAATAATTGACAAAAGCATTTCTAGTTACCAAGCAGTATACTGGCAGGTTCCGTGCATGTCAAACGCATTATTGCCATTTTTCCTGCCGTGTGCTATACTGCTTTTTAAATCCACATCGGGTATGCTGTGTGCAGCTTGTTTTGAGGCGGCATGTTTCGATAGTGCAGGGATGCATGATGCCGTTCCTTGTTCTTCCGTTTTCATGCAAGGAGCGGGAGGCGATGTTCTTAAACGTCAGAAGGAAGTAATAAATTAATGAAAAAAGCGATTATCACGGGAATCACCGGACAGGACGGCTCATTTCTTGCAGAACTGCTGCTCGACAAAGGTTATGAGGTGCACGGCATTATCCGCCGCTCATCTTCTTTCAACACGGGCAGGATTGAAAAGCTCTACATTGAGGACTTGATTGAAGACATGCACAAAAAGCGGCGCGTGCACTTGCACTACGGCGACATGACCGACGCTATGAGCATTGTGCGCCTTATCCGTGAAGTTGTTCCCGATGAAATCTACAACCTTGCCGCACAGTCGCACGTAAAAGTTTCGTTTGAGGTGCCGGAGTTTACTGCGGATGCAGACGCAACGGGCGTTTTGCGCATTCTTGAAGCGGTACATTTTTTAGGAATGGAAAAGACGTGCAGAATCTATCAAGCATCGACAAGCGAGCTTTTTGGCAAAGTGCAGGAAGTGCCGCAAAAGGAGACGACGCCGTTTTATCCGAGAAGTCCGTATGCAGTCGCAAAATTGTACGGTTACTGGATTGTACGGAACTACCGAGAAAGTTACGGCATGTTTGCAACAAACGGAATTCTCTTTAATCACGAAAGCGAGCGAAGGGGAGAGACGTTTGTTACGCGGAAAATTACGCTTGGCGCATCCCGCATAAAGCATGGTTTTCAAAAAAAGTTATATCTCGGAAATCTGGATGCAAAACGCGACTGGGGCTATGCAAAAGATTATGTTGAATGCATGTATCGCATCCTACAGCAGGATGACCCCGATGACTTTGTGATTGCGACAGGAACACAGCATACCGTGCGTGAGTTTTGCATGCTTGCGTTCGGTGAGGCGGGCATTGACCTGAAGTTTGCCGGAAGCGGAGCTGATGAAAAGGGAATTGACACGGCAACGGGAAATGTGCTTGTTGAAGTTGACCCGAAATATTTCAGGCCGTCAGAAGTGGAAACGCTCTTGGGCGACCCTTCAAAAGCAAAAAATGCGCTTGGCTGGAATCCTGAAAAAACGTCATTTCCAGAACTAGTAAAAATTATGATGGCTCATGATCTGGAATACGTGAAAAATGAGCGGGCAGTGCGGACCCGGTAGGTATTGGCAGGCGGGTATGGAAAAAGATGCAAAAATCTATGTGGCGGGGCACGGCGGACTTGTCGGAAGTGCGCTCGTAGCAGAGTTGCAATCAAGAGGATACACAAACATTCTTGCGAGAACGCACGCAGAGCTTGACCTGCAAAATCAAGCTGCGGTAAATGATTTTTTTGCATCGGAAAAACCAGACTACGTGTTTCTTGCCGCAGCGCGTGTTGGCGGCATAGGCGCGAACAGCACAAAGCCTGCTCAATTCATTTACGACAACATGATGATAGGCTTCAATGTGGTGCACGCTGCATACAATCACGGCGTCAGGAAACTGATGAATCTGGGCTCGACGTGCATCTATCCAAAATATGCCGAGCAGCCCATAAAGGAAGAATCGCTTTTAACAGGAGCGCTTGAAGAAACAAACGATGCATATGCGCTTGCAAAAATCAGCGTCATAAAACTGTGCAGCTCGTACAACAAACAGTACGGCACAGATTTTCTTTCTGTCATGCCGACAAACTTATACGGTCCAGGCGACAACTACGATTTGCAGGGAAGCCACGTGCTCCCCGCGCTCGTGCGCAAATTTGACGATGCAAAAAAATCAGGTGCAGACGAGGTGACGCTGTGGGGAGATGGCACGCCGCTTCGCGAATTCCTTTACAGCAAAGATTTAGCGCACGGTGTTGTCTATCTTATGGAAACAAAACATGCCGCAGACGTGCGCAATGGCGCAGGAGACTTTGTAAACATTGGAAGCGGCAAAGAACTTGCCATACGGGAACTTGCAGAAAAAATCCGCAGCATAGTCTATGCGGATGTTCCTGAACGGCAGTGTGCAATACATTGGGACACATCCATGCCGAATGGTACGCCGCGAAAACTCTGCGACATAACGCGCATGCAGAAGCTTGGCTGGAGCGCCCGTACGGAACTTGACGAGGGCATTGCGGCAAGCTATGCTGATTACAAAGCGTCATGCAGAAAAAGGGATGCATAAATGGAGAATATACAGGGATCATTGGAAAAAGAGTGCTGGACAAAGGTGATAACTGCACGGCATAGGCTGCTTGACCTGCATTTACGCGACGTATACCGCTACCGAGATTTAATTGTAATGTTCATTAAACGTGATTTTGTGGTGCAGTACAAGCAGACTATTTTAGGGCCGTTGTGGTATTTGATTCAGCCGATTATGTCGTCAATCGTATACATCTTTGTGTTCGGACGGCTTGCAAATATAGGTACGGATGGTGTTCCACCGATGATGTTTTATTTCGGAGGAACCATGCTGTGGACATATTTTACATCGTGCTTGACAGGTGCATCAAATGTATTCATCTCTAATCAAAATATATTCTCTAAAGTGTATTTTCCGCGTTTAACAGTACCGATTTCAACGACAGCGGGGCATGTAATAAAGTTGCTTATCCAGAGCGTGCTGCTTGCAGTGTTTTATGTGTATTACATGTTGCATGGAGAAGCGGTACGCCCTACGTGGTGGCTTTTTGCATTTCCGCTCATTGTGCTGTGGATTGGCACGCTTGGCACAAGCGTAGGGCTCATTGTGTCATCGCTTACGACAAAATACCGTGATTTAGTGCATCTTTTGACATTTGGCATTCAGCTTTCCATGTATGCGACGCCTGTTGTCTATCCGCTGTCAGAAGCACCGCAGAAATTTTTCTGGGTGTTTTATGCAAATCCTATGAGTGCGCCTATGGAGTTGTTCAGGGTATGGGCATATGGTGCTGGCAGCGTACCGCTTAACATGCTGCTTGTAAGTTTGGGTGTAACAGCAGCGTGCGCATTTTTTGGACTTATGCTCTTTGTAAAAAATGAGCGCAGTTTTGTCGATGTCATATAGGTGGCGGTGCTATGAATACAGCAATTAAGGTAGAACAGCTTTCAAAGTATTACCGTCTCGGTGTTATAAATAATGGAACGCTTTTTCGCGACTTGCAGTCCTGGTGGGCTAGAAAGCGAGGAAAGGATGACCCGCATGCAAAAATTGGCAGCACGCGCGAAGATGGCAAAGAAGGCTTTTGGGCGCTCAAAGACGTGGATTTTGAAATTGCGCAGGGAGCGCGCGTGGGGATTATCGGTCACAATGGGGCAGGGAAATCTACCCTCCTTAAAATACTGAGCGGCATTACTGTTCCTACAAAAGGTACGATAAAAATCAATGGGCGCATTTCAAGTCTGCTTGAAGTGGGAACAGGCTTTCACCCAGAATTGACAGGGCGTGAGAACATCTACTTGAACGGCGCCATACTCGGCATGAAAAAACGCGAGGTAGATAAAAAGATTGACGAAATAATCGCATTCAGCGAAATTGAGGAGCATATAGACACGCCCGTAAAACGCTATTCAAGCGGCATGTACGTGCGCCTCGCTTTTGCGGTCGCAGCCCACCTTGACAGCGACATTCTCATTGCAGATGAAGTGCTTGCCGTAGGAGACGCAGCATTCCAGAAAAAAGCGCTCGGCAAGATGAATGATATAAGTGCAGGGCAGGGACGTACTGTCTTGTTCGTAAGTCATAATATGGCTGCGGTAAAAAGCCTGTGCAACAAGGGGATTGTGCTTGAGAAGGGGAGGGTGGTGTATTCTTCGGAAAACATAGAAAACTGTATGGCTTGGTATCTTAATGGTGCGCTTGCTGATAAATCTAATAAAACTGTCTCTTGGTATAATTCAGGAAAATTTTATAACGAATTTTTTTGTCCTGAAAAACTTGAATTCATCAGTGCTGATGGAATTCTTTTTACCGAAGCGATTCCGTATGACAAGGAATTTGCCATTTCCTTTTCATTTCAAATTGAAAAGCAATCAGGACTTCAAATAGGATTCTGCTTTGACTTTTATAAAGGTTCTGAAAAAATTTTTTCTATTGGGATTCCAGAAGACGAAAAAATTGAAATTGGTGAACACAAATTTGTGTTTAAGATTCCTTCGCATTTTTTTCTTCCTGGAAAGTACGTCGTATCAGGAAGCGGTTCCCTAAAACAACATTCGTGGATTATGAAACCAGACAGTGGAGAACTAGTGGCATCATTTGAGGTTGCTGGTACTGCTACTGAAAACATTAATGTTTCATTTTTTTGAGGTTTTTTATGAAATTAAGCAAAGAATATTTTGTACCTTTAAATATAAAAAAAGAAACTTGGGATGTTGATAAAAAACTTCTCTTTTTGGATGATTATTTTGAACGTCAGTTATCTGATGAAGAAAAAAAAACTTTTGATTATGAAATTTTACCAATAACTTCATTTAAGCATACAAAATATGAAATTGATTTGTTTGAGGCAAAGCTTGTTAATTTTTTTTCTGACAGTTTAAATAAATATCATAATGTAATTTTTGATTTTACTTTTTGGAAAAAGCTTTTTCTTCCGTGGCTAGATAATTTTATATACAATACAATATCTAAAGTTGAAGATTTAGAGAATCTTTCAACAATATACGGTGATGGAATTTTTTTTACTGCATGCTATTCTTCTGAATTTAATAAAAAATTTTTAAAAGAATATGGCGGTTTATTTTATAATGAGGAGTATAACAACTATGTTTTTTGTCTGATTGCAAAAAAGTATTTTAATTTTAAAATTAAAACAGAAAATTTTAAAAATTATGAAGTTTCTAATCATAATTTTGGCTCTGATGCACCGCAAATTGTAAAAACTAGTTTTTTTGATAAGTTGAAAAGAATAACATTAAAGAAAATTCTCAGAAAATTTTTAAGTGCCATGAACTTTTTTAATAATTCTCTTTTTAACCCGGAACTGCTGCTTTGGTGTACTTATTTTTCTTCTGATGCTTATAATTATTTTTTCAGAAAGAGTCATGGAAAAATAAGGGCATTGAATATGCATCATGTCAATATGGAAACGGAACTGGATATAAAATTCAGACAGACTTTAAGAGAATCTGCAGAAAAATATTTTTTCTCGGATAAGCTTCCAATTGCTCAAAAAATTGTCACTGAGATTATTTTTAATTTTATTCCATATTATTACATAGAAAATTTTCAGAAATATTTGGCTGCAGCACAAGATTTTTTGAATTCGCATAAAAGTGTAAAGATGTTTTTTGCCACCTGTACATATTGCCGTGAAACGGAACCTTTTTTATTAACTTATGCACAGACTAAGGGCATAAAAATTCTTACAGAACAGCATGGAGGAAACTACGGTATATCCTGTGATGTTTATAATAAAGAAGCTTTTATGAACGATGCTCTTTATGCATGGGGAAAATGGGGAAATGATGTATTTGATGTTTCTGCAAAAATATATCCAGCTTCAGCATATAGACAGCATGATTTATATGAAGGTCAGAAATGTGGAAATGATTATATTCTTTTTGTAGGTTCTGCTCTTTCCTTTTATATCGCTTGCCGTGATGAATACTTTTCAGGTCACAAGGGGATTCATGAGTGCATATACAGCACCGAAAAATTCTTTACGGAAATTAGCCCTGAAGCATTAAGCAAGATACTTGTTAGAAACTATTGGCTTGATTATGGCTATCATCTTGATGCTGATTTGATATCTCTTTTTCCAAAAATGAAAGTGCAGGGGTATCTACAGAAAAACTACAATGAAGATGCAGATTTTATAGCAAGAAATGCGAGTTTTTCTCAAACGCTTTTAAATTGCAGTCTCATTATAACTAATGAACATGAAACTTGCTTCATAGAAGCATTGTATTGTGAAAAACCCTTTATTGTTTTATTCAATAAGTATGGTTTCCGTTTACGTCCTGAAGAAATCCCTTATTTCAAAATGATGGAAGATGTTGGAGTGTTTTTTTATGATTGGAATGAAGCTGCAAAACTTGTAAATAAAATTCATACAGATATCTCTTCTTGGTGGAACAATGAAAAACGTCAAAAAGTTGTAAAAATTATTAGAGAACGCTACTCAATGAAAGTTCCTAATCTAAAAAAATGGTGGTACCAGGAATTTGTACGTCAGCTAAAATTATGCGGGAGGGGTAGAAATGGAAAATAGAATTACCGTAACATCTCCTCTTTTGCCCGACTTAAAAGAATTTGAATCTTGTCTTGAAGATATATGGAATCGTAAATGGCTTACAAATAATGGGCATTATCACAAAGAACTTGAAAAAGCTCTTGCAGAATATTTGGGTGTGCCATATATTTCACTTTTTACAAATGGAACATTACCACTTATTACGGCTTTACAGGCACTTTGCATCACAGGCGAGGTTATCACTACGCCTTACAGTTTTGTTGCAACCACTCATTCAATCTGGTGGAATGACCTAAAACCTGTATTTGTGGATGTGCGGGAAGAAGATGGCAATATTGACCCAGATAAAATAGAAGAAGCAATCACACCTAATACAACTGCAATCATGCCAGTTCATGTTTATGGAAATCCTTGTGATACAAAACGAATTCAGGAGATTGCAGATAAACACGGACTAAAAATAATTTATGATGCAGCCCATGCTTTTGGTGTAAGCGTGAATGGCAAATCAATTTTAAATGCAGGTGATATGTCAACTTTGAGTTTTCACGCTACAAAAGTTTATAATACTGTTGAAGGTGGTGCACTGATATGCAACAACGAAAAAACAAAACGACAAATTGACTACTTAAAAAATTTTGGTTTTGCTGATGAAATAACTGTTGTTGATTATGGAATCAATAGCAAGATGGACGAAATCAGGTCCGCATACGGATTACTTAATTTGAAACAAGTTGATAGTGCAATAGCAAAAAGAAAGCGTATTTCTGAAATTTACCGCACGGCTTTAAAGAATGTTTCAGGTCTTCGTTATCTTTGTGATATTCCTGGAGTGAGTCATAATTATTCTTATTTCCCAATTTTCATAACGGAAAGTGAGTATGGCATAAGTCGCGATGCGTTGTATGAAAAACTAAAAGAGAGAGGCATTGTTACTCGTAGGTATTTTTATCCTCTTATTAGTAACTTTCCGATATATAAGGACATTGAATCTGCTAGTCCACAAAATCTCCCTGTAGCAAATAAATTGGCGAGCGATGTATTGTGCCTTCCCATATATGCTGACTTGGCAGATGAGGGTGTGGAAAGGGTTATTGGGGTGGTGAAGGAAAAATGAATATAAATCCTCTCGTCAGTGTATTAGTTCCCGTATACAACATTGAGCGTTATATTGGTTTGTGTTTAGAAAGTATAATAAAGCAATCATATAAAAATCTAGAAATAATTGTCGTAGATGACGGTTCGACTGATAGAAGTGGTGAAATCTGTGATTTGTATGCTAAAAATGATTCACGTATAAAAGTAATTCATAAAGAAAACGGTGGTTTGGTTTCTGCACGTAAGTCGGCGATGTCAGTCGCAACAGGCGAGTATGTCGGCTATGTTGATGGTGATGATTGGCTGGATGCGGGATTTTTCTCTGCAATGATTGTTGCAATGGAACAAACTGATTCTGATGCCGTTGTTGCTGGATTTAGTCGAGAGTTTTTTGGGAAAAGTGTGAGCATCTTAAATGCTATTTCTTGTGGTGTGTATAGTGGAAAAGAACTTGAAAACTTGTATTCGTCAATGATTTCATGTGGTGATTTTTTTCGACATGGCATTACCACCTATCTGTGGAATAAACTTTTTAAGATGCATGTTATCAAGTATTCGCAGCTTGCTGTCGATGAGCGGATTACAATAGGGGAGGACGGGGCTTCAGTTTATCCAGCACTGCTGAAATCAAAAAGAATATGTGTTGTTGATAACTGTGCCTACCATTACCGCCAACGTGAAGATTCTATGTTGAAAAAAACATCTTCTTTCAAGGAAGATGCAGAAAGACTTTCTGTACTTTATGATTATTTAAAAAAAGCATTCAATGAAGATCTTTCTAAATACGGACTTTTACAGCAGTTGCAGAAATATGTACTGAGCACTTTTATTATACGCTCTGGAGGTATAGTGGACGGCTCTGTCTTTTTGCCTTTTGCAAAAAATATAAGAAATAGGAATGTTGTTGTATGTGGTGCAGGAACTTTTGGACAGCAGTTGGTAAATCGTTTTAAGGAATATACATTCTGTAATGTTGTAGCATGGGTGGACACTGATTTCTGGGAATACAGAAGGTGTTGTCTTGATGTAAACTCGTTGTCAATTTTGCCAGATTTGAACTATGACTACATAGTTATTGGTATAGTAGACAGTTTTGCTGCACAACGAATGAAAACTACACTAATAGATTTTGGTGCTTTACCGTCAAAAATCCTTTTATTAAATATAAATGATGAAATGGTTGATTCAGGCTTATGTCAATATTTGGAAGTAGGAAAATAATCAAAAAATGAACGGTCTAATGAAAACTGATTTTACAAATAAAAAACTTCTCATCCTCGGAGCAAATCCTGAGACGGCGAACATCGTAAAAGTTGCTCAAAGTTTCGGAGTCTATACAATAGTTGCTGATTACAATCCCGATGCTCCTGCAAAAAAAGTTGCAGACAAGGGTTACGATATTGATGCCATGAATGTTGATGCACTTTTCAACATGGCTGTTGATGAAAAAGTTGACGGTGTGCTAGTAGGCGTTGCAGATCCGCTGATTGCAACGTATCAGGAATTGTGCGAGAGGCTCAATCTCCCTTGCTATGCTACAAAAGAAAGCGTCTACGCCTTTACGAATAAGCGGCATTTTAAGGAAATCTGTGCTAAATACGATATTGAAGGCGTTCCCGAGTATTCGGTTAATGAATTAGGCAAAGTGAAATTCCCTGTAATAGTAAAACCCGCAGACTCAAATTCCGGTAAGGGAATTACGCTATGTCGCACATATGAAGAACTTGAAGCAGATATAGAGCGTGCAAAAAAAGAATCAAAGACTGCGACCGTTCTTCTTGAACGCTACATGGAAACGAGTGATGTAAGTATCTACTACACTATTATTGACGGAACCCCTTTCCTTTCTTCTCTTTCTGACCGATACACGCTCCGAAACGATTCAAAATCAACACCGATTTGTCTTGGAGATATTTTTCCATCAAAATATTACGAAGAATTCATAAAAAATGAGCACCCTAAATATGTGAAGATGATTCAAGAACTAGGTGTAAAAAACGGCATGCTCTATGTGTCCGCATTTTACGAAAACGGGCATTTTTATGTGTACGACCCTGGCTTTCGTTTGCAAGGGGGCGGTTTTCATCTTGTCTTAAAAGCCGTAAATGGTTTTGACCAGCGTGAGATGCTTGTTAAGTTTGCACTTTCTGGAAGCATGCTCTCTCCTGACTTCAAAAATTATAACGACCCACTTATGCGTGGAAACGCGGCTGCTGTAATTTGGTTTTTGCTTAAAGAGGGCACAATCAAGAGTATAGAAGGTTTGGACTACATAAAAAATCATTCGGATGTTTCGTATGTGATTGAGCGATTTTCTGTTGACGACAAAATAACTTCCGACATGATCGGAACGGAGCGGCAGGTTTTTCTGAGGGTGTTTATGAAAAGCCCCAATAGAAAAGTCCTTCGTAGCGTAATTCAGGATTTTCAGAACCGCTTGAAAGTTACCGGCACAAACGGCGAAAATCTTTTGACATCGCTTCTTAATCCTGATTTAATTGAAAATGGCGAAGATATGAATCTTTCGCTACGAAATAAAGTTATTGTAATTTCTGGTGGAACAAAGGGCGTTGGACGGCAGGCTGCTTTACGAGCTGCTATGCTTGGTGCGGATGTGGTGATTTCTGGACGTGATAACGAAAGCGCACGGCTGATTGAAGAGAATGCAAAAAATTATCCTGGTTCAATAACATTCAAAAAGACTGACTTGCACAATGTAAGCGAGATAGAAGCTTTGTTTGATTTTGTAAACAAAAAATTCAACAGGCTTGACGGATTTGTGAATTATGCAGGTGTAACTCCTGCGTCAGAACTTGTGAATTGCAGTGAAGAATTGTTTGACGAAGTTTTTTCTATCGATATAAAAGCAGCTTTTTTCTGCTGTCAGAATGCAATCCGCCTTATGCAGAAATCTGGCGGCGGTTCAATAGTCCTTGTCGGCTCTACGCACCACAGGCGCGGAAACAAAGACCGAACTGCTTATGCGTGTGCTAAGGGGGCGCTCTTTACGCTTTCTAATCATATTGCCCGTCATTATGCGGTAGATAAAATCAGGTGCAACTATCTTGTCATGGGCTGGACACCTACCGACGGCGAACTTACGCTTAGAAAATCTCAGGGAATAACTGAAAGTGAATTGCGCGAAGAGGCTGCAAAAGCAATCCCGCTCGGGCGCATGACAGAGGCAGAAGATATTGTTCCCGGAATAATATATCTTTTAAGTGATTATTCGTATATGCTTACTGGTGCGGAATTTACACTTAATGGAGGAGAACTGATTTAGGCAGGTTAAAATGAATGAGGCAAAATTAGTTTTTTATGCGGGTTCGACTCTACTGGAATGCCCCCGATGGAGCGACAAACTCAACGCTTTGCTCTGTGTTTCCATTGAGCAAGAGTGCATTTTTCTGATTGATGAAGATGGTCAGTTTGTAAGAACATTTAAAACTCATGGACAGGTAGGATTCGCACTTTTTAAGGATAACAAGACTATTATCTATGCTGCATACGATGGCGTTTATGAATTAGACATTGATACTGGAAAAGACAGATTTCTTTTTCAGGCAAACGGCAATAAAACGCTTCGCTATAATGACGGTGACTATGACCCGACAGGTAGAATTCTTCTTGGTACGACGGGTTACAAGCGTTTTGCAAAAGGTGAAAACTGCCTTTATTCTGCAAATATGGATGGTTCTAATTTAAGGAAGATTGTTGAAAATACAAGTATTTCAAACGGTATAGCCTTTTCGCCAGATTCAAAATACATGTACTTTATTGACACTCCGACAAAAAAAATCGGTCGATACGAGTATGATATAAAAAATGGTGATTGCAAATTCGATAAATACATTATTGAAATTAAAGGCGATGGCTCTCCCGATGGAATGTGTATCGATAAAGACGGAAATATTTATGTTGCTGAATGGGGTGGTTTTAGAGTTTGCAAATGGAATCCGAAAACCGGCGAATGCCTTAAAGAATATTCACTTCCTGTCCAGAATGTTTCCAGTTGCCGGATTGGCGGTAAAAAACAAGACACTCTTTTTATTACTACAGCCAAGCATGACGATGGAACTGCAAGTGAAACTGCGGCTGGCGGATTGTTTAAGGTAGAACTTTAAATATGATGATGCCAAGAAAATTAAGACATAAGTTTTTGTTCTTGACAAAACCCTTTTATGATTTTCTTTCCGTTCTGAATCCATATTCAACAGCACTCAGAAAAGAAGTAGGGCAAAAAATAGAAGTTTTGAAAAACACTATACCTATGACTAGGGGGGGGGCTGATTTTTTTTACAGATTTTCATGAACGTTATAATGCCAGAAATTCGGTTTATATCATAAAAAGAATTTTAACAAATTTCCCTGCTAGTAAAATTTTTTTTGGTGGAGACGCAATAACGCTCTCAGAGCAAAATAAAAAAAAAGCTTTAAAAGTCCACAAAAAATTCTATGATTGCTTTTCCTTTTGTGCTGATGATTTTTTCTTTATTTACGGAAATCATGATAATAATTCTCATGCGCAAAAGAATAAAAATGCCATTCTTGAAACAAACGAAGTTAAAAATGTTTATTTTAAGAAACAGCCTTGCATTTTTTTTGGAGAATTTTCATATTATCTTGATGATGTAAAGTCACAGACAAGATATGTTTGTCTTGATACTGGAAAGCAATACATAACAAAGGATGAAATGCAGAAAATTACGGCGACGCTGAATTCTGCAAGCGAAGGCTTTCACATCATCATTCTTACCCACATAGTATATGAATTTATCGAAAGAAAATACCAGCCTAGACAATACATAGTGGACATGTTAAATATATTTGATGCTTTCAATAAGTTAAATTCAAAAACGCGTGTAGAATGCATTATCGGCGGTCATATTCATAACGACTATGTTTCATCCACATCAGGTGGCATTCCAATTATTCTTTGTGACAGTGACTCTTACTTGTTTTCTGCAAACAGGTTTGTTAGAAAAAGACGGCATGTTTCTGAACAGTGCATTACTGTTTTTTTTCCTGATTATGAAAAGGGCGTATTAAATTTATTTCGTTTTGGGTATGGGAAGGATTTACAAATACCTTTAAAATGAATCTAGAGCAAGATATAGAAATAAAACGCAAATTATGCTAGTATGAAAGCATGGGAATCTATCTTAATCCTAATGACGACTCTTTTTACAAGTTTGTCAAGATAGGAAAATATGTAGATAAAATAGACATCTTAAAAGAACTTAATTTGCTTTTGGATGACCCGACAAGAATCACGAATGCAAAATAGAAAGTTTTTTAAAAGAGGTTGACATGAATAATTATTTTGAAACATCTAAAAAATACAAGGGTTTTCACTATTCTGTTCTTTCTCACGAAGCGTTGGACTATCTGCATAAACGGACTTTAGAAATTTTCACGCAGATAAAAGAAATTTTTGACGCTAACGGCATAAAGTATATGATTTGCGGAGGAACTTTGCTTGGAGCCTCAACTACGGGAAGTTTTATTCCCTGGGATGACGACTTTGATATGTGTGTGTTTGAAGAAGACTATGAACGTGCGATAAACCTTCTTATTGAAAAAATGAGCGATGACATTATCGTTCAGTACAAGAAAGTTGAGCCGCGATATTTTCACGGCTGGGTAAAGGTAAGGGACAAGAATTCAAAAGTAGAGCCCGCGACACAAAACTATGCGAATAACGGCGTATGGTGCGACATCTACAAACTTGCGAAGTTAAAGAAAAAAGACATTCCCTATAAAATCGCAAAAGAGCATCTCGCTTACTTAAAGCGACGACTTGGCGCGCATGACATTACAAAATCTGAGTATAAAAAGCGCGTAAAGCAGAATTGTCTTTACGGCAGGCTGTTCAAGGCAAAAATCTCATCCTTGTTTTCAAGCAAAAACAGCATAAAATACATAATATGGTCGGCTTCAAAAATCGTTTTAGATGAATCTTGGGTGCTTCCCCTTTCTAAAACCGTTTTTGAGGAAATCGAGGTTACCACGTTCGCAAAGCCGGAGTGCTACCTTACAGAGCATTACGGAAACGACTATAAAACCTTGCCGCCTGAAGAAAAACGGCGGGTAGGAATCAATTCTGTACAAATTTTCTCGGGGGGGGGTACACAAGTATAATATATTTTGCTTTTCTCTCCGAACTGTACGGCACGGAATTGGTTGCCGCGTAGCGTAAGAAGAGGAAAGTAAGATGAACGATAAAAAAGGTTTGATGACACAATACCCTTGTGCGAGAGGACGAGCGTTTGTTTGCAAAAACATTGGTGACTATGTACAGTCTGTTGCATCCCGTCAGTTTATAGACCATGTAGACGAATATGTCGAACAAGAAGAGGCGGACAAATATTTCCCTGCCGACAAAAAGCCGATTAGACTTATTATGAACGGATGGTTTCAGTGGCGTGCGGAGAACTGGCCTCCCAGTGAGTATATAAAGCCACTTTTGGTTTCCATGCATATTTCTCCGATTAGAAAAGACCAGTTATTGTGTCATAAAGGCATAGAATTTCTGAAGAAGAATTCGCCTGTAGGGTGTAGGGATCATTATACAGAAGAACTTTTGAAGTCATACGGAATTCCTGCATATTTTTCTGCCTGCGTTACATTAACTCTTGGTAAAAAATATTATATAGATAAAGAACAGAGAGAAGGAATTTATTTTGTAGATCCCTATTTTGAAATACCACCATTGTATGAAGATATTGGGGGCAAAAAAGTCCTGAATGAAAGTCAATTTAATGATTTTATTGTTTTTTATGCACAGCATTCAGATGTGATAAACGAATTGGCAAAGCAGCCCTTTTTTAAGAAATATTCACCGAAAGGCTTTCTTGACAGAGATGTAAATCTTTACCGTCCATATTACAAAGCTGCATGTTTTTACAGGACATATTCATCTAAATTTTCTGATGAATTTTTGCTTTCTGCCAAATACATTACGCATTGGGTAGATGTTGATATGGCAAAGACACAAATGATGATTTATTAAATCTTGCGGAATCGCTCATAAAGAAATACGCTTCCGCAAAAATGGTTGTAACAAGCAGAATCCATGCAGGGTTGCCATGTCTTGGTTTGGAAACTCCTGTGATTTTTATTGCTAATGAACAAGTTGTGTCTGAACACGGTTCGTTTAATGTTCCAGAAAGACTTGGAGGACTCATAGAATTGTTCCGTTGCTTAAATCTTGATGAAAATGGATTTAATACAGACGATGAGGTGTTGAAATCAATATCTTGCTTTGCAAAAAGTACCACATTTGAAAATAAGAGAGACTGGAAAGACTTTGCAGACAGATTGGACAAGCAGCTTTCCTCATTCATGTCAGATGATTTCGTAGTAAAATAAGCAAATACTTCTTGTCCAATTTATTGCCTCATGCTATAATTTAATGGTCATTAACTTAATGGCCATTAAATTAATTAAGGCGTTTTAATATGGAAGCATTTTACGATAGAAAAGCCGAAATAAAAGTTTTATCCGAAATAGAACAACAAGCAAGTACCTCTGCTTGTTTTACTGTAATTACTGGTAGGCGTAGAATCGGGAAAACAGAACTTCTTAAAAAATTTGGGGAGGGCAAAAAAGGTTCATATCTTTTTACGAGTCGCTGTTCAGAAAAGGAACTTTGTAGTCAGTGGCAACAAAAACTTTTGCTGGATTTAAAATTTAATATTTTTGGACAAATTGAATCCCTTTACCAATTATTAGAATCAATTTTTATTTTTTCAGAAAAAAATCACTTTACGCTTATTATTGACGAATTCCAAGATTTAGAATTAGTGAATAAATCATTGTTTAGTCAAATGCAAAATTTATGGGATACATACAAAAAGAAATCACGCATTAATTTTATAGTCTGTGGTTCTGTATTTTCAATGATGACGAAAATTTTCAAAGATGAAAAAGAGCCACTATTTGGACGTGCTACTCATTTTATAAATCTTTCGCATTTTAAGGTATCTGTTGTAAAAAAAATACTTTCAGATTTTAATCCTCGTTATACCAAAGAAGACTTGCTATGTTTATATATGCTTACAGGTGGAGTCGCAAAATATATTTTTCTTTTGATGTATGCCAAAGCGTTTACAAAAAAGAAAATGATTGAATACGCAATAAGCATGCCTTCTCCCTTTTTAATAGACGGAAAAGATATTCTAGTTAGCGAAATTGGAAAAGATTATGGAACATATTTTTCTATCTTACATCTTATTGCAGAAGGTTTTACATCACAAAATGAAATTGACTCTGTTATAGGAAAAAATACTGGGGCATATCTTCAGAATTTGGATAAAGTTTTTGATGTTATAAAACCGATTCGCCCATTATTTTCAAAACAAGGAAGCCGTAATGTTCGATGGCAAATTATAGATGCGTATCAGCGTTTTTATTTTCGTTTTATTTTTCCTCATCAAGATATGATAGAATTCGGCGAATATGATTCACTACAAGGTATTGTATTCAGAGATTATGAAACATTTACAGGAAAAACGCTTGAATATTTTTTTTCGGAAAAAATAAAAGAAGAAAAAAAATTACCAAGATTGGATCGTGGTGGGATAAAAAATCTAACAATGAACTCGACATAATCACTTTAAATGAAATAAAAAAAGAATGTTGCATATACGAAGTAAAGCGGCAATCAAAAAAAATCAATATCGAAAAATTAAAAGAAAAATCAACTTTTTTTAATGAATATGTTTCTGATTATAAAGTAAAACTTTTAGGGTTAAGTATGGAGGATATGTAATGACCTATGGAAGCACTGATTAATATTTGAGACATTAATCAGTGCTTCCTAACAAGTTTCTCAAAGTCCTTGTGACACAAGGACTTTTACGAAATTGTGGTCAAAGGAGAATACACTGATTAACTCAGCCTTTCTGAGTTAATCAGTGTATTCCTATTATCCTGTTGTGATTCCAACGATGAGTCGTTATATATGCACAGGTGTTTTGCTTGACAGATTTTTAGTGGTCGAGTAAAATAAAGTGATACTTTAGATTTATCGAGGTTTTTTATTGTCGGTTTACATAAGGCGTACATTAGAAAATGCTTTTTTAGAAGCAAATAAATATTATCCTGTTCTTGCACTTTGCGGTCAGCGTCAAGTTGGAAAATCAACAATGTTGAATTATTTAAAGGAAAAAGATAGGAAATATGTTACTTTTGATGATGCTGTCGCAAGGAATCTTGCAAAAAAGGATCCTGCATTATTTTTTGAAACTTACGGAACAAAACTAATTATTGATGAATTTCAACGAGTTCCAGAAATTCTTATTGAAATAAAACGAATTGTTGATGAAAATGCTTTGAATGGGAAAGAGAAGTTTGGACTTATTTGGCTTACTGGAAGTCAGAAATTTTTGATGATGAAAAATATATCTGATACACTTGCAGGTAGAGTTGGAATTTTTCTTTTATCATCATTTTCTCAACGAGAATTAGCCAAATCTAGTAGTTCTTTATTTTTGCCTAATGTAAATGCATTAAAAAAGAGGCGGCACTTGAATTCTCTATCGAATATTCATTCAGTATATAATGAAATTTTTTTAGGCGGCATGCCACGGCTTAGAACTTCTAAAATTCCACGAGAGCGTTTTTTTATGGATTATGTAAATACTTATCTTGAACGAGATATACATGATTTAGAACAGGTTGGAAAACTTGATGATTTTTATAATTTTCTTGTTTGTATGGCTGCTCGGACTGGACAGGAATTAAAATATGACGATATTTCAAAAAATATTGGAGTGTCTGCCCCTACTGTAAAATCATGGATTTCTATTTTAGAGCGTTCAGGCATTATCTACATTTTAAAACCGTACTATGAAAATATTACAAAGAGAATTGTAAAAACCCCAAAAGTTTATTTTCTTGACACAGGACTTGCGGCATATCTTTGCAGATGGCCAACTGCAGAAACTTTGGAAAAAGGAGCTATGTCAGGAGCATTTTTTGAAACTTTCGTTGTTTCTGAAATTGTAAAAAGTTATTACAATATAGGTAAAGAATTAAATATTTATTATTATCGTGACATAGATAAAAAAGAGATAGATTTGCTTTTTGTTGATGCCGACGGTATCACTCCTGTAGAGATAAAAAAAGCAAAATCTCCTAATGATGTGGAAAAGAATTTTAAGGTACTGGAAAAGCTTGGTAAAAAAATAAAAACGGGTTTTGTTATTTGTATGGCTGATGAATTAATGCCGTGTAATAGATATATATATCTTTGTCCTATAGGATTGATATAAAGGCACCTCTAAAAACTAAAAAATTAATTTTTGTTTTTGGTGCCGGCGAGTTTTTCGCCTTGAAATTACAAGGCGAAAAACATCGCATTTTCAGAGTTACTTCTAAAAACTGAGGTTTTTAGAAGTTCCCATAAGTATGGAGGATATGTAATGACTTATTATCCAGTTGTAATTCCAACGATGAGTCGTTATGAGCATTTTAAAAATTGTGTTGAAAGTCTTTCTAAAAATACGCACGCAGATAAAACAGAGCTTGTGATTGGGCTTGATTATCCTGCTTCAGAAAAATATGAGGAGGGCTGGAAAAAAATAAAAGATTATATTCCCACAATAAAAGGTTTTAGAAAAGTTACAGTGTTTGAGCATAAGGAGAATCTCGGAAGCGTAGCTAACTGGAAATTCTTACAAAGTTATGTTTCAGAACATTATGATGCATGGATTAATACCGAAGACGACAATGTGTTTTCTCCTTGTTTTTTGGATTATATGAATAAATGTCTTGAAAAATACAAGGATGATTGCAGTATACTTGCTGTAAGCGGATATATGGATGCTGTCGATTTTATACTTGCAAACCGGCAGGATGCAAATATTGTGCGTATGCAAGATTATATGGCATATGGACTTGGAAAATGGAGGCGCACTAATCAAGAGTTGGATTTATATATGCCGCCCCATTATATGCGTTATGTATGCAGCCATAGAAAAGTATTAAAAAAAATGAAGAATAATCTACGGGATTTGTATCAGCTCATTTTCTGGACTAAAAACAATCCCGCACTTGACATACGTTGTGATTTTACTATTGCCTGCTATTGTATTATTAACGGCAAATATCTAATTAATCCGACGCTTTCGTTAGTCAGAAATATGGGCTATGACGGCTCTGGAGAACATTGCGGAGCACTAGAGAATGACTATTACGGCATCCAGAAAATATCTCTGGATTCTATATTTGATATAAAAGATTCTCTTACAGAGAAGCAGTTGAAAGAATCAATTGCCGAATGGGAGCGTTATAAACATAATGATTTTTCTGCCGCGCAACGAAAAAGAGTTATACGCTACTATTATGCCTATATGTTTTTAGGGTACAAAGGGGTAGAGTTATTTCTTGCAATATGGAGATTGCTTATTAAAATTTTAAGGAAAATTTGGAATTTAGTGAAGGGGTGTATCAAAAGATAGGTTTATTATATAATGGGCATTGTATCTCTGATAGTTAGTTTAGGAGTTATTTTCATGCTTTCAAATTCAACAATTTTAATTACTGGTGGAACAGGTTCTTTCGGCAATACTTTTGTTCCTATGACTTTGGCAAAGTACAATCCAAAAAAAATTATCATTTATTCTCGTGACGAGATGAAACAGTGGAATATGGCAAAAAAATTTCCAGAAGATGAACGGGTTCGTTTTTTTATAGGAGATGTTCGCGATAAGGGACGACTATATCGTGCATTAGATGGTGTTGATTATGTGGTCCATGCGGC
>JAFSRD010000013.1 GCA_017446265.1 Treponema sp.
AATACCATGCATAATCGCCTAGTTTATTTACATCACCGGTACCCGCATACACATCGCCTGTAAGTCCACCGCGTGCAGCGTATTCCCATTCGGCTTCAGTTGGCAGGCGATAGCCAGTTTTGCTAAAATCGCAAACAGCAGCATTCCAATCAGCATTATTACTAGTTGGAATGTCAGCATATTTTAAATTAGCCCAATCAACTTCCACTCCACCTACCTTTATGCTATAACAAGGCTGGAGACTATCTTGTATAGAAAGCTTGTTACAATAAGCGATTGCCATATACCAGTTTATATTTTCTACTGGGCGTAGTTCTTGTATATCTCCAGTTCTTGGGTTACTAGTAAAGTAACTCGGGTTAGTTCCAAAGACTTCTAACCATTCTATTTGAGTTAATTCATGGTCGCTTATCCAAAAGTTTTTCGTAAATGTTACACTATTTGTTCCCGTTCCAATATTAAAAGTTTTTCCTGCACTTTTAATTTCGGTCATTTTCAAATCTCGCTCATAAGTCTTAAAAGTAAATGAGTCGGTTTTATTTCCGTCTTCAGTTGTAACCGTTATCGTACACGACTTATCTTTTTCAGTCGTTTTAATCTCAACCAATCCATCAACAACAGTCGCAATGCTTGGGTCACTACTCGTCCATGTTACCGTTTTATTTGTAGCATTACTTGGTTGAACGGTTGCTTGTAATTGTACCGTACCAGTTAACTTTGATAACACCTGGCTTTGAATTTATGGACACTCCTGTAACGCTAACAGTTGTTCCACCACCACCGCCAGTTCCTTCTCCACTTCCAGCTCCATTGCCACCAGCGTTGTTCTTGCATGCTATCCCGCTCGCTGCAAGTGCGAGGCTTGCAACGAAAGCAAGCACATTTGTCATTTTTTTATACAATTTCTCCCTATATGCGTGTTTTTCCATGTGCGCAGAACACATGAACGACCGTTGAATCAGTATAATATAATTTTAATAAAATGTACACATATTTAATATGCACGGCGTGTTATATTTTTGCCTGTGGGCTTGTGTCAAGCCCCACTTCCCAGTATACTGGGAACTTTTTTGGATTTTTTTTGGGTGGCTCACCGTACAGCTCAAATTCAATAATGAATCAATGCGGTGCCTATGGTTCTGACTACTCACAATATAGTCCGTTTAATAAATATTCAAATAATGGTCCGTGTATTGTTGATAAATTAAGTTTAAGCAATTCTCATGATGGCGGTCAAAAGAATTATTTAACTTATAGTATTCTTGGAAACTTAATGGAAGCAGGTAAAGTTTTTAAGGATAAATCTGGTACAAGACCTAAATATGAATTGCTGTAAATAGCATGCGGGTCAACCCCTCCTTTTTTATAAATAATGAATTTTGCTTGATTTTTCATGCATTGTGTCATATACTTTCAAAAATAGAAAATAGAGCATAACAAGTAGCTCAAAGCAGACAAACCTGTCAAGCCGTTTTGCGGTTTAAGCAATTGTTATACGGACTGCCCACTGGGCTGGTAATAGAGGGAAATAAAAATGAAAGCGATAAGAAAAAAAGCATTGCTTGCAAGTATAATTGAGTTTTTTGTTTTTTCATTTGTCGGTATTTCATTAGTGCTTATGCTGTTTAAAGTAGGCTTTCTTGCGTTTCCTGTAATTGCATTTATGTGGACTTTCTGGGGATTCAATGTGCTTACGTTTTTCATAGGAATCCGAATAGAATGGCAGTATAAAATTTCTTTTGCATTTTTGAATCTTGCCGCAGTTTTTCTACTTCTTGGGTTTCTCATAAATTTTGCGCAACCTGTACGGAACAACACTGTTCATACTGTTGCTGTAGTGATCTCCGTCGTCATCGGAATGCTGTATATTCTGGCATTAATACTTTTTGTAAAAAATTATTGGCTGCCTGCAAAAATTGAAATATTAAGGCTTTTGGGAAAAATCCCACCGGAAACACCACTTGATGTCTGCAAGACAAAGTATCCCGTATTGCTTGTTCACGGAACAGGATTCCGGGATAGAAAAATCTTTAATTATTGGGGTGAAATTCCAGAAATCCTTGAAGAACATGGCTCTACCATATTTTACAGCGGGCATGACGCATGGGCGAATATTGAGGATGCCGCAAATCAAATTGTAAACAGTCTGAACAGTGTTCTTGCAAAAACAGGCTCTGAAAAAGTTAATGTAATAGCCCATTCCAAAGGCGGAATTGATGTGCGGTATGCAATAGCAAAACTTGGAGTTTCAGATAAAATAGCATCTCTTACCATGATAAGTTCCCCGAATCATGGTTCAAAAATGGTGGATTCTCTCTGCTCAATTTTTGGAAAAAAAATTTTAAAATTCTGTGCTTTTTTTATAAATATCTGGTTTAGGATTCTCGGCGACAAAAAGCCAGATTTCTTTAAGACAACGCTACAGTTCCGTGCATCTTTTATGGAACAATTCAACAAGGAAATTATTGATTCTCCTTCTATTATGTTTCAATCTTTTGCTGGAAAAATGAAAAATCCATTCAGCGATATTTTTATGTTGCTGTTGAATTTTGTAATTACCTTTTCTGACGGTGAGAATGACGGACTGGTGTCAGTGGAGTCGGCACGATGGGGAAAATTCCGAGGTACAATAGAAGGACAAGGGTTTTTCGGCATTTCCCATCCCCATGAAGTTGACGGCTATCGTACAAATCCCCGAATAAAGGAAAGTGAAAATCTTCCAAGTGGCTCAACGACCATTAGGGATTTTTATATTGGTTTGGTCCGTGAGTTAAAAGAAATGGGGATGTGAATAAAGCATAACATAGGTTCGTAGCCGCCACGGTATTAAAAAATATTAGGGAAGAACAAGGCTTTTCACTATTAGAAATTCAACGCGACAGCGATAAAATTTTAGAAAATATAAAAGATTTTTCAAATCAGGTGCAAATTCTTGATGTTGCAAAGCAAAAACTTGAATCCAACGGAAATTATTTATCAATTGCCGAAGATTTGCTCCCAGATGCTACAATTCCTCTCGAAAGTCGTCGCTATATCGGTGTTTTTAAGGTAAAATGCGCACACGTAAATAAGCAAGTTTGCGAAGCAAACTGCAAGCTAAAATACACGCGCCATTTTAGCGTGTATTTTAAACATTCTTTACAATTCAACAACGAGTGAAACATCAGTTTCAGGAGTTGTTGAATTAGTGCGCAGCTGCACGGAGTGCATGCGCACACGTAGATGCGCGAGTTTTCGCGAGAAAACTCGAAGTTAAAATACACGCGCCATTTTAGCGTGTATTTTAAACGTTCCTTGAAAGTGCACAAGCGAGCAAGTTTCAACTTGCGAGCACGTGCACTTGGTGCGCAGCTGCACGGAGTGCATGCGCACACGTAAATAAGCAAGTTTGCGAAGCAAACTGCAAGCTAAAATACACGCGCCATTTCAGCGTGTATTTTAAACGTTCTTTAATTTTGAACAGTGAACGATTTTTCAAAATCGGAACTGTTCAAAACTGCGCGTTCGCAATGAAATGAGAACGCGCAAACAATGAGCAAGTTTGCGAAGCAAACTGCAAGCTAAAATACACGCGCCATTTTAGCGTGTATTTTAAACGTTTATTATTTTGCAGGCAGTTCTACTTTTTGCACGCCGTATGCATATGGCGCAACAGTGTATGGTTCAAAATAAACGGTGAGCGTTTTCCCGTCGTATGTGAAGATTTTGTAATTGCTGTCGTCTGCCATTGTTCCGTCGTATATCCATGATTCGCGTGCCTCTTTAGATTCCGCATCATCGCCGCCGTATTTAAGATTTGCAAAAAGATATTCGTTGCACTGTGTTGCAATTTCATCGATTGTGTAACCTGTTGCTTCAGTAATTGATACAGTTTTTTTTGAGTTTTGTATCATAGGTAACTGATTGTAAAAGCGTCTCTCCGTGCGCGCCACCTTCATCCTGATATATTGTAAAAAGCATTGAAATATATTGCGGACCTGCAATAATCGGGTCGCAGGAAATGTAGTGCACAAGTGGCGGCGTGTTTTCTGTTGCGCCATAGCTTTTTCTCATTGCGTCTATTTCCTGCCATGATTGTTGAGCAGTTGCTTTGAATGCATCATGCAATGCAGATATATTGCGTGCAATCTCTTTATTGAGACTGTTGAATTTTTTGAACTGCGGATAGGTAACATCTGCTTCAAGGTATTCGTTTGTTTCTGTAATAGACACCATTTCGTATGAAATCAGTCCAGTTGATTTTTTTGCTGAACTGCTTTTACAACTTGTTGCTGCCATGCACAGCAGAACAATTATTCCAAAATGGATAATATTTCTTATTTTCATAAAATCGTCCTTGATTATGATTATATTAATATTTTTTTGATATTGCAATATGCACTTTGAAGCACGAAAAAAGCGCTCTCCGTACCTTGCATGGTTTTGTTATTGCACAGATGCTGTTTGCTTGATAAAATGACCGCATGAGTGTAAAAATGTCACAGCGACGAGTTGTTATTACAGGCATGGGTGCAATTACGCCGCTTGGGAATGATGTTGCAAAAACGTGGGCGCACATTCGCGAAGGAAAAAGCGGCATCGGAAAAATCACGCTTTTTGACGCAACTGACTATCAGGTGCAAATTGCTGCCGAAGTAAAAGATTTTTCGCTTGAACAGTGCGGTGTTGACCGCAAACTTACGCGTAAAATGGCGCGTTTCACAAAGTTTCTGACTGGTGCGTGCATAGAAGCTGTGCGCGATGCAGGCTACGACAATGAATCGTTTGGCAAAGATAACTCCGGCATTGTGACGGGAATAGGCATTGGCGGATTTGATGCGCTTGAAGACGGCTTTAAAAAATATTTTGACCCGCGCTTTGGTGTAAACAGAATTCCTCCGCTTACAGCTCCGCTTATGCTTGAAAATGAAGCGGCTGCGAATGTGAGCATGATGCTTGGCATTCATGGACCAGTGTGGACGCTTTCAACGGCATGCGCTTCTGGCACAGATTCGCTCGGCCTTGCTTTTGATATGATCAGAAGCGGACGCGTTGATGTGTGTCTTGGGAGCGGTACAGAAGCAACTATCACCGGGTTTAGCATAGGCTGTTTCCAGCAGCTGCAAGCCCTTGTGGCCGCGTTTAATGACACGCCTGAAAAGGCAAGCCGCCCGTTCGACAAAAATCGCGCGGGGTTTGTCATGGCAGAAGGAGCTGCGGTGCTCGTACTTGAAGAACTTGAGCACGCAAAAAAACGCGGCGCAAAAATCTACGCGGAACTTGCAGGCTACGGCTCTTCAAGCGATGCGTATCACATTACTGCACCTACACCTGACGGAAGCGGCGGCACTTTGTGCATTGAGCGCGCGCTTTCGGATGCAGGCATTTCTGGCAGCGCCGTTCACTATTACAATGCGCACGGCACATCAACGCAAGCAAACGATGTTGCGGAAACAAAAATGATCAAGCGCGCATTTGGCGGTCATGCATACAAAATGAAAGTATCTTCGACGAAAAGCATGACAGGGCATATGATTGGAGCCGCCGGTGTAATTGAGGCGCTGTTTTGCGTAAAAGCGATTCAAGAAAATTTTGCGCCGCCTACAATCAACCTTGACGAGCCAGATATTGAAAACGGTTGTGACTTGGATTACGTGCCGCACAAAGGTGTGGAAACGCAAATTGATGTGGCGGCAAGCGTGTCGCTCGGCTTTGGAGGGCACAATGGGTGCGTCATCATCAAGCGGTACGAAGTGTAATTTAGGGAGGAATTATGATTATTAAACCAATGGTTAGAAGCAATATGTGCATTAATGCGCACCCTGTAGGATGTGCCACAGAGACTTTTCATCAAATTGAATATGTAAAATCACAAAAAGAAACGCGTGGAATAAAGGGGGCATCCGAAGGAGGAGCTGGCCCAAAACATGTGTTAGTTCTTGGTTGCTCAACTGGATACGGACTTGCAAGCAGAATCTGTGCGGCTTTTGAATATGGCGCTGCAACGATTGGCGTTTCATTTGAAAAAGACCCGACGGAAACAAAAGGCGGTACGCCTGGTGCTTACAATAACATGGCATTCGATAGTGCTGCAAAAAAAGCAGGTCTTGCATCGGTTACAATAAATGCAGATGCCTTTGCAGATGAAACGAGAATGCACGTCATCGACGAAGCAAAAAAACGCGGGCTTCAATTTGATTTAATAATTTACAGCCTTGCAAGTCCTGTACGAACTGATCCAGATACAAAAGTAATGTATAAGTCTGTTATTAAACCGATTGGAAAAGTTTATTCAGGACTTTCAATCGATATAATGACTGGCACGCTAAAAGAGTCGAGTGCAGAGCCTGCAACAGAAGAAGAAATTGCAAGCACAATTAAAGTTATGGGCGGCGAAGATTGGCGACGCTGGATAAAAATGCTTGCTGAATCTGACGTTCTCGCACAAGGATGTCGCACAGTTGCATATTCTTATATTGGACCAGAATTAAGTCATGCAATTTATAGAAATGGTACAATCGGAATGGCGAAGGTGGATTTAGAAAAGGCAGCTAGAGATTTGAATGAACAGCTAAAAAGTGCAGTTGGTGGAAGCGCATTCGTTTCTATAAACAAAGGACTTGTTACTCGCTCAAGTGCAGTTATTCCAATCATTTCGCTTTACCTTTCAATTCTTTTCAAAGTTATGAAAGAAAAAGGTACACACGAGGGGTGCATTGAACAAATGGAGCGTCTTTTTGCGGAACGGTTGTACACTGGAAAAAATAACAGCGCAGATGCAGTTCCTGTAGACAGTGAAAAGCTTATTCGAATAGATGATTGGGAAATGGCAAGCGATGTGCAAAGTGTTTGTCTTGAAAGGATGAAAAATATAACGAACGAAAATATTTCTGAATATTGCGACCTAGACGGTTACAAGCACGATTTTCTTGCTGCGAACGGTTTTGATGTGCACGGTGTCGATTACGAAAAAGATGTTTCCCGTCTGGATGTAATTGAATAAAAAAGATTGAAAGGCGGCATTATGAATTTCTCAAATATATTTGTAATCATTTGTTGTGCAGGAATTTTTATTTCTATTTTGATAGAACAATTTTTGAACGCACATCAATTTTTGTTTAGAAAAAAATATGGGCATGATATTCCCGAGGAATTAAAAGAGTTCATTTCGCAAGAAGACATAAAAAGAATGTGCGACTATAAAAATGAACAGTACAAACTGTATGTGCCAGAATTTTTTGTAACAACGGCATTAAGTGTGACGCTTCTTTTTTCAGGATTCTATCCACTTCTTTTTAATTTTTTCTGGAATGTAACACAAAATATTTACGCAACGACTTTGCTGTTTTCCTTGCTCGGTGCAATTCCTGCATCTATAGTTTCGCTTCCATTTGAACTCTACAGTGAATTTGTTATAGAAAAAAAATTTGGATTTTCAACAACGACACTTAAATTGTGGATTATTGATTCTATAAAATCTTTCATAATAGGCATGCTGATTTCTGCACTTCTTCTTGTTGCCATGACAGTTGTTTTTGAACATATTGAAATGTGGTGGGCGCCACTTGCAACAGTGTATGTAGCATTTTCTTTGCTGTTCTCATTTTTATATCCACGAGTGGTTGCTCCGCTCTTTAACAAATTTACACCGCTAGAAGATGGCGAACTAAAATCTAAAGTTAGCGACTTTATGGCAAAGACAGGATTTAATGCAAGCGAAATTTTTGTAATGGATGCATCAAAGCGAAGCAAGCATTCAAACGCATATTTTACAGGATTCGGAAAAACAAAACGCGTTGTATTATACGACACGCTTGTCAATCAGCTTACGGTAGATGAATTAGGCGCCGTTCTTGCACACGAGTTGGGACATTTTAAAAAGAAACACATCATGAAGCGGTTTGCTGTTGTGCTTCCACTTGTGTATGTTTTACTTTTTGCAATGAGTTTATTGATTGATCATGCTCCTCTTTACGAGGGATTTGGATTTTCAACTTCTTCTGATATGTTTCCTCATATGAAATTCATTGGATTGTTTTTGCTTGGCAAAGTTTTCGGGAATTTTGGAATTCTTACGAGCGTGGTGGGAAATTATTTTTCACGGAAACATGAATACGAAGCAGATGCATTCGCAAAAAAATTATGTGGCAATGGAGAAGACCTTTCAAACGCACTTGTAAAATTGAATAAAGAAAACAAGAGCGAAGTGCGTATTTCAAAATTGTACAGCGCGTTCACATATTCGCATCCAACTTTGCTTGAACGATTGGATGCCCTACGAAAAAATTCTGCACAATAACGCACTAAAGGGAACGCTGAATGAACACTGGGCGAACAATAAGCGAGATTTAATGGGATTGAATTCGACGGATTGACTTATGGGCTGAAACTGAATACTATACAATGTGACAAGGAAAGATGTCCGAGTGGTTTAAGGTCCACGCTTGGAAGGCGTGCGTGCCCAAAAGGCACCGGGGGTTCGAATCCCCCTCTTTCCGATTGCCCGGATGCCATGCAGCTAAACTTTAGCAAACCCCGCCAGAGCAGGAATGCAGCAACGGTAGTTATCTGTTTAACGTGCCGTGGTTTATCCGGGCTTTTTTATTACTCTGGAGGCTATTATGAAAAAAATACTTCTTGCCTTTTCTGTATTGTTTGCTTTGTTGCTCGCATTTGTTTCGTGCGCGTCAAACAAAGGCGCCCGGCACGTTGCTCACAATGAAACACAGGAGCGCATGTTTTGGCGCATCGACGGCACAGATAAAAACGGCAATCCTGCAACAGTGTATATTCAAGGCACAATTCATCTGGGTGACGAACGGCTGTATCCGCTTGCGCCGACAGTTGTTGATGCCTGGGTGAACGCAGACAGAATTGTGGGTGAAATTTCTACAGCAGACTGGGCTGTTTTTGAAACTGAAATGTCAAACAAAATGATTCAAAGCCAAATCAATGCGGACGGGAAAAATGTGCTCCACAACATAACAAGTACGCAACGCGATGCCCTTTTTTCTGTGCTTGAAAAAGAAGCAGCTGAACAGCTTGCGGTGTACGAGCCGTGGGTTACGATAGCGGCAATAGAAACGGCTGTCTATTTGAATTCGGGACTTTCGGTAGAAAAAGGCATGGACGGACAGTTTATGCTGCTCGCGTATCAGCAGGGGAAAGATATGGACGGGCTTGATTCGCTTGAAACGCAGTTAGATGTTTTGCAGTTTGGCAACTACGACGAACAGCTTGTACTGCTCAAAGACATGCTCGACGACATTGCACAGCCTGAAGAAATTAATAAATACACGAACGAGTTGTATGAAGCGTATCTTGCAGGCGATGTGCAAAAATTAACAAAACTTATGGAAAGCTCGCGCAAAGAAGCTGAAGCAAAAAACACATTGTACGCAGCATATTACAAGGCAATATTTACCGAACGCAATAAAGCATGGGCAGAAAAAATAAAGGCGTGGATTTTTGAAGGCGGCACTACATTTATTTTTGCAGGCTGCGGTCACTTTGTCGGTGACGATTCGGTGTTCATGTATTTGAAAAAAAACGGAGCGCTTCCTTAACAATTAAATGAAAAAAGGATACATTGCGCGGAAAGACTATGTGGTAAAATCTAGCACCTATGTTGCAGTTATCGGCGGAATCAATATAGACATAGGCGGCATTACGCACAAGCGGCTTGTCATCAAAGATTCAAATCCTGGAACTGTGACTATAAGCCTTGGCGGTGTCGCTTGCAACATTGCACATAACCTTTCGCTTTTAGGCATGGATGTACAGTTTTTTACTGCGCTTGGCGACGACGACTACGCACAGCGCATTGAATCTGCATGCAACAGTGCGGGCATAGACATCTCTCATGCGTTACGCGTAAAAAATGCGGCAACATCAATGTATCTTTTCATTTCAGACAGCGACGGTGATATGGCGTGCGCAGTTTCCGATATGGACATCTACAAGCACATCACAAGCGACTATCTTGCCGGGCACATGCCGCTGTTGAACAATGCACAGCTTGTCGTCATTGACACAAATGTTCCACAAAAGTCGCTTGAATATCTTGCGCGCCACTGTACTGCGCCGATATTTGCAGACCCTGTTTCCATTGCAAAAGCGCCGCGCTTGTACAAGATTTTGTCGCGCGTCAACACGCTCAAGCCGAACCGTCTGGAAGCAGAATTGTTGAGCGGACGCACGATTACGGGCAAAAAAACATTATTCGCTGCGGCAGACGCGCTGCTTGCACACGGCGTGCAACGCGTATTCATCTCTCTGGGAAAAGACGGCGTGCTCGCAGCAGACGGCGCTCAAAAACAGGTGATTCCCTGTTGCCCTGCAAAAGTAGTAAATGTTACCGGTTCAGGCGATGCATTTATGGCAGCGCTCGCATATGCATATGTACACGGTGCGGGGCTGGAAGAAGCTGCGCGCATGGCAAATGCAGCCGCCGCTATTGCAGCAGAAAGCGCACAGACAATCAATCTGTCGCTATCACCTGAAAAAATTATGGAGAGGATGAAACGCATAAAGCGTTGCGGCGGAGAGTAATGCGCTCCATTGGCGCACGACATGACTGTCAGCGTTTTACTGTACGGTACATGTTTTATCAGGAGGTATGATGAACGATTATCTTGACATTAAAGCAGATGTTGGAGATGCGCTCAAGGCAGGAAAGCCTGTGGTAGCGTTGGAATCTACGATTATTTCACATGGCATGCCGTATCCGCAGAATGTGCAGACGGCGCTCGCGGTGGAAGACATTATCAGAAAAGAGGGGGCAGTGCCCGCAACAATTGCGGTGATTGGCGGAAAATTGAAAGCAGGGCTTTCATCGGAAGAAATCGAATACTTTGGCAAGAAAGGAGCAGCGATTGCAAAGGCTTCCCGCCGCGATATTGCAGTGCTTGCATCACGCGGCGAAGATGGCGCTACTACGGTTGCTACAACGATGATGATTGCGCATATGGCTGGAATCAATGTGTTTGCAACAGGCGGCATTGGCGGTGTGCATCGCGGTGCTGAAACAACGATGGATATTTCTGCAGATTTGGAAGAGCTTGCAAAAACAGCGGTGTGCGTTGTATGCGCCGGGGCAAAAGCTATTCTCGATCTTGCTTTGACGCTTGAATATTTGGAAACGCACGGCGTGCCTGTTATTGGATATGGTACAAAAGAATTGCCTGCGTTCTATTCGCGCCATTCGGGGCTTGCCGTTGATTATAAAATGGACACGCCTGAAGCAGTTGCACGGGCATTGAAAACACATTACGCGCTCGGTCTTTGCAACGGTATGCTTGTGACAAATCCAATTCCAGAAGCGTACAGCATGGACGGCACAAAAATCAATGCAGCTATTGCACAGGCACTTTCCGATGCGCAGGCTCAAGGGATTCGCGGCAAAGAGACGACGCCATTTTTGCTTGCCAAAGTCAAAGAGCTCACTGGTGGCGACAGTCTCAACGCAAACATTCAACTTGTGTACAATAATGCGCGTTTGGCAGCGCAGATTGCGGCGGCATATTGCATGTTGTAAAATCATCATGCCTCGCTGTGCGTGACGGAGCGGTAATCACACCGCACGAATAAATTTAGTATATTTTAAATATCGTTATGAATGAACGTGTTTTACAGATTGTAGTAGATTCTTTTTTGAAAATTCTACTCCCCGGCATTAAGATGACGATTCCGCTTACGATTATTTCATTTTCATTTGCGCTCGTCATTGCAGTGATTGCCGCGCTTGTGCAGTTTGCAAAAATCAATGTGCTCAAAGAGATTGTACGGTTTTACATCTGGGTGATTCGCGGCACGCCTATACTTGTACAGCTGTATGTTGTATTTTATGGGTTGCCAAATCTTGGCATTATGATTGAACCATTTCCTGCCGCAATCATAGTGTTTGCGTTCAATGAAGGCGCATACGCAGCGGAGACCATGCGTGCCGCGCTTGAGTCAATTCCTGTCGGGCAAATTGAGGCAGGCTGCTGTGTGGGCATGTCGTATTTGCAAGTGATGCGCCGCATTGTGCTGCCGCAAGCATTTCGCACAGCGTTTCCGCCACTTTCAAATTCGCTTATTGCAATGGTAAAAGAAACATCGCTTGCTGCAAACATCACGGTAACGGAAATGTTTATGGCAACGCAGCGCATTGTGGCGCGAACGTACGAGCCGCTCGCATTATATATAGAGGTTGCGCTCATCTATTTGCTATTTTCTACCGTGCTCACAAAGGTGCAACGGGCAGGCGAAAAAAAATTGAGCGCGTATACGATAAAGTAAGGAGCAGAACGAATGTTGATTTTTACGTCTGCGATAAAGAACGGCGAATGGAGCAATAAACATGCTTGAAGTTTCCAATATTAAAAAATCATTTGGCGTGCAACAAGTGCTTGACGGTATACAGTTTTCTGTGCATAAAGGCGATGTAGTTGCAATTATTGGACCGAGCGGCTCTGGTAAAACGACGCTGTTGCGCTGCATCAACTTCCTTGAAAAAGCAGACGAAGGCACTATGACGTTCAACGGCGAAATTATTAATTTTCAAACAGTATCGAAAAAAGATATTCTGCGTTTGCGAAAAAAAACAGCGTTCGTGTTTCAAGATTATAATCTGTTTCGCAATAAAACAGCACTGCAAAATGTGACTGAAGGACTGATTGTGGTGCGACGCATGAAAAAAGCGGCTGCTGAAAAAATTGGCATGAAGATGCTCGAAAAAGTAGGGCTTGCAGAGAAAGCAATGCAATATCCGCAACAGCTTTCTGGCGGACAGCAGCAGCGTGTTGCAATTGCGCGTGCGCTTGCAACGAGCCCGGAAATCATCTACTTTGACGAGCCCACAAGCGCGCTTGACCCAGAACTTATTGGAGAAGTGCTTGAAGTGATGAAAAACCTTGCAGAAGAAGGCATGACGATGATTGTGGTAACGCACGAGTTGCAGTTTGCTGAGCATGTTTCTTCAAAAGTCATATTCATGGAAAATGGCGTAATCGTTGAAAGCGCACCATCAAAAGAATTTTTCACGCACCCTAAAGAAGCGCGCACAAAAGATTTTTTGAAAACTGCCTGTGCCCGTACATTGAAGCTTGCGCGCTTATGAAATGTTTCCCCTCTTGACAACAAGCGGCAAAATCCCGTAGGTTTTGCACGTAGAGTGCAGTATGAATGCACCTGCACAAAAAGGAGGCATGGATGGAGGTGTGGACGCGGCTTGTGGTTGTGGCGGCGTTTTGCACGCTCATTTCAATGGCAGACATCAAGACGCTCCTCATTCCTGACAGAATGCTGTATCCGTTTTGGCTGTTGCTTGTCGTCATCGACATACGGTGGAGCTATTATGCTGTTCCGAGCCGCATGGCGGGCGCACTTGCCATGTCGCTTGCGTTTCTTGCAGTGCGGCAGTTTTACGGCGGGCTTGGCTTGGGCGATGTTAAGCTTGCATTTGTGCTTACTTATGCGGTGGGATTTTTTAGCGGCATTGTCGCAGTTTTTAGCGCGTCAGTGCTTGGCCTTGCGTATCTGGCGGTGGCGCGCATTGCGGAAAAAAAACGCATGGAAAAAGTTCCGTTTGCGCCGTTCCTTTCCATCGGTACGCTGCTCGTAATGGCAGCTGGAGGTTTTGTATGATGAAAAAAAAGGCGTTGCTTGTGGCAATGACGCTCACGCTGTTTACATCAGTGTTCGCGCAAGAAGAAGAGCGGATTTCAATCGACTTCAGAAATCAGAAAGTGACAGATATCATCCTTGCCGTTGCCGACATGTGCGGAAAATCAGTGAGCATAGACGACACCGTTTTCGGCAATGCGACATTTCACTTTGAAGACACCGACTTCGACACTGCTATCAGGCGGTTTGCAGAAAGCGCACGCCTGTACGTTACAGTGCGCGACGGCGTGTATCACATCACGAAAGTAAAAATTGAAGCGCGCGGCAGCGGGTATTACATTGACGGCGAAGAGGTGCCTATTGTTCCGTTCCTCACTCGTCTTTCGCGCGACACGCACGTGACGATAATGTACGATTCACTTCCAAATGTGACAGTGACAGTGCGTACGCAGGAAGCGAGCATGGATGACATTCTTAATCTCGTTTTGACAAAGCTTGCGGGGTACAACCTTGAACCTGTGGCGGGCGGCTACTTTATCTCTAAGAGCGCAACGCGGACTGCTTCGGGAAGGGAAGACTTCAACATATACGAAAAAGACGGATTGTACACGTTGCAGCTCAAAAAAGCAACCATGCCTACAGTGATTGATTTTTTGTTTAAGAAGGCGGGAAAGGAGTATTCACTGCTCAATAAAAACGCCGTCGTGCTTGAGAATATGTTCTACGCGGACAAAGAGTTTGATGCGCTGCTGCATCTCATTATGGAGCAGTCAAACAGTGATTTTTCTGTAGCGGACGGCATCTACTACGTGTTTGAAATACAGCGCAGGGATGTGCTTAAAAAACTCAAAGAGACGCGCGCCGTCAAACTTGAAAATGTAAGTGCGGAAGCAGTATCTGCGCTCTTTCCAACAGAACTCAATGCTGCATCATTTTCGCGCATAGATAAGAATACGAACACTATATACATCACAGGAAGCGCAGGCGAAACGCAGCCCATAATTGATTTTCTTGTTGCGATAGATATTCCTGCAGAGGGGCGCTACTGGCAAAGTTTTTCTACGTCGAGCATACCGATTAAAGATGCTGTGTCGCTTATTCCGAAAAACATGCTGTATTCCGATGCGGTCATTGTGCCGGGAAGCATGACGTTTGTAGCGCAGGTTACGGAAGAAAAAGAGCAGCAGTTGCGAGACTACCTTGCGCTTATAGACAAACGAGAGGCGGCACGCCCTGTGCATTTGCGCTACATACAAAGCGAGGAGCTCTTAAAATATCTGCCGCCATCGGTGAGTAAGGAAAACATAAGTGTAACAGGAGACACATCGCTCGTCTTTTTTACTGGCGGACAAGAAGCGTACGATGCGTTTAAGCGTGAACTTGAAGTGATGGACCGTCCGAAGCAGCAGGTGCGCTATCAAGTGCTTGTAATACAGCATCAAAAAACTGGTGGCATGAAGTGGAACCCCGAATTTAAAATAGAGCGGGTGTCAAGCACGGGAACGGGACTCAGCTATGCGGCAACGCTCGGAAGCCTTTTGAATGTGAACTTTGACATTGTGTCGCAGTTTGGCATACGGTTTGCCGCATCGCTTGATTGGGAGATAAGCGAGGGAAAGGCGCGAGTGCTCGCCGACACGACGCTCAATGGCATATCGGGCGAGACAATCACATTTTCAAATACGAACGTGTATCGCTATCGTGACATAGTGCGCGACAACTCAAGCAATGTTTATTCAAGTACAACGAGAGAAATCTCAAGCGGTCTTGCGCTTTCAATAAAAGGCTGGGTGTCGGGTGACGGCATGATAACAGTTGATGTAAATGCGCAAGTCTCAAAACAGGGAACGAGCAACGACACATCTGTTCCGCCTCCTACATCGGAGAAAAAAGTGACGACGAATGTGCGTACAGAATCGGGCAGTCCTGTTGTTATCGGTGGACTTATCCAGACAGAAAACGATGTGAGCATGCAGAGAGTTCCCGTGCTCGGCTCCATACCGTTGTTCGGCAATCTTTTCAAAAAGAAAATTGAATCGACTGCTGACACAGAGTTTGTTATATATCTTGTGCCGTTTATAGAGCGCACCGGAACAGCGCAAGAAAAAACTGATAGTGCGATAAAGCGCTACTACGAAAAATATGTGGCGCAGGGCGTATAGCATGGATGCGCCTGAATTCTCCGTCGCAAACTACCGCACGTATCGGGAATGCCCCAACCAGTATAAAGACGCATACATCAGAAGCGCGTGCGCAGTAAAAATATCTGAAACAGACGACGAGGTGCGCATAGCTGTCGCATGCAGCCGCATGGAAGATACAGGGAACTATCTGATTTCGTTTCATGCGTTGAAAAAAGTCACGCTTGTGACGGTGGGCGACGGTGATTTTGCCGAGTTCATCGGAAATATTGTTGATGTGGACGCAGCATCGGAAGGCGCAGTGCAAGACAGTGCGACAGGTGCGTTTGAGCTTGAAAGCATTTCCGAGTCGGCTCCAGTAGTCAACATCATAAACGCGCTTTGCTTGGAAGCCGTCAGGCGCGGCGCGTCAGATATTCACATACAGAGCGAGGGAGCTGTCATGCGCATCAGGTTTCGCATAGACGGTGTATTGCAGACGGTACGCACAATGGACAAAAGTCTTTTTGCAGGAATTGCAAGCCGCATTAAGATAATGTCGAGCTTGAACATCATGGAGCAGCGACAACCGCAGGATGGCAGAATGCAGGTGAGCGCGGAGGGCGTTTCGCTTGATTTTCGCGTGTCGTTCGTGCCTGCCGCATATGGCGAATCCATAGTGCTTCGTATCTTCAACGCGCAAAAACATGCGCTCACCCTTGACGAGCTCGGATTTTCTTCAGACCGTCATGCGCTTTTGAAAAAGGCACTTTCAATTCCAAACGGGCTTATTCTTGCGACGGGACCAACAGGAAGCGGCAAGACGACAACGTTGCATGCGCTTTTAAGCGGCATGAACAGCGAAACGCTCAAAATAATAACGATTGAGGACCCTGTAGAGCGCATGCTTGAGCATGTTGACCAAATACAAGTGAACGAAAGCATAGGCCTTACGTTTGACAGCATGTTGCGCCGCGTGCTCAGGCAGGACCCTGATGTCATCATGGTGGGAGAGATACGTGACAGCGCAACCGCAGAGCTTGCCGTGCGTGCTGCGCTCACCGGCCATGTGATTCTTTCAACGTTGCACACGAACGACAGCGTTTCTGCCGTTACGCGATTAAAGAACATGGGAATTGAGGCATACCTCGTATCATCAGTTTTGAAGTATGCGCTCGCGCAGCGACTTGTACGCAAAGTGTGCCCGTACTGCGCAAAGACTGTTCCGCTCACTGCGGAAATGAAAGCGTTGCAAAAAAAGTTCGGTGTTGCAGGAACGAAGATGAAGCGTGCTGTCGGCTGCGAGAAATGCTCGTTCACCGGCTACGCTGGGCGTACTGTTGTGTCCGAAGTGTTTGAAATCGGGGAAGATGTCGCGTTGCTCATCGACAAAGAAAAGAGCGATGCAGAGCTTCGTTTGCGCGCTGCTAAAAATGGCATGAAAACGCTCGCAGAAGACGCAGTGCGGAAAATCCTTGCAGGTGTCACGACGCTTGAAGAGGCAAAACGAGAGGCGCTCGTATGATGAAATCGTACCGTTGCCGTGTCTCTAATGAAAACGGAAAGAAAGAGACAATCATACATGAAGCGGTAAGTGAAGAAGCACTTGTGCGCTATTTTTCCGGCACAATGCTCACGCTCATTTCATACAAAGAAATCTCTTCTGCCAGGCGGATAGTGCGTCGTGTGCGGGTGAGTGGCGCGGTTGTCATGCGATTTACCGAGAGCATGGCTGCGCTTTTACGGGCGGGGCTTTCGGTGCAAGAATCGCTGCAAGTTTGCATGAAGATAGACAAATCTGAAAAAAACAAGCTGCTGTGTACGGAGCTGCTCACGGCACTTATGAAAGGAGAGCGGCTTCACAGCGCGCTGGAACTGTTTTCGTCGTCGTTCCCGCCGCTGTACATTTCGCTCGTGCGCATAGGAGAAGCTGCCGGTTCAATAACGGATGTGTTTACTCGTCTTGCAACATATCTTGCCATAAAGAAAGAGACGCGGCAAAAGATAACGCAGGCACTTGTCTATCCGATGGCAGTGATCGTCACTGCTGTCTGCGTCATTGCATGCATTGTGCTCTTTGTGTTTCCGCGCCTCGAGGCAGTGTTCAACGTATTTGCAGAAAACAGCATTCAAGTTGCTTCCAGTGTAGACAGCATGTACCGTTCGCTTGCGACAGTCGCGATTACGGCAGTCACCTTATTTTTTGCCGTCATTCTTACTGTTCTGCTGCATCGGCTTTCTGAGTGCGCACGGAAAACAATTGATGCGCTGTTTTTGCGCCTTCCGTTTTTTTCCCAGTACATAAAGACGACATGTACGAGCGACTTTTCATTTTCTATGGAGCTTTTGTGCTCGTCGGGTGTTCCGCTCGTGCAAGCGTTGGAGCAGAGCGCACATGTTGCACGAAACGTCGCATACCGCGAGGCTGTCTTGCATGCAGGGAGAGATGTGGCGCAAGGAAAAATGCTTTCTGAGTCATTTGAGAAACAGCGTGTGTTTCCCGATTACGTTGTCACATGGATAGGAATCGGAGAGAGCACTGGGGCAGTGCAGACAGTGTTTTCGCAACTACACCGCTATTACGAAAAAGAAAGCGCGCGCATTATAGGAAACATCACGGTGAGCGCAGAACCTGCGTTCATTTTACTGACGGGAATACTGCTGTTCATCCTTGTGGGGCAGTTCGTGCTTCCCGTATTTTCGCTTTTGGGGGCATTATGAAAAAGAAGCAGAGAAACGAGGACGGCTGGTCGTTTATGGAAACGCTCATCGTTATTGCAATTACGATGGTGCTGACGGCGACAGTCGGATTTATGGCTGTCGGAAGTCTTGAGCGCGCGCGGACTGCTGCGGCGCGCACGCAGGTAGATTCATTTTGCGTGGCGCTTGAAGCCTACTACATTGACTGTGGACGCTATCCGACAATAGAGCAGGGGCTTGCTGCGTTACGCAAAAAGCCAGACATTGAGCCGGTAAGCGACAACTGGAACGGTCCGTACTTGTACAAAGACGCGCCGAAAGATCCGTGGGGCAACGAATACGAATACCTTGCGCCAGGACCAGCAGAGAGCCCCTACGGCGTACGCTCGTTCGGTGCGGACGGAAAAGAAGGCGGAGACGGTAATGATGCGGATATTACATCGTGGGAAAACTGAAAGCGGCTTTGTGCTTCTGCGTACGCTCATCGCGATGACGGTATTGCTCATGGCATCTGCTGCAATCATTTCCGTGTGTGCATTTATGTTGAAGTCAACAGCCGTAGCTATGGATCGCGCAGAACGGATTATCGAGGATCAGAATAAGAGAACGGAACATGCGCTTAAGTGAAGTAGTAGTTTCCGTTGCGCTGTTCGCACTGCTTTCCAGTGGCATTGCAACCGTGTATACATCGTACAGCAAAAATATCCGTGCCGCTGAACGCGAGGCAAATAGAGTAAGACTTGTACTTGAAACAGACCGCATGTTGCGCAAAACTGTTTCGGATGTGACGCTTCCGTACTGGGAGGACGCTGAAGCGAACGCGGACAAAGCGGCAGCAACGCTTTTGGAAACGATACAGCTTGCTGATGAGGTGCGCATTGTCAGTATGAAAAAATTGTACGACACAGTGGAACGTGTGCGAGGGCTTGAAATTGTATGGACGATTGATGGACGCACCTACCGCACTGCCTGTCTCTTTGCAAGCGTGCCCATTCTTTTGCAGGAGACGAGATAGGTCTGTTGGAAAGCTCTCGGCGGCAAAGAACGGGCAGCCCGTGCCACGCACGGGCTGCCCAAAGATTGCGCGGGGGCAAGCCTGCTTCACTGTGCGAACCAATTCTTACGCCGCATCCTTTACCGTCACGACTTCAGAGCTTCCCGAAAGCGAGGTCTTGCGCAATGTTCCGCCTCCAGTGAAAGCCGTGCGTACAATGACGCGGTATTTTGTTCCGACGGCGAGCGAGTCGGGCACATAGAACAAAAGCGACTTGGGCGTATTGCGCTTGATGCGCGCGTCGTCCACCTTTGTCCACTGCGCCTCATCGCTCACGGGATTTCCTTCCGGTTCAAGCGGCGCAAAGAAAATGCCTGAATCTGCGCTGCCAAGTTTGAGCCGCTCGTAGAAACGCCAAACGTGCGCATTAAAAAAGCGCATGTTATCTTTTTTCCGCACCGCTTCTATTGGGTACTTGGTAAAGAGTGCAGTTGCTGGGCTATATTTCGAGTTATGCTGTGAGTTATCTGGAGATGCTATCGCATTGTTTTAGGGGCGTAATCTATGCTTTTTTTATGGTGCCGTCTAGTAAGTTCGTATAGTGCAGGTGCCGAACTAAATTCGGCACAACGATTCTTTTTGGACAGCCCCTATAAAGTGCCTGGTATCGCAATATAGTGTCAGAAAGTCAAAATAGGCACCGTGGTTGCCGCCGCCTCGCGGTGAGAAAGAGCTGTATTTGTGCTGAGGTTCCTGAACTTTGGCAGTGCGAAAAAATAATTTCCCAGTGAGAAAAAATAATTTGGCAGTGCGAAAAAAAATTTTGGCAGTGCGAAACTGGGGTAAAATTCGCAAAAAAACGG
>JAFSRD010000014.1 GCA_017446265.1 Treponema sp.
AGACTGATTTTAACGGAAAGCGGTCCAAGATATGCGTGCACATCGCCATGTGCTTCCTCTTCCGCTCCGTTTTCATGGTGACCTTCGCCGTGTTCATCGTGTGCACCATGTTCGCCATGACCTTCGCCATGTTCGCCATGTTCATCGCCGTGTCCACCGTGCTCTCCATGTTCACCATGATGTTCACCATGCCCTTCGACATGATGGCCTGGTCCGTGTCCGTGATTGACATCTGCAACCGCCACGAGCAATATTCCCATGCACGCACAGAACGCAATCAACGCGCAGGCAAGCTGTTTCATGAATTACACCTCCTTGAAAATTTTGTGTAAAAAATCAACCTGAACGACAACCTCCTTTTATTATGTCGATAGGTGAAGCAACAGTTCCGTTGGTAACAAAACGCGCTCACCGCACGAAACAACAATCGTGTCACAAGCAACGCGATTGTTGCTCTCCCAAAATATCGCACTTGGGTTTTATATCCTGCGATGCAAACATCGGGATAATAAATTTTCCCACACGCCGCACAAATAAAGAAATAATACACGATTATTTTTTTATTCTTGAAAAAAGAGTAAGCCATGAATTTAGAGTTGTCAAGTTTTTTTTTGGAAAAAAATTGCGTTATTACATAAAAATATTGTTATATAACATTATTTTAAAAATTGCGAACGCACGTTGTTTTGTTGCTCCCCAAAAGTCAAATACCTCAGAACAGCACAGCTCATTGCACGGCACCAGCAAAAAGAAACCGCCACTCGTCTCGCTATACTCCGCACCCACGAAAAAGCGCTTCTTTGTACACAGCCTCGTATGCGTTTGCAGAGCGCTTCCAACTAAAATCTTTTTTCATGCCGCGAAGCTGCATCTTTTTTATGTGCTCCTTTTTATTGTAGTACGCATGCACGGCCCAGCCCACTGTATCAAAAACAGCTTCTGGCGTAAGATTGTCAAACATGAATCCTGTGCCTGCTCCTGTCTCCTCGTTGTAATTTTCTACCGTGTCAGCAAGACCGCCCGTGTTGCGCACAATCGGAAGCGTGCCATACAAAAGCGAATACATTTGATTGAGTCCGCACGGCTCGTAGCGCGACGGCATTAAAAAGAAATCGCTGCCCGCTTCTATGAGATGGCTGATTTCCTCATCATATCCGATGATTGCGCGCATGTTTGGAAGTTTTGATTGAAGCTCGTATATTTCATTTTCGCACCATGCTTCTCCGCTGCCAAGAATCGCAAACTGCACGTCCATCTGCGTGCACATGCGGTACAGCGAGCCATACGTTGGCGCGAACACTTCGGCAACGCCTTTTTGGTCAACAAGCCGCCCCACCATGCCCACAATCGGCACATCGTTTCTTACTGGAAGCCCAAGCTTTTCTTGAAGTGCGCGCTTGCACGCAACTTTTCCTGCAAGCGATGACGTGTCGTACTGGGCGGGAAGCAGCTTGTCAGTTTTTGGATTCCATGTTGCAACGTCCGCGCCGTTTAGAATGCCGCGCACGACATCGCGCCGGACGCGCAAAAGCCCGTCCATGCCAAAGCCGCCTTCTGCCGTTTGTATTTCGCGCGCATACGTCGGAGAAACAGTTGTAATCATGTCTGCGCACGAAATGCCTGCCTGAAGCAAATTGAGCGCACCGTTTCGCTCAAAGCCTGCACCATAGTACAAGTTCCAGTCAACGCCAAGCGCAGGAAACGAGTCTTTTGCGTACTGCCCATGGTAGCCCAAGTTGTGAATTGTTAAAACGCTCGCAGTTTTTGCAAAATCGCCATAACGGATTACATGCTTGAGCAGCACGGGCGCAAGGCACGCAGACCAGTCGTGCGCGTGAACGATGTCCGGGAACCACCCAAGTTTTCTGCACACTTGAAATGCGCCATGACACAAAAGCGAAAACCGATACGGATTGTCATGGAAGTCGCTTTCGGATTTTGTGCCGTACACGCCATCGCGCCCGAATGCCTTTTCGTGGTCAATAAAATAGACGCGCACAGGAAATTTTCCCTGTGCACTTTCAGACGCGAGCGTTGTCTCGTACACGCCCACCCACGCTTCTTCCTGACCTGCTGCAACGCCAAGCGCGCCTGGCACAAGCGAAAGTTTTTTGCGGTCTATCTTATAATAGCGCGGAAGCACAATGCGCACATCGTGACCGAGTTCTGCAAGAGCCAGCGACATGGCAGAAACTGCATCTGCAAGCCCGCCTGTCTTTGCAAACGGCACAGCCTCTGCCGACACCATCAAAATTTTCATATATAATTGCCTTTTCCGCACACACGTGCATGAGTCATGCGGAACAATAATAATGATACAACATTTTGCCACAATGTGCAATTTGCAAGCGGCATATTGCTAAAAAATGCGTGGACACGCTCTGCCACTTCTTTTTTTATACGCAGCTATTTTCCCACATCATGCACTGCGCGAAAGAACGCCTCGCGCGATGAGCGTATTGTCTTTTCGCTCACGCAGTATGCAATCCTAAACCAGCCCGCCCCGCCAAAGCTGCTTCCTGGCACGCACAGTATGTTGTATTTTTTCAAGTGATGTACAAACGCAATGTCGTCGTCGTGCCACTGTTCAGGCACTTTTACAAAGAGATAGAACGCGCCGTCAGGCTCCGCATAAAAGAGTTCTGCATGGTCCATGATTTCTTTGAGAATGGTGCACCGTGTCTCGTACAGCGAATAGTCGCACGGAGCGTTCCAGCTTTCCGCAACAACTTTTTGAAAAAATGCAGGCGCGTTCACATAGCCTAAAATGCGCGTTGCAAAAATGGCTGCTGCAATAAAATCGCGTGCTTCCTTACACGCAGGATTTACTGCAATGTAGCCGATGCGCTCGCCTGGCAAGCTCAAATTTTTTGCAAACGATGTAACGATGACAGCATTCTCGTACACAGGAAACACAGGCGCAACAGTTTTTCCACCATACGTAATTGCGCGGTACGGCTCGTCGCATATAAGATACGGAAGCCTGTGCCCTTGTGCCGCGTGAGATGCAAGCGCGTCTGCAAGCTGCGCAATATCTGATGAAGGATAGATGCGCCCCGTAGGATTGTTCGGCGAGTTGAGTAAAACAGCTGCTGTACGCTCTGAGAGCAAGGCTGCTATTGCATCCACATCGAGCGAAAAATCTTCTCGCGTACGAGCGCGCACAATAGTTCCGCCGTGATTGTGAATGTAGTAGTCATATTCAGCAAAATACGGAGCAGGCACAATAACCTCATCGCCATCGTTTAAAAGCGCTTTGAGCGTTGCATTGAGCGCGCCTGCCGCTCCGCACGACATGACGACATGTTCTGCTGCAACAGCGACACCCTGCTCTACTGCTGTTTTTTGCGCCATAGCGTTTCGCGCGCTCATGTAGCCTGCATTTTGCATGTAGCCGTGATCAGTGCCGCCCGCAATTTTTTTTATGGCGTCAAGAACGTTTTGAGGAACTGCCATGTCAGGGTTTCCGAGCGAAAAGTCGTACACGTTTTCCGCACCGTACCTTTTTTTGAGCAACTCCCCTTCTTCAAACATTTTGCGTATTGCACCGGAAGCGGGGTTTGCAGCCAAATCGCGCATATATCGGGAAATCATGCAGTCAGTATAGCACAAAAACGCAGCACGCGTCATGTTCATTTTTAAAATTATAAGATTAACGCTTATCTTCCATAACTTTCCGTCTTCGTTGCGCGTGTTGCAGAGAAGTGCATTTATACGAAACGCAAATTTGGAAATGGCGCAGGCGAGGTTCTGCCTAAAAACAGTACACGTAACCGCTCTTGAACGAACATTGTTTTATGAGTATAATCGGAGGCGTTGTTATGAGAAAACTGCTACTGTTTTTTACCACATTGTTTTTTGTCTGCGCGTACAGCATTGCCTCGCTCCCGTTCAACAATAATCTTTCTGAAAACGAAATTGCACTTTTGCATGAAGGAAAAGTTCTTGTGCGAAACATAGGCTCATCTTCAAAGATGTGCCTTGCAAGCAACAACGAGGGTGCAAAGCAATTCTTAAAAGATATGGAAGCGTTGAAGCCGTCGTATCTTGCAGAAGTGATTCAAATTCGTCCGTATAAAGGCAACGAGGATTTGCCGGAAAAACTTGAAGACACGCTTATGGATGTAGCGGAGTATGTCGGCATTCCATACTACTCTGAACAGCACGGGCGATATTTTGATTTGTATTCGGCGGCAAAAATCATTTCAGATTCTATGCGCGAAGACGGCGTAACGCGGGACGTAAAAGCGCATTTGACAATGGCGCCGTTCGGCTTGATAGACACGTCTATAAAAATCGTTACGCCGGGCGACTACGTGTATTACATCACGACAAACGAAAACACGTTGTATTACAGCGAAAAAATCAAATGCGTAAAGCCGCAAAAAATGAAGTCGGGCGTTTTACTTTTCCGAGACGGAGACAACTGGATTTTATACGGCGCAGGCGGCGTTAATGCGATAAAAGTTGTATTCCTTGAAAAACGCATAGAAACATCGTTTATTAACAGAATCAAAACATTCTGCAATTTTATTTTCGAGAAATTGTAATTACACGGAGAACAGTATGATTTGGCTCATCGGCTGCAACGGAATGCTCGGCAAAGAATTATCGTTGCAATTGACGCAATCAAAGATTTCTTGGGTTGGCAGTGACAGTGACATTGACATAACAGACGCGCGCGCGCTTGAAAATTTTATCAATACAACAGAAACTGCCTCATATTATTCTGTGCCAGACAGCAAAAAGCAAGACGGTAAAATCACTTGGATAATCAACTGCGCGGCATACACGGCAGTTGACAAGGCGGAAGACGAAGCTGAAAAAGCGCGCGCGATAAATGTTGACGGCGTGGTGAATATTGCGCGGACTGCGCGGAATCACGGTGCAAAGCTCATTCACATTTCTACAGATTATGTGTTTGACGGAAACGCGGATGTGCCATATGTCGAAACAGAGCAAAAAAATCCACTCGGCATATACGGCAAAACAAAATCTGAAAGCGAGGACGCTGTTGCACAAGCGATGACGCAATACTACATTGTGCGCACATCGTGGCTCTACGGTTTTGACGGACGCAATTTTGTCTACACAATGACACATGCCATGAATGCGCGCGACGAAGTGACTGTCGTAAACGACCAGCGCGGAAGCCCGACATTTTGCGGCGATTTGGCGCTTGCCATCATCATGCTGATTGAAAAATCGCAGAGCGCGTCACATCTGTTCGGAAAAAACAGCCCTGCACCATACGGAATCTATCACTTTGCAAACGAGGGAGAGACAACCTGGTTTGAATTTGCAAAGGCAATTTATGAGCTTGGGAAAAAATACAAGCGCATACTGCACGACTGTACAGTCACCCCGTGCGCAACAAACGCATATCCCACAAAAGCGGTGCGCCCGCGCTATTCAGTGTTGAGCAAGGCAAAAATTGAAAAAGAACTTAAAATAAGAATACCGCAGTGGCAGCAAAGCCTTGAAAGATTTATGAAAAGCGAGCGGTTTGCCGTTCCGAGCGCCATGCAAACAGGAGTCGGGAGCACACCCTCTGAAAACTGAATTCCGTGACCGCTTATATACAAAAATATCACACGCTATTTACAGTTTGCACAAATTTGCTTGCAAAATATAATCACTTACGTTATACTATTACTATAAATTATTTTTGGAGGAAAATAATGAGAAAAATACTGATGCTATGCGCTGTTCTTTTTGCAGCGCTTGCAGTCACGTCATGCAAAAAAGAGGCAGAGGCTGTCACTATTGAATTCTGGACACACGAAGACGCAAACCGTCAGAAGCTTGAAGACAGATATATAGAAGAATTCATTGCGAGCCATCCAAACGTCACTGTCAACGTAACGCGGCAAGCAGCAGAAAAGCTCATAGAACTTGTACAGACGGCGTTCGCCGCAGGTTCTGGACCGACAATGTTCAACCTCTCCGTCAACGATGAGTATCCGTATATCGTTTCAGGACGCGTTGCGCCGATGAACTATAAAGCTGCAGGATACAACAACGCACAAGACGTTATTGCTGCATACGCGCCAAAAATGCTTGAATCAGTTACCTACAATGGCGAAGTGTACGGCCTTCCGCTTGAACTTACAAACTGGTGCATCTTTATCAACAAAAAAGTTTTCCGTGATGCGGGGCTTGACCCTGAAAAAGACTATCCGAAAACATGGGAAGACATGGTAACTGTCTCGGAAAAAATCGTCAAACGCAATGGCGACATCATCACACGGCGCGGGTATGACTTCCGCTACAAATACTACCTTGAAAACTGCGTTCCAATGGTTGAGCAGCTTGGCGGGCAACTCGTAAGCGATGACGGCAAAGAAGCTATTGTTGGCAAAGACGCATGGATACAATTCCTCACGTTCATGCAGGAATGGGGTCCGAACGGCAAAAACCTTGGCTCTCCTACTTACACGCCTGCTCGCTCTGCGTTCAACAAAGACAACAACGACATTGGCATGTGCTCGACAGGGCTCTATCAGCAAGCGCGCATCAGAATAGACAATCAGGCATTCTACGACTCTGGCGAATGGATGGTTGTGCCATATCCAACGTTCAAAAATGCTGTAAAAGATGTGGCAGCGTGCTACTATGGCCACTACTACATGGTTAACGCAGATGCCCCAAAAGGCGCGCAGGAAGCTGCATGGCAGCTTATCGCGTACATGCTGAGCCACGGTGAAGAATACTTGAAAGAAGTAAACCTTATCCAACCGACCACAGCATTGCTCAACAGCCAGACATATAAAGACATGCCATATTCTGAAGTGTTTGCAGGCGACTTTGAGCGCGGCCACATCGTGTACTACAGTGCGGGCTCTACACAAATTCAGAGCGCACTCGGAACAGCGATTCAAAACGTCATGCTTCAAGGCGTTGCTCCAGAAGACGCATACAATACACTCAAAAAGACAGTGCAGGAAATTCTTGAGCAATATTAAGGAAACGCTGCTTAATCAACAACCTCGCCCAAGCGGCGAGGCAAATAATTTCCTTGCAGTTTGTAGCACGAAGTGATACATTCAACACTCGGCACGAATAAAAGAAAAGCTGTCTTCAAATCATAATTTGCGGGCAGCTTTTTTTGTTGCAGTTTTGCCTAATAATTGTATTGATAAAAACAAAATATTGTCTATTGTAAAATAATTCAACGCAGCCTGTTCTGAAGCTGGAGTTTCCGAACAGGTTTGATAATTAAGGAGGCGGCATCATATGGCTAAATCAAAAAAGCAGTACAGCATAGAAAAACAGCAGGCACGCTGGGGATTCGCGTTCACTGTGCCCTGCCTCATCTTCTTTGCCGTATTCAGTTTCTATCCAATCATCAACGCGTTTATCACAAGTTTGACGAACAAGCAAGCTATCGCGCGCACATCACGCTTTATTGGATTTCAAAACTACATCTACTTGTTCACGCGCGACAACGGCGGCTTTTCGCTCTTAAACTCAATGCGCGCGACAATCATATTTACATTTGGCACATTTGTTCCTATGGTAATCATCGCGCTTATTCTTGCAGTGCTTATGATGCAGCTCAGAAAGCCGTGGCAAAAAGGATTTTTTCAAATCTCGTTCTACATGCCGGCAGTACTCTCTTCTGTCGTCGCTGCTGCAATTTGGATGATTTTGTTCGACCCGCGCGGACTTGTCAATCAAGTTTCAAACGCAATTCTGTTGACAAACGGACGGGATTACAAATGGCTTACCGACAACACGATGTTGCAGTTTTCAACGATGATTGTATATTTTTGGAAGTATATAGGCTACTTCGTCATCCTGTTCATTACAGGGCTTTCCTCCATTCCACCGACAATTTACGAAGCGGCAACAGTAGACGGCTCAAACAAATGGCACACATTTTTTAAGATAACGCTGCCACTTTTAAAACCGACGATTGTGCTCGTCTCAATTATGGCTATGCTCCAGTGCCTCAAGACATTCAGCACGCAGTACATGTTTACGCAGGGAGGAGCTGCACGTCAGCCAATCGATGTCATTACAATGAACATTTACTTTACGGGAATCAGAAACGGACTGCTCGGCAGGGCAAGCGCCATGTCAATCATACTGTTTTTGATAATGCTCATTTTTACGTACTTGCAGTTTAGTCTTTCCAAAACTGACGACATTGAATACTAACGGGAGGATAGCATGAATACAAATAAATATGTAGGGCGTGTGGGAGTCGGTGAATTACTCGCCTGGATAATCCTGTGCATCGTGTTTTTGTTCACCATTTTGCCCATTCTGTTTATGTTTACCGCTTCGTTCATGGATGCGCGGCAGATTCTTGCCATGCCGTTCCGCTGGATTCCTTCGCGTTCTTTCTTTACGTCAGAGACAAGAACATTCTTTACCAATTTTATCAAGGCGATTTTTGGCAACAACCAGAACCCTGTATACATGCGCAACATCATAAACTCGCTCATAGTAGCAGTGTCATGCGCAGTTACAACGGTGCTGCTTGCCTCGCTATGTGGCTACGGGCTTGCAAAATTTAAGTTCAAAGCGCGCAATCTCATCTTCATGGCCATTATGGCAACGATGATGATTCCGTTTGAGGCAATCATGATTCCGCTATATATGGTAACGACAAGCATGAAGATGATAAACACATATCGCGGCCTTATTATTCCGTTCCTCGTGTCTGCGTTTGGCGTGTTTCAAATGCGCCAGTACCTGCTCACATTCCCAACAGAATATCTTGATGCCGCGCGCGTTGACGGCTACACAGAGTTTAAAATCTACAGCAATATCGTGCTGCCAAACTGCGGTCCTGTAATCGCAACGCTCGGCATTCTTTCATTTAGAAACCAATGGGACAACCTCTTGTGGCCGTTGCTCGTTGCGCAAAGCGAAAAGATGAAGACAATTCCGCTGTATATCACGAAGTTTTCCGAAGAAAAGCAGACTGACGAAGGAGCTATGATGGCGTGCGCGCTGCTCGCTTCAATCCCTATGTTCATTCTGTTTGGCGCACTTTCAAAATACTTTATAGGCGGTGCTGAAGTATACGAGTCGCGAAAAGGCTGATTGCTCGCAACTCTTTGAGCACAACTGTACAAAAATTGAGATAGTTTCAGCACGAATCACCAACCCCGCCGCAAAGCGGCGGGGCATTCGCCAGTCGCGTAAGCGACGAGTCAAATAATTTCCTTACAGAACGAGCCGAAGGCTCATTCGCCAGTCGCGCAAGCGACGAGTCAAATAATTTCTTTGCAGAACGAGCCGAAGGCTCATTCGCCAGTCGCACAAGCGACGAGTAAAATAGTTTCCTTGCAGAACGAGCCGAAGGCTAATTCGCCAGTCGCGTAAGCGACGAGTCAAATAGTTTCCTTACAGAA
>JAFSRD010000015.1 GCA_017446265.1 Treponema sp.
CCGGCCCGCGCGCTTCTTCTTTGCTCCGCTTGAGCACATGCACTTGCGCATCCATAACGTTTTGCAAAACAGAGTAATGCGGAAACAGATTAAAGTTTTGAAACACAAGCCCAACTTTAAGTGCTGCTTTCCGCAATGCAGTTTTGTCGCCATATACGCCGTTTTTTACAAGCGGTATGCCGCACACCGCAATTGAGCCAGAATCAATTTTTTCTAGCTGCGTAATGCAACGCAAAATTGTAGACTTGCCGCTACCCGATGGACCTATGATGCCGAGTACTTCGCCTCTTTTTACTGTAAACGAAACATTTTTTACAACTTCCGTCGTGTCAAACGATTTTGAAATATTTTCAACTGCAATAATTTCTTCGCCCATGACGTGCCTCAACTATAATACGAAAGTTTTTTTTCAATGTGCACGAATGTCGCTTCTACTGCCCAGTTCATCACAAGGTAAAAAATGCCCGCAATAAAAAGCGGCATGAACGAAAAGAGGCGGCTCTGCGTTTCCTGCGCAACGCGCAAAAGTTCCGACACGCCAATCACTTGCACAAGCGCCGTGTCTTTGACAAGCGTAATCACTTCGTTGCCCATGGCAGGCATAATGCGCTTTACCACTTGCGGCAAAATAATATGCAAAAACGTTTGCCATTTTGTGTAGCCAAGCACTTTTGCCGCCTCATACTGACCAACAGGAATGGACGCTATGCCGCCGCGATAAATCTCTGCAAAATACGCCGCATAATTGACAATGAGCGCAACATTCGCTGCAACAAAACGCGGCCACGTAATGCGCAAATTCATGCCGAAATTGTTGTTGAGCCAAATGCACAGCAAGCTCGGTCCAAAGTACACGACAAGCAGTTGCAACATGAGCGGCGTGCCACGAATCACGAGCAAAAATAGTTGTGCCGCCGCCGAAAGCGCTTTGTTTTTTGACATGCGCATTGCAGTAAGCGGAAGTGCGAGCGGCACAGAAAAAATGAGCGTAAAACAAAATACTTCGAGCGATGTTGCAGAACCTGCAAGCATCGCTTTAAGCATGTTCATCATTTATTTGCCGATTACGGAAATGTCACGCCCGAACCATTTCACAGAAATTGCCGTAACTGTTCCGTCTGCTTGCATTTCTTCAAGAATGCTTTGCACTTTGTCGCGGAGCGCAACATCGCCTTTGCGAAAGCCCACGCCATACGACTCGCGCGCAAGAGCTTCCTCTACAACAACGAGAGGCTTGCCAGTTGCGGCAATGCTGTAGTTTGCAACAATGCTGTCGAGCACAACGCCATCAACGCCGCCAAGCTCCAAATCATTCAGCGCGGTTACATTGTCTTTTAGAAACACCTGCTCTTTGAGCAAAGACGCAAAGTCTTTGTTGCCGTCTACTGCTTCTTGCGCGCTTGAACCGCTTTGCAACGCAATCGTTTTTCCCGCCATGTCTGAAAGTTTTGCAATGCCGCTGTCGCTTCTGACAACAAGCACTTGCTCGTTGTTAAGATACGGCTTTGTAAACGAAAGCGCTTTTTCGCGCTCTTCTGTCATTGTAAAGCCGTTCCAAATGCAGTCGATTTTTCCCGTTGCAAGCTCCATCTCTTTTGCGCTCCAGTCAATCGGCTGCGCTTTGAACTCTACCCCAAGACGACGCACCACTTCTTTTGCCAAATCAATATCGTATCCAACAATTTCATTTGATTCATTGCGAAAGCCAAGTGGCGGCAACGAGTCGTCAAGACCGAGCACAAACACGCCACGCGAAAGCAAATCGTCAAGCGATGTGTCCGCTTTTGGTGCGTCTTGTTTTTTGCATCCAACTGCCGCAAGCGCAAAAAGCGCTGCGACTGCCACAACATGTTTTGCCAAGTTTTTCATAATCACTCTATTACCTCGCTTATAGATTATATTTCTTGAAGCTCTGCTTCATCAAGCATAGCATCAGCATCTTCAACATCTTCAGCATCTTCAAGTTTCGCATCTTCGAGCATTTCTTCACCAGTTTCGACATTCATTGCACCAACAAAATTATCATATTCTAAATTGATGCCTTCTTGCAGACCAAGCAGCTGGTACACTTCTATTGGTTTGCTTATGCCGCGTAAAGAAACATAGCCGAGGCTGCTGCACTCAAAATACGCTTTAACAATATCGTATGTAGCGCCGCTTATGAGAATAGCAGTGCTGAACTCTTTGTTTGCATTTTCAAGACGAGACGCTATGTTTACGTTGCCGCCAATAACAGTATAATCAAGCCGCTGCAACGATCCGATATTGCCCACTACCATGTCGCCAGAATTTATTCCGATGCGCGTAAACAGCGGTTTTTTAATAAGATTTTCGTGAATGAGTTGCTCGTTCAGCACAGCTTCCATACGCTTCATGCGAATGGCAGCAAGACAGCAGCGCACAGCGTGGTCTTCCAAACTGTGCGGCGCACCAAAAAAAGCCATGATTGCATCGCCTTCAAATTTATCTATCGTGCCGCCGAGCGCAATGATGACTTGACTCATCTCGTTAAGATAGAGATTGAGCACACGCACAAGTTGGATAGGGTCCATGCCGTCTGAAAGCTCGGTAAATCCGCGCAAATCAGTAAACAGACACGTAAGGAATTTTTTTTCGCCGCCAGGACGAATAACATCGGGATTGTGCAGACTGTCTTCCACAATATCAGGAGAAACATAATGCGAAAAGGCATCATGCAATCTGTTGAGCTCCGCCTTTGTTGTCGAAGCCTCGCAATACAGCAATGCTTTATTCAAAATGCGCACAAGCGGAATAAGCGCGGCTGCCTGTGTTTTTGTATATGCACTGCTGTCCGAAGGCTGTCCTACATAGAGATATCCATTTGATGTGTTGCCAACTTTATATGAAAACGACAGGCAACCAGACTCATGAAAAAACAGAATGTCATTTTTTACAGCAGCGTTTTTTCGCTCTTGAATGCACTGCTCAATGTTACAGTCGCAATCTTTCAATTTAATAAAAAACTGATTTTTCGATATGCTTTTATTTTCATCGTCTACCGCTGTGTCATCTAAAAATAAAACAAAACTTGGATGCAGCTTGCTGACAATCCATCGTGCTGCATCGCGGTAAATATCGCGTGGAAGCGTGAGATGCAAAAGCTCCTTTTCAATTTTATCATACTCTGCTGGAACAACAACAAAACGTGCATTTTCTTTTTTAACTGCAACCATACTGGTTTTTACTCCTTATATATTTTAGCAAACTGCTTTGCCATGCGCAAATTGCTTGAGCGCAGCAATCTGCTTTTCTACGCATTCAGGAGCAGGAGCGCCTTCAGTTTTTCGTGCTGAAAGACACGAATCTACATTGAGCTGCGCAAAAATATCTTCCTCAATTGCAGGCGAACACTGCTTGAACTCTGCAAGCGAAAGTTCTGCAAGCGCACATTTTTTTTTGAGCGCGAGTTTTACCGCGTGCGCTGCAATGCCGTGAGCCGTTCTAAACGGAATATTTTTTTTCACAAGATACTCCGCTACATCTGTTGCGTTCAAATAGCCGTTGCCGCATGCGCGCTTCATAGCATCTGCATTCCACGTTGCAGTTGCAATCATGTTTGTGAACACGCTCACGCACGAGCTCACTGTGTCAAGCGCGTCGAACAAACTCTCTTTATCTTCCTGCATGTCTCGGTTGTAGGCAAGCGGCAAACCTTTCATCATCACAAGAAGCGCAATCAAATCGCCATATACTTTGCCTGTTCTGCCACGAATAAGTTCTGCAAAGTCAGGATTTTTTTTCTGCGGCATAAGCGAACTGCCTGTTGACCATTTTTCGCTGAGTTCAATAAACGAAAACTCGCTTGATGCCCACAACACAACTTCCTCGCAACACCGCGAAAGATGCATTTGCAAGATAGCAAGCGCGCTTGTTATTTCAATACAGTAGTCGCGGTCGGAAACGCTGTCAAGAGAATTGGGCGTAACTCCTGCAAAACCGAGCAACTCCGCCTCATATGAGCGGTCGAGCGGCAGCGTGCTTCCTGCAAGCGCGCCAGAACCAATCGGCGAAAAAGCAATACGCTTGAGCGCGTCTGAAAGCCGCTCTACATCACGCACAAAGCTCCATGCCCACGCGCACAGGTGATGGGCAAGCGTTACGATTTGTGCATGCTGCATATGCGTAAAACCTGGCATGGGCGACGATGTGTGCTTTTCCGCAATGAAAACAAGCGTTTCTACAAGCGCGCAAAGCTGCCGCTGCAACTCTGGCACAACGCGGCGCACATACAGTCGCTCATCAAGCGCAATCTGGTCGTTGCGGCTTCTGCCCGTATGAACTTTCTTGCCCGCTTCGCCTATTCTGTCCGTAAGGCACGCTTCTATGAACGAGTGAATATCTTCGGAAGAATCGTCTATTTTAAGCGCACCTGATGCAATGTCATCATCAATTGCAGCAAGCGCGTCACACATCTCGTCAGCTTCTTCTTGCGAAATAAGCTTTGAGCGCGCAAGCATTTGAACATGCGCTTTGCTTCCGAGAATGTCGTCGTGCGCCATGCGCTCATCAACATGAATTGAAGTTTCAAAAGCCACCGCTTCTGCATCAGGACCGTCGCTAAATCGTCCGTGCCACAACGCTGCGTGATTGTCTTCGGTCATAGTGCCGTGCGTTTCCATATGAGGATTATAGCGCATAGCCTTTTCTTTTACAACAATGCGTGCGTGCGCTTGACTAAACAAAACTTTAGCGCTATGATATATAGAATTCTTCAAGGAGGAATAATATGGCTGGAGCAAGTAAAAACTCGCGTACAACTGTCGCAACGCAAAAATTCATGTGCCCTGACTGCGGCGGTGAAATTATAATGAAAACGATGATTGAAAAAGGCAGAATAAAAAATCAAGCAGAGTGTTCAAAATGCAAGCGCATAGAACGCCGCCCAAAAGATTTTAAATAATCGCTTTTCTATATCATTGTAACGGGGCTGTCCTTGATGAAGTTTAAAAACTTATGAGGCAGCCCTTTATTTTTTTTCGCTGCGCCACTCATCAAGTTGCTTTTGTACGAGCGCAGGCGCTTCATCTAGTATTGCCGCTTCAGCCTCTTTTGATTGCGGCGAATCGTAAATCTTCATAACTTTTACGCGATATGCGCCGTTCGTTAATTTTGTCATAATCGTCTTTATATTGCTTATCTGCCAGCCGCCGTCAAGCGCACAGAGCACAACAGGCAATTTCGTCGCTTGTGCAAGTTTTCTAAATCCTGCAGAATAAAATTTTCCCACGTTGCCGTCTTTTGTGCGCGTTCCTTCAGGAAACAGCACTGGTATTTGATTTCGCTCAAGCACACGATTTGCAAATTGCTCTATAGCCTTCATTGTCGTAACAGGCTTTGCGCGACGAGAAATAAAACAGTGCTCCTGCGTGCGCAACATTTCAGATACAAGTGGCACATGGCGGCTCAACTCTGCTTTTGCGATAAACCGTAAATCACGCTCGTGCAGATACCGCATAAAAAGCGGAATATCAAGAAGGCTTTGATGATTAGATATTATCATATACTGCGGCGGAAGCTTGTCGAAATTATCTTTGTAGCCGATGAATCTGAAATGCTTGTAGCACGTAAGAATGGAAAACAAACGAGGCGCAAGCGTTTTTACAATGTAATCAGAAATCCTCATGCTCAATTTTTTTGAAACAGGGTACACGAGCGTATTAAGAATAGATGGCGGTATAACCATTCCAAAAAGACAGCATAATGTAATAATATTCGACATATTTTTATTATAATATAGACAAACGGCTCACCTGTCAAATAGCAATTTTTCAACTTCGGCAACAAGTACGTCGAGCGTCTCGTACATCCGCTTTGACTCTGGAACGCTGCCTAAAAAGATAGAACCGTACCGTTTCTCATAAACTCGTTTGTCAAGCAGCACTACAGCTCCCCTGTCGTCACTCCTTCTAAGAAGTCGACCGAATCCCTGTCTGAATTTTATAACTGATTCAGGCACGCTCAATTCCATAAACGAATTGCCACCGCGCTTGGCAATCGCTTCTGCACGCGCAGTGAATACAGGGTCGTTCGGTACCGTGAACGGCAGCTTGACAAGTATTACTTGCGAAAGCGACTCACCGGGTACATCAACTCCCTGCCAAAATGAATCAGTGGCGAACAGCACGCTTGAAACATGCTCGCGAAACTTGTCGAGCAGACGCGCGTTATCGTCATCTCCTTGCTGCAAAAGAAGACCGTCAAACGAATGCAAGCGCTGCCGCACATCGCTGAACGTAGAGCGAAGCATGTCATATGATGTGAATAAAACAAGCGTACGCCCACACGCAGCAACAATGAGACGCGCAACAGCAGCTATGACAAACTGTGAAAACGCAACAACATCTTCTGGAAACGGCGCGTCGTTCGGAACGGCAAAAAGCAAATTCTTCTTATAAGGAAAGGGAGACGGAAATTCGCCGAGCAAAATTCGCCCTTCATCAGCAAAAGAAATGCCCGAACGGCGCATCCACCATGAAAAATTGCGATTGATGCCGAGCGTTGCAGATGTGCATACGACGCTTTCCATAGGCTCGAATACGCCCGAATTCATAAGCGGTGCAATGTCAAGCGGCGTTTTTGTAAAAACAGCATATTGCCGCTCCTCATCTTTTGCAAACGCGGAATCTTTTGGCAAGATTTTTTTCTGAATCCAAAACACCATATCCTGCTTTTCTTCCCACTGCACAAAATCATGTAGCAGCAGAACAGCGGCATCAAGACGGCGTACTGCAAGTTTTGCTTCCCAATATGCAGGAGCAGTCTTGTCATCGTCTGCAATGCCCTGCATGAGTTCTTTTACGAGCAACGTGAGCGATGAAAGCGACTTGGCAAGCGCAGACAAAAGCGAAAGCAGCGGACCAAAGTTGCGTGCAGTGTCGCTGCATAAGCGCATGGCAAAACTGTCGCCAAATAAATCGCGCGCTACCGTTTCTACATTTGCTATATCGCTTTTAATCCGATTCACTATGGCAGATGCGGCAACAACTTTTTCTTCTGCTGAACAAAGAATTGCAAGCGTAAAGATATAGCCAGCATCAACATTTTTTCGCTTGCGATATAATAAATTTATCTGCCGCAAAATTGCAAATTTATTAACATCACTGCTAAAAAAACTTGTGGCCGCGTTTTCAATGCCGTGCGCTTCGTCAAAAATAATGCGGCGGTATGGCGGAAGCACAGCTGCGTCGTCATATCCGCTGCCCGCCATGCGCGATTCTATGTCAGCAAACAGCAAGTGATGATTTACCACAAGCACCTGCGCGCTTGCAGCTTCTTTGCGCACTTTCATCACAAAACATTGTGAATAATACGGACACCTGGCTCCCATGCATGCGTCGCTTTCGCTTTTTATGCGCGACCAAATTTTCTCGCTCGGCATAAACGGCATATCGCTTTTGCTTCCTGTCGTACTCTTTTCTGCCCATGCAGCAATCGCATCAAACAACTCCGTCTCGCCGCCAAAAAGTTCACGGTCAGAAGCTGCATCAGCAAGGCGGCGCATGCACACATAATTTTGCCTGCCTTTTACGAGCACTGCTTTCAACTCTTTTTCAAGCATCCGCTTTGCAGCAGGAATATCTTTTTCAAAAAGCTGTTGCTGCAAATTTATTGTGCCAGTGGAAATAATGATGCGCTCGTTGTTTTCAATTGACCACAACATTGCGGGAATAAGATACGCGTATGATTTTCCTACGCCTGTTCCCGCTTCAAACACGCCTATTGCATTTTTATTAAACGCTTCTGCAATGCGACGAAGCAGCGCAACTTGCATAGGACGTTCTTCGTACAGTTCAGACTGCATGGAAAGCGGTCCGCCTGCTTCAAGATACAATGCTGTTGCATCTATATCGAGCCTTTTTATTTCTCTTTGCTTCCTGTCCTCTGCATCTGAAAAATAATCATCATTCATATCTGCGCCACCGCACTTCAGAGAAAGTATAGAGCATTTTAAAGATTTCGCCGAGTGCAACTATAAAACAGCGTTCCGCAGTTTGTCTACAGACGACCACGCAAATTCATCACAAAAATGCAACCCATTGATGCCGCATGCTCTTGCAGCAGCAACATTAGCTTGCGTATCGTCAGTAAAAAATGCATCGTTTGCTTCAACGTCTTCTGCTTTCAGAATATATTCAAAAAAAGCTGCATTAGGCTTAACAAGGTGCATGCGCTGTGAAAGATAGCATTCGTCAAATAGCTGCGCCAGATTGCCGCACGCATTCATCGCTTGCCAATGAAGCTCACATGTATTTGAGCCACAGACAACTCGTTTTCCCTGCGCTTTCATCTCTTTAATAATTTCAATTACAGGTTCATTCACATACGGCGTAAATAAATCAATAAGCGGGTCAGCGTTTTCGTCTACTTTGAATTTTTGTGCAGCTGCAAGCCACCAGGCTTTTGGAGAAAGCGAGCCGTCCATGACGGCAGACTCGTGCTGCATATAATGCGCATACAAATCTTTTTCTACAATGTGATATTTTTTAGCAATTTTTCCAATCGTTTGAAAATTGAAAATACACACGCCACCGAGGTCAAATATGTATAATTTCATAATTCATCTCCTAGCAGAATTGAACTGCTGTTGTCGGGATGAAAACCCGATGTCCTAACCACTAGACGAAGGAGACATATTGTGAACAAGACTGCTGCACAACACTATAGCGCATACTATAGCATGAATTGTACAAGTACGTCAAGTAATGCGTTTTTTTTATTGATAGCTATATTTCTGCGTTATATTGCTTCCATCACTTTTGCATGAAGCGCTTTGCACGCTTCGTCGTTCATGCCAAGCTTTTCTGCTGCCGTTATATCTGCAAGCGCGCGCTCGTATTCGCCTTCTTCATAATACGCTTCCGCTCGTCGAAAAAACGCATGCGACTGATATTCGTTCACCGCAAGCGCCTGCGAAAAACACGCGATTGCCGCTTTATAATCTTTGAGAAAACTATGGACGATTCCTTCATAATACAGCGCGCGAAAGTTTTTTGCATCATATGATGAACTTGCTTTAAAATCTTCAAGCGCTTTTTTATACTCGCTCTCGGTAAAATACGCCATACCGCGATGCTTGTGGACGACAGAGCGCACTGCATCCACAGGCTTTGATGCAAGAATCTGCGAATAAATTTCAATAGCCCTGTCAAGCGCCCCCGTGTTGTGCGCATGAATAGCTTCAAGAAGCAAATCGTCGAGCGTGCCTTTTACATAAGGAGAGACACGCCCAATCTTTTCGCGTGCGTCGCCACTCATTTCGCGCTTGACAATATCAAGTTCATCTACTTTCTCGTAAAACATTCTGCGCCGTTCATTTACTTCGACTTGCAATTTTTTTTGATAGTCACGAATTTCTTGAAAAATAATGTCTGCAAGATTGAGCGACGCATTTATTGAAGCGAGCTTTCTTCGCAACGGCAAATCAAACGGAGAAAACTCACTTTTGTAGATAAGCTCGTGCTCCACCTCTGCCCATGCATCTTGCAAAATCGTGCGCACCTGAATCTCGCATACAGCGTCGTCAGGGAGCTGCATATGCGGAAAATCGTTTCCGTTTGGAAAGCACGAAGCAGGAATTTTAACAAGAACATGTACAGACTCATAATCAAATTCTTTGAAATTTTGAGCAGGTCCTTTTCGCTCAATTTCCTGTATGTCAAAGAGCTGCTTTACTTGGTCGAGCACAACAGCAATATCCTCTATAAACGCGCAGATGATGCGTATGCCCATCATGTCTGTAAGGCACACGAGCGCATCTGGTGAGAGCGCATCTTGAATTTTTTTGAGTCGTAGTATTTTCTTATAGTAGCTTGTGAACGTTTTTATGCGCGACTTATATGTCGGCGGAGAAGCAAGCGCAATATTTCTTTCCAGGAATCTTTCAATGTTATGAACAGTTGCACGCAGATATGGCTCATATGCTTCGTACGTTTTTTTTATGCGTACTTTTATCGGTAAATCGTCGTGATGCTTGCTTCCCATATCATTATAAAAAAAACGTCCTTACTGCGATGCACAGACAGTAAGGACGTTTCACTAACCTAGCATATTGTTATTTTGCATCTGCCGCTGTTGCAGCATTGCCAGTTGAACGAGCAGCGTTGGAGCTGCCGCCTTCGTTGAGACTCGGCGTAAACTCTGTCTCTGTCGCTTGCAAAACGCGTTCAATATAGCGGTTAACTTGCTTGTTGCCAAAGCGCGCCATTTCAATCGCCTGACGTCGTCTTTCGCGCTCAGTTACAATGCCCCAAAGATCCTCATCTGCAATGTCGCGCTCTGACGTGAGCACTGCTTTATCGTAAATGATTTTTACATCTTTGAAGTAGCCGATGTAGTCGCCGCCAATATGCGCAGCGTCGCGCGTAATTAGGAAACCTGCAAACTTCACATACGGAATGCCACGTGGATATACTGGATACACGCGGATTTCACGCTTGCGGATGTCGCCAATATACTGCGGGTTGTTCCACTGGAGCTCTTTCCAGCCGTCAAAGCCGAGATAGCCCATAAAATAACGGCGCTCAATATTGTCATTGTCTTTGAGCAGGACATACAGTCCTTCGGGATAATTCATGCCCAAAGTTGTGACAGCGATAGATTTGATTGCGCCGACATTTTTTACAACGCCGTAGCCGTCTTCAAAAAGCGTTTTTCCACTCGCTTTTTCTTCATCAGTCTGTTCTTGACGATTCCCATCTGCATCAGCTTCTGCAAGTGGTTCAAATGCAGGAATGTCGAACGGCGGAACAATGCGTGCATTCGCATTTGAATTCCATGTAGGGAATACGACACGCACGCCCATGACATTTGAGCCTGCAAACGGTACATCTGCTTCGCCACGGACAGGAGCTGCAACGACTGTTGAGAGCCCGACAGCCTGAACATTTCGCGCAGATGAATTAAGCTCTACTTCCCACTCGGGAAGAGCGAGAGAAGTTTTCATAAGCTCCTTTTGCTCTTCGGTGAACGTAGCGCCTGCAGCCATAGCAAAATCCATGACTGTGCGGCTGTTTTGCGTCGGATTCCCGTACTCATCCGAGACAATGTCCGCATCCAGTTGCGTAAAATCAATGATTATTGATTCTTCAGCAACAAGACCGGTAACACCGACAAGCAGCATTACTGCCGCAATTACTAAAAAAGTCTTCTTCATTGGAAGCTCCTTATACTATTCGATGTAGCCTTGTACCGCCTTTTATTATCCTACAAGTTTTTCACTTTGTCAAGAATCACTTCGCAACACTGTGGGTTTGATTGCCGGCAACAAACACATCTATAGTATGAATATTATTAAAATTATGCAGGATATTTTTCCTGAATAATTCTATCCCCCGTGCAATATCAGACACCCCATCATCTTGCCAGATAAGTTCGTCTGATAAATTGACATACAGCACATCATCGCGCACAAAACACGACAACGCTTTTGTTCCGCGCGTAAAAAGCGGGCGGAATTCTGGAGCAAGCGGTCCAAGCAGCAACTCGTCAACGTATCTATGCACATCGTCGCGCACACTGTCCTTTGGCAGATGCCGCGACTCCATGCACACCTTGCCGCTTTCAGCAGATTCAAACATGCATATGTAGCGCGTTCCCGGAAAGTGAAAGCACCACCGCACAAGGGAAAGTCCAAGAGAGAAAATGATTACTGCACCAAAAATCACTACTGTCTTTTTCATGTCTCTCATCGTACACAATCATTTCGATTGCGTAAACCCTCTTGACCTTTCAAAGTGCGTGATAAAATCACTTACTCCGTTATATATGCCGAGCGCCGCCTTTTGCAGATACTGCTGGCTGCTCAAATTCTGCGCTTCAGCATAATTTGTCAAAAAACCAAGTTCAACAAGCACGCTCGGCATATTCGCGTTGCGCACGACAAACCACTCTTCCGCTTTTATGCCCCGCCCTTTGGACAAATCGCCTATTTGCGCGGCAAGTCCATCCATAATAAATTTTGCAATAAGAATGCTTTCAGCCGTGTATTCCTCTTCTGTCATTGCGTTGAGTATTGGGAAAAGCGTTGTATCGTTATCTGCATCTGCTCGATTTATGACAGTACGCCTGTACCCCGGCGACAGATACCACACTTCATACCCGCTCGCTTTTTTGTCAAGGGACGCATTGACGTGCACAGAAATGTACAAAATCGCTTCGTTCTTTTTAAGCTTCACTGCGTTTGCAATGTCAGTGCGCTCTCCCAAAGAAAGAAATGTGTCGGTGTCGCGCGTCATGATTATCTGCTTGTCAGGATACGCAGCAGTAAGTCGCGCATACAGCATTTTTCCGACAGCAAGCGTCACGTCTTTTTCACGAATCGCGAGCGTCTTTCCGTTTTCTCTAAACACTTGGCTTGCGCCAGGGTCCTTGCCGCCGTGACCTGGGTCAATCAAAATCGCGCCAATGCGATACGGCATGTGCGCGCTTTCCGTTTTGAAAAACGATTCCGCATCAGTCATAAAGTCGTGCGAAACGAGCAGTGTGCCGTTTGAAAGCGACGGCGCATTTGCAAGCAAAAGCTTTTTGTTGTCGAGCAGCACAAGATTGTCGCCTGCGCGAAAACTGATTTGATGACCGTTTTTTTCAAGCAAACCTGTCTGCGAGAGGCTGTCCCAATAAACAACGATGCCCGCCCTTTCCGCTTCTGCAAGCAACTCTACTTTTTCAGCGGCAAACACGAGCGGCGCGAGCGCATGCAACGCAACGAGAATGCAAATCATTTGTTTTGGCACAAAAGACAGTCTACCCATTATCCCTCTTCCTCATTAGAGTATCGGCAAAATAGAGCATTCCCTGCACCCCTCCCCGCACACAATTTTTCCACAATTTTTTCGCGTCGAATTCGTCATGATTTTTGCACAACTCGTCGAACAGTTCGCATGTTTGCAAAAACGTGCGGCAATTCCAATCCCGCTCTTGTGACGCATGCAGCGTTGCAAGCTGCGCAGGAATATTGTCCGAGACGCGCGCGTTCTGCGGGATAACGCCGCAAATAGATTCAATGTCGGGCGGCGCGCTGTATGCAGAAGGTGGAAATTGCGTTTCTGATTTTTCTTCCATACCCGCAAGAAATGCATCAGTGTCCGCATTGTCAGCTTCAAGACGAAGCACTATGTCTGACACGGCGCGTTCAGCAGCTGCGACGCTCTCTGCGCGCGTCTTTGCAAGCGAAAGCACATTGCCGCATTTTTGCACATTGTTGCGCGGAAACACGACGCACTCGCCTTGTGCAGCACGGGGGAACACATCGTTTACTTGTGCACGCGAGGCAGCATGTGCGACACCGACAACTTCTTTTACAACGCCCGGAATTGAAATCCATGCGCGCTCGCTGCTCGTCTGCGTGCACGGCACATCATACAACACGTACGGCGCTTCGCTGCCGCTGCACGAATCGGGCGGCGTAAACTGCACAGAACGCCGCATTGCTTCAAGCGCTTCAGGCGTTTTTCCGCACGCGATAAGCAGCGCCTGCTCAGTGAGATTGCAACCAGACGCATACGGATATGTCCAGCCCGACATGTAGCCGCCAGAAAGACGCGCCGCAATTTCGCCAATCATAGGGCCGTTTTCTGTATACTTGATGTCTGCTTTTGCTGCCCCGCATGTAAGACCGAGCGCTTTTGCACCGAGCGCAAATGTCGCAATCAACTCGCATCGTTTTTTTTCATCGATTTCGGCAGGCATTGTATGCCCCATCTCCACAAAATATGGTGGAAAATAGATATGCCTGTCTGCAAACCCTGTTACAGTAAACGTGCCGTCATATATGAGCGCGTCTATCGAATATTCGTCGCCTTTCATGTACTGCTCAAGTATTGCCGTACGCGTGCGCGAAGACGTGACAGCATGTTTTGCCGCTTGTGCAATTTCGCCTGCATTTCGTATCATGCGGCAGCCGCGCCCGCCCATGTTGTCTTGTGGTTTCACGACGCACGGAAAGCCAATCGCTTTTACAAATTCATTGATGCTGCCGTTCTCAATATCGTCCTGCGTGACGCTGAAAAATTGAGGAGACGGCAAGCCGTGCTTTTGAAAGCAGCTTCTCATGCGCGTTTTGATGCTCGCATTTTGGGCTGCCTCATATGAGTGGCAGTGAAGCGACAGCTGTTCGCCGGCATATGAAACTGATGTTGAAAAATCTGTGCCGGCAGTGAAGATTGCCGCAAGCCCGCCGTCGTGCGCCAGATTTTTTGCAAGTGAAAAAATCGCTTCGCTATCTTTCAAGTCTATTTTCTCAAAGCGGTCAGCAAGCGGAACGCACACAGCATTTTCATTTGCATCGACGACAACTGCGCAGCAGCCGAGTTTTTTTGCAGCTTCAATGGCAGGCTTTTGCAAAAAACCTGCGCCTAAAATTATTAAATTTTTTTTCATCATCATGCCTATTCAGTTTTTTTACAGTACACTTCAAACGTGTCGCCAAGTTTCAACAAGCGGCTTTTGCGCTCGTACAGCTTATACATGAATGAATTTTTTTTCCATTGCTTCTTTTCCGCTTGCGGAAATCGTTCTGGATGATGCCCCGTTGAAACTATCTTCTCTACGGTGAATCCAAACTGCTTCAAAATGCTACGCGTTTTTGACGGCTCCCAAATTGTGTAGTGGTCATGCGGACTTTGATTGTAAAACCGCTGCGTGTGCGTCTTTGCAGAAACGCCTTCGCCAGACGGCGTTGAAAACGCAAACACGCCTCCGACTTTTACAAGCTTTGAAACAGCGGCAAGCGCTGAAGCAAGCTCGCGAAAATGTTCAATCACGTACCACATCGTCACTGCATCAAATTCATACATGCCAAATTCGTGCGCTGCATTGAATGTAGGAAACTGCGCATGAGCAACGGGAAAAAGCAGCGTTGACTGGACGTATGCAACAGCGTCGTCAGAAATGTCTGTTCCAAAAACTTGCCAACCGTCATCGCTCGCAGCAGAGAGGAACGGACCGTACGCGCAACCTATGTCGAGCAACGCAGGTTTTGCTGCCACGTGCTTTTTATTTTTTACAAGCGCATCTATTTCGCGCATGCGCCGCTTTCCTTGCGCTTTTATTGCGTCAAAATCTTCGAGATATGTTTTGCCGTATTGATTTTTATATTCTTCCGCAAAATACGATTTGCTGTAGTCAATATTTTTTTCAGCTGCTGTCCACGACATGTATATCATGCCGCACGAATTGCACCGTCTGAATGTGCGGAACGGTGTGCGCGCGACAACTGCATTTTTTTCAACGTCTTCAACATTGCAGAGCGGACACGGCAAGCGCATGCCGCCTGCAAGCGAAGCGATATACGCGCCAAGCGTTTTTTCACCGCGCGTGATTTCAGAAAATGTTGCGCTGTCACGGTACAGTCTTTGCGGCGTTGAAAAAACCTCCTGCATGCGTGCGTTTGTCAATTCATTTTTTTGCAAACACACAAAACCATATTTTTTTGCAAGGGCAGCATGAAGCGGTGTCGTTGCAACGAGCACAACGCCACACCCTGCACTTGCAGCTTCGTAGGCGGTAAGCCCGTAGTGCGTGACGACAATATCATATTGAAAAAGCGTCTCGCGCAACAGCGGCACCGCGCCGACATACTGCACGCCGTCATGCACAGGAAATTCTTCACGACAGTGTTCGGGCACAACAGCTGTTACGCTGCGCGTTCCGTCTGCACACGCCAACGCCGCAGGAATTGTCAATTTTTCCGGGTCTTCGCCTCCAAAGCAGATGAGTGCGCTTCGAATGTCGGAACGCGTTTCGCACTGTTGTTTGCTGCGTTTTTTTTGCGGTAACGACATATATTCAGGCGCCGTGCAGTTTGCGGCGCGCGAAAGATTTGACGGAATAATGTCGAGAAGATAATCGCAGTAGTGTGTGTATGGAGAGCCTTCATCAAGCGCGACAAGTGGCGCACAGTCATGCAGAGCGGCAGCAGCTTCTTTTTCAAGCGAAAAGCAGTCAGCAACAATGAGCGCGTATTCATGTTTCTGCGGCAGAGTTCGCACGATTTGCCACTCTGCAAGCGAAGAGCGAGATACAAGCCGCTCACACGACGGCAAATCCGCATCTTCAGGAATGTACACAGACGCACCTGCCTCTACTGCCGCCTCTATGCACCGCTGCAAGTGCCCCGTGCCCCTGCCTGTTTTCACCGATGGCACATAGAGCACAGGCTGCGCAACACCAGACGAATTGAACGCGCTCACAATTTGCTCAGCAGTGTACGGCTCGCATGGTGCCGCTCCACGCGACAGGCGCTGTACAACTGTAAGCGCACGCCGATAATCTGATGCGGTGTCTATTGTCGTGCGAAGTTCTGGAAAATAAAAACGCGACGGAGCTTTGAGCATAAGTGCAGAAAATCTGTTTCGATGATTGTAGAGCGCGGGTCCCACATGCTCGCGGTCATATGGCAAATTTGTTAATTTTTCCGCTTCAATGAGCGCGTGCGCATCAAACACTTCTACACCAGAACCGTGCGGCAATCCTGTCCAGGTGATGTAATCGCATTTTGAAAATGAGATGCGCCGCTTGTATTCGTCGAGGAGCGCCACTGCCGCTTCGTAAAACAAAAACGGGTTGTCCGCAGTGGCACGCACAACTATGTCGGCACTGATTTTATCGATGAGCAGACAAAATCGTTTGAGCACATCTTCAAGCGGACCTGCAAAAATTTCCCAGCCGCACGACGCTGCAACAGGCGCAAGCTCGCCGAATGACGCTTCATCAGTGGCAACGTAATACGCATCTGCCGTTACTTTGCGCATCGCATTGAGCGTCCAGGCGAGCACAGGCTTTCCACCCAAATCTTTGAGCGCTTTGCCATGAAGCCGCGTTGAAGAGATCCTGCATTGCACGATTACTGCCGTCATACTTCTGTCACCCAGTTTTCTATAAGATGCTGCATGTCTGTGTGAAAGCGCGATTTATTAATTGACACCCACTTTCGCGCATCAGCAAACTGCCTGTGCGCTTCAAAAATGCCGCACGATGAATTTGCCAAAAAAGAAAAAAACGACGTTCGCGGAATAACGCCGCCTGAATCGCTTTTAAAACGAGGTGCAATATTTTTTAAATAAAAGTGCAAGTATGTTAAATCGGCTGTTGTATCTTCTATAGGAACTTCATCGCTGTACGAAAGCAGGAACGTTGTCGAGAGACACGTCTGCTCTCCCCACAACCACGAGCGAAGCGCCAAATCAAGATTTTGATAATATGGCGAAGTGATAGTGTAATCAAATCCGCCAAGCTGAATAAATTTTGTCTTGTCGTACAAGCCGATAAAATCAAACGGATAGAGCGTATGCATGCCGTCCTTTACAACTGTCGAAGAGAGCACGCAGAATTTACCTTTTTGAGCAGAGGGAGAAAACTGCACAGGAACCGCATTTTTTTGCGTGTCGAGCAGACGCGGCACAATGCAATAGTTTCCCGACGACATGAGATTTTCTGCAAGCCGCATCTGGAGCATATTGTGCGTTATGTGAAGAGAATCGCGCAGCACGAGCACATACGGAGCACGCGCCTCGCTCATGCCCAGATTTATCATGTCGCCATCGGTAACTTTTTCGAGCGGCACAATAAATGTAATTGACGGAAACTTTTTTGCAATCTCTTCAAGGTTGCAGTTTTCCGCATGCGGCTCAAGGGAAATAATCTGCGCAAAGCCGCATTTTGAAAGCGTTTCAAGCGTGCGCGTGCGGAACTGGCTGCCATGAGAATTAAGCAGCACAACAGCGACATTTATTTTTCCCTCATCTAGACGCGTGCGGCCGCCAATCACCGTCCTGTTGATTTGATGCTCGTTAAAAATTAAAGGTATAGTATTCATCGCACTTCCTGCACGCTTCTTCTCGCTCGCCGTTCATGTCGCGTTCAACATACGGCGTAATTTTTTCCCAAATAGATTCAATGCGCTCTGTAAACGCGTTTCCGAGCATATTGTCAAATAGAAATTCGCGGCACAACGGCACATCACCATTTGCAAGAATCGTCATGTCACGGCGCATATGCCAGCATGGATTTCGCTCAAGCGGCGACAAATCTGCTGGCTTCCAATCGGGAAGCAAGGTGCAAAATGAATCATATTTTTGAATTATAACGTTTCCACCGTGCGCCTCATCTTTCCAGTACCGGTAAAATGATTCAAGCTCGCATTCGTTTTCGTTTGTGCGCACAAACTGCGGATAGACATTTTCAGAAAAATAAGTTTGCAGCAGTGCCACTGCCTCTGTCGCTTGCAAAAGCGTTCCCGCTTCCCCTCGCATTTTTTTATACATAGCTTCTGTTGCAGCATCAAGCGCAACAATCCATATAATCTTGCCTGCCGCAACAGCTTTGATTTCTTTGCAAAGCGATTCGGTAATGTGCAAGCCGTTTGTCTCGACGAGCACAGAAAGCCCGTTCTCCGCGACAACAGCTTTAACAAAATCTATAAACTGCGGATGGAGCAGCGGCTCTCCCCACGCAGAAAGCGAGACGACAGCGTTTTCTGAAAGCGTTGCCATTTGCTTTACGAGCGGCAAAAACTGTTCAAGCGTCATGCGCACAGCATTTTGAGATGATGGCGCAGTTCCGTATTTTTTTTCATACGCAACTTTATACGGCGAGTATACAACGCTCCCCTCTTCGACCGGCTCAATGTGCACATTGTAAAACGCGGGTACTGTTTTTAAAACAGCAGCGAGGCGCACCGCTTTTTCGCACAACGCTTCCGCATTGTCAGTGTCGCAATGAGAATCGTACACTGCGCGGCACGAATAAAATCCTGCTTTTGTTGAGCACTCAAACGCATATCTGTACAACCGCCAATCTTTTGGTGCAAGCACTGTCTCTATTTCAAACGAGTTGATGTCTGTTTTGAGCAACGACATGATGCTGTCGCGCTTGACAATTTCACCGCCGATTTTTTTTTGCTGTGAAAGAGCAGCAAGGATGCCAGCAGCATCTTTGTCAATAATTTCAGGAGTCATGCCGTAGGGGTAGCCGTCTGCGAACGTGTATTCTGCAACATACGTTTTGTGTGCGTCAAGCAAATCGGCAGTCACTGCGTTATTGAGAAATGGACAATCAAATGCAGCATAGACAGCAGCATCTGCACCGCGTTCAGCGCACACATGCGAAATCGTTTCAAGCAATGCAGAAACAGTCCACGCATCTTTTTCTATGAGCGTAACTGCCGCATTGTTTTTACGTGCTTCAGCCTTGCAGCGTGCTGCATTTTCTTTTGTGGCGCACACAACAGTGCCGACGCTTTCATGCACGGCACGAGCCCACAAAAGCGTGCTATCATACGCAGAAAAATTGCCAAATGATTTTTCAAACGCGTAGTGTCCGCTAAAACCTGCAAAGAGAATAACAACAGTCTTCATCGTTTCATTATCGGCAGGGAATAATCATAAATTAAGAAAAAGCGCTTGCAGCAGCGCTATAGCGCAGAGCGCATCCTCACAGCGACGCAATAGCACGGCAATATGTTCTAACTGCGCAACCGTGCCATTGCACAAATCATTATTACCAGTTAAAATCATTTTTATGAATAGGCTTGCAGGTCCTGAAAACAGTGTTTTTACTATTTCACAAATCACAAGCGTCATTCAGGAATTGTTGGAAAGCGCGTTTGACACAATCACTGTCGAAGGCGAAATTTCAAACTGCAAGCTTACGAGCGCAGGTCACTACTATCTGACGCTCAAAGATTCAGGCGCGCAACTCACTGCGGCAATGTGGCGCAGCTACACGCCGTCGCTCACATTTGTGCCAAAAGACGGCATGCTCGTGCGCTGCACGGGAAAACTCAACGTCTATCCGCCACACGGAAAATATCAATTAATAATTTCGCGCATGGAAGTTGCAGGAGCAGGAAATATTCTGCAAATGCTTGAAGACAGAAAAAAGCAGCTTGCAGCAGAAGGGCTTTTTGACGAGGCGCGAAAAAAACCGCTCCCGATGTTTCCCAAAACGCTCGGCATCGTAACAAGTCCGACAGGCGCCGCGCTCCGCGACATTTTGCAGATTACAAAACGGCGCAACCCGTGCGTGTCTGTCGTCATCTTTCCTGCAATGGTGCAAGGAGACGGAGCAGACAAAACGATTGCGCGGCAGATTAAAGCGGCCAACGATTTTCACTTGTGCGATGTTCTGATTGTGGGGCGCGGCGGCGGTTCGCTTGAAGATTTGCTGCCGTTTAGCGAAGAAACTGTCGTGCGTGCAATTGCAGATTCATCAATCCCAGTAATTTCTGCCGTCGGTCACGAAATAGACTGGGCGCTTTCAGACTATGTTGCCGACTTCCGTGCGCCTACGCCGTCCGCAGCTGCGGAAAGCGCAGTGCCGCTCAAAAGCGACATTATGCGCACGCTCGCAGCATATGCTGACGATTTTTACACGACTATAAAGCAAAAAGTTGAAAACATGAAGCTTGTCGTGCGCACGTTCAACCCAGAAAATCTTGAGCTGCAATTTAGAAACATTGAGCAGCCGCTCCTTGCGCGGTTTGACAATGCAAAAGTTGCGCTGCTGCAAAACATGGACGCGCGTCTAAAAGATGCAAAGCAGCACATTGCAATGTGCGTGCAAGTGCTTGAAAGCGCAAGCCCTGAACGAATTTTTGCACGCGGCTACTCTATGGTACGCGATATTTCAACAAACAAAATAGTGCGCAATGCAGCGCACATAGCTGTCGGAGCAGAGCTTGAAATTGTGCCTGCACGCGGAAAACTGCACGCGCACGTAACAAAAATTGAAAAATCACATGCAGACGGCTGATGCCATATTTTATCAGGAGATATAACGGCAATGAAAAATTTTGCACAAAATTTAGAGACGCTTGAAAAACTCACCGCAGACATCAAGCGCGACGACATATCGCTTGAAGACGCGCTTAAAGATTTTGAGCAAGGCATAAAACTTGCGCGCGGCATGGAAGCGGAAATAGACAGAATAGAAGGCAAAATTCAAATATTGATGAATGAGCCTGCTCCCGAAACAGACACGACGCCTGAACTTGATTTATTTTCAGGAGCAGACGAAACGACAGGAACTGCGGGCGCACCAAAAGAAGGCACGCGCCAGTGAACCGTCCTGTCAAACAGCTTGCCGCTGAAGTTGCGCGCAAGATTGCAGCAGGCGAAGTGATTGACCGCCCCGCCGCAATTGTACGAGAGCTTATCGATAATGCAATAGATTCTGGAGCAACTCATATTGCTGTAGAAATTGAAAGCGGCGGCATTGAAAGCGTGCGCGTTGTTGACGACGGAAGCGGCATGACAAAAGCAGATTTGCACAACTGCGCGCGTCCGCATGCAACGAGCAAAATAGAGACAGAAACAGATTTATTAAAACTTTCAACGCTCGGTTTCAGAGGAGAAGCGCTCGCATCAATCGCTGCCGTGTGCCGCCTTTCTATTACGTCGGGCAGCTGGAAAATGCGTGCATCTGTAACAGAAGACCACATCATTGAGCCGTGTACGCCTATTGAAGGCACAATCGTACAGGCAGAAGGCTTGTTTGAAAATTTCCCCGCGCGCCGCAGATTCTTAAAACGACCTGCATCTGAAATGATGCTATGCAAAACCATGTTCATTGAAAAATCGCTTGCACATCCCGACATTGCATTTACGTTCACGGTAGACGGCGTGCGCAAAATGACGCTTACTTCTCATGTAGGCTTGGCAAAGCGCTTTGTACAGGCAGCAATGCCGCGAGAAAACGAATCGCTCTTTTATGAAATAAGCGGAACAAGCGGCGGAGAAAATCCCGACTGGCAATTTACGTGCGTGCTTGGCGAGCCAGGCGTGTCGCGCACAAATAAAAAAGACATATACATTTTTGTAAACGGACGGCGAATTACAGAATATGCGCTCATGCAGGCGATTGAATATGGCGCGCAAGGATTTTTTCCAAACGGCACCTATCCTGCAGCCGCACTTTTCGTTACGATGAAAAGCGATCTTGTTGATTTCAACATTCATCCTGCAAAAAAAGAAGCGCGGTTCCATGACATTTCGCAACTTCATCACGGAGCAAGCGTCGCGGTGCGCAACTTTTTCCACCAGTATACAGTGCGCACTATGCAAAGCAATTTGCGCGAAGATGCTGCGATACAATCGCCTATGCTCAACTTTGGAAACGCGCACAGCAAGGCCAGCCAATTGACTGACAGCGCAAACAAATACAGCACTGATAACGCGCGCGCAGCGTACAGCAACACAGCGCACAGTGATAAAACAGCGTTTGGCATTATGCAGCACTCCGCAATCAAAAACCGCGCGGCATTGCGCCCCGCACAAGATTTTTCGCGCATTGTGATGAAGCGTGGCAGCGGTAATTTTTCACAGCCATATGCGCGGAGCTTTTTAGACAAACGTGATTTTTCCGACAAGCAAAGCGACGAGCAGCACAGCAACGAAAAAAACGTGTACTATTCAATGTACCGCGAGTACGAAGACAAAACGCTTGAACTCGCGGAGCGCGCGCTTGCAGAAGACGATGAACAAAAAAATCACAACGCTGCATACAGCGAACCGCACAATCCGTTTCATTTTTTGGGCAGCGCGCTTGGCACATTTCTCGTTGCAGAAAAAGGCAATACACTCTACATCATCGACAAGCACGCAGCGCACGAGCGCATTCTATACGATAAAATAATGGAAAATCAGGGAAAGAGCCAAAAGCTGCTCGTACCATATGAAATCACGACGCACAACGATGCAGACGACATCTACTTGGCAGGCATCTCAAGCAAGCTGCAAGAAGCAGGCGTCGCTCTCACAAACAAGGGAAACGGCACATGGGAGATAACAGCCGTACCTGAGCGTTGGAATGGAAGCGAGAGCGATTTATGCCACGCGCTGCTCGACAAACGCATTCAGCCGCAGGAAGTGATTTCGCACATAGCCGCAACAACTGCATGCAAAGCAGCGGTAAAAGACGGCTGCACGCTTGACGACAAAACTGCCGCAGAGCTTGCTGAAAGCGCGCTCGCCCTCCCCGACCCGCACTGCCCGCACGGTCGCCCTGTGTGGACGGCAGTCACTAGGGAAGAACTTTTCGCGCTCGTCAAGCGGACATAGCCACATTACTTTGCGTCTGAAGCGTTGCTTGTCATTGCAAAGAGGCGGTCAACATCTGCTGTGCGATAATTCGGCTGCTGCGAGCGCAGCGTTGTCAAATAAGTTCGTGCAGATGCGTTGTCGCCAAGTTGTATGCATACATTCGCCATGTCAATATACGCATCCCAGTTTTTTCCATCCCGTCTAATCAATTCTATGTATGTGGCTTTTGCGTTGTCGTACTGACTGTCGCTCGCATACGCTTTTGCAAGATTCTGGCGCACAGTATTGTTGGTTGGCTCTATGCGAAGTGCATTTTGATAAAACTGTATCGCATTTTTATAATCTTTTTTTGCATAATACGCACTTCCAAGATTATTGTTTGCGTCAAAACTGCCGCTGTTTTGATTGTACACTTGTCTAAACAGTGCAAGCGCCATGTCCGCGTCGGGCGGGTCCATCTCCAAATACATTCTGCCAAGATTGTTTCTTGTCTTTTCATGGTTAGGATTAAGGCGCAACACTTCTGTATAGAGCGGAATAGCTTCAGATAGTTTTCCCGTTTCATCAAGCATGAGCGCATAATTGTACACGATGTTTGCCTGATCGCTCGTATCGCGGACAGATTGTCGCGTGTCGTATGCACGTTTTGCATATGTCAATGCGTCTGCTGTTTTGTTTTGCGCATACAGTGCCGCCGAAAGATTATAATATGCAATAGGGTCAGTTTTACTGGGATTTAAAAGTGCAATCACATTTCTGTAACATTCTTCTGCAGCTGCATAGTTTTCAGCATCGTAATACGTAAGCCCCAACTCATTATATGCGTCGCTATTCGCACTGTTTATGCGCAATACATTATTGTACGCATTGACAGCACCTTTCGTATCGCCACGCTTGCGTAAAAGTTGCGCTTCTCCCATATACGCGCGCTCGTAATTCGGATTTGTCGTCCGTGCCTGACGGAATGCGGCAAGCGCATCGTTATCGCGTACAAGCTGCCTGTATGCAAGACCGAGATTGTACTGCGCATTTGCAAAATTGCCGTTGAGCCGCACGCTTTCCTGAAACGATGAAGCAGCATCGCTATAATTGCGCATTTGATACTGCACCCTTCCAAGCTCGTAATGATACATGTAGTTCGAACGGTCATGCTGCACAGCTTTTGCAAGCTCATCACGCGCTTTTTGCCAATTGCGCTCGTCGCGCGCGCTCATGCCAAGCACATAGTGGGCTGCTGCATCGTTCGGCGTTTTGCTCACGGCATCTTCAGCATAGGCAACTGCGGCATCTCGGAGCTTTTTTTTGTCCGCATCAGTTTTTGCGTTTTGTGAAGCAGCATAAAGCGCAGACGCAATTTCCGAATTTTTGCTGCCTGAAAACTGCGGCTCGCCATCTGATATTGGAAGCTTGCTTTTAGCCGTTGAAAAATGATTGAGCGCAGAATCGTATCTGTTGGCGTTTAAATCTGATTTTCCCTGCGCAATTTCGTCATTCACTGCGGAAATCTCTCGTTGAAGCGCACGATTTTTCTGAGCAAGCGCTTCTTCTGCCGCTCTTCTCGCAGCTTCTTCTCGCAGTCGCTGTTCTTCTGCAGCTCGTGCCTGCGCTTGACGTTCTGCCGCCTCTTGCTCTGCTGCACGACGGGCCGCCGCTGCCTCTTGTTCGCGCTGCAACTGCGCTGCACGCTCTGCAGCATTTTCATGCGCGCTCTGCTCACGCGAAAGCAAATTCTCAAGCTCCTGCTGATTGCGCTGTGCCTCCGCCTGTGCACGTGCAAGTTCTGCTTTTATGGCATTCAACTCGTCATCAGCATCACCGTTGCGGAGCGCGATAAGGCGGTCAAGGAGCGCTTGCGCCTCTTTGTCGCCTGCATTTGCGCGGAGCAGTTCTTCAACCAGCCTTATAGCTTTGTCGTATTCGCCTGCTTCCATATATTTCTTCGCAAGGTCAAGCGCTTTTTCACGCGCTCTTTTGTCGTTTGGATTTGTGCGCAACAATTCTGCAAGTATGTCTGCGGCACGGTCATAGTCACCATTTTGCATATAGCGATCAACGAGCGAAAACGCTTTTTCACGCACGTTCTTGTCGTTTGGATGCGCGCGGAGCAATTCCTTTATCAATTCATTTGCACGGTCAAATTCACCTGAATCGCTATATGTTTCAACAAGTGCAAGCGCATTGTCACGGCTTGCCGTACGTGCAGACTGTCTAGCGTTTACTAAAAAAAAAATTAACAAGAGCAGCAAGAACAATGCACCGCATGCAATGCCGATTATGAGTTTTGTGTTCAGTTTTTTTTCTGGCGCAGCAGCAGTTCCTCCTGCAAATGTAAAGGAACCTGGCTCATAGGCCGTCTTATATGCAGTTTCAGATGATGCAACAGTTTTATCTTCTGCTGAAGGCCGCACACTCTGCTTGCTTGCAAACAACTGCTTTTGCGGCTGCTCTGTGAAAAATGACGCTGTGTTTGCAGCAGATGATTTTGATGCCGTCGTTTTTTTTGCAGCTGTCGCTTTTGCTGTTGTCGCTTTCTTTGCAACTGTTGATTTAGCAGTTGTCGTTTTAACAGTTGCCGACTTCGCCGCTGCTGCTTTTTTTGCGGCAGTTGCTTTCGCTGTTGTCGCTTTCTTTGCAGCTGCCGATTGAGCCGCAGCAGGTTTCTTTGCAGCTGTCGCTTTTACTGCTGCTGTTTTTTTTGCGGCAGTTGCCTTTGCTGCTGCCGCTTTCTTTACAACTGCCGATTGAGCCGCAGCAGGTTTCTTTGCAGCTGTCGCTTTTACTGCTGTTGCTTTTTTTGCGGCAGTTGCCTTTGCTGCTGCCGCCTTGTTGACAGCCACCTGTTTTACAGCAGCTGATTTTGTTGTCTTTGCCATAATCCTCTATGCCTCTTCTATAAATTACATAAAATATTGTTTAATCAAGTTCTAATTCTGATTCGTAATCAAGCGCGCCTTCTGCACCGCTTGTCATGCTTTCAGCATTTGTATCTTGCAATGAATTTGCCAAATCTTCAAGCATTTTTCTGCGGCGCGCTTCTTCTGCGGCACGCGCTTCCGCTTCTTGCCGCGCTTTTTCCAGCGCAATGCGCTCTTGTTCTGCACGCGCTTCCGCCTCTTGCCGCGCCTTTTCCAGTGCAATGCGCTCTTGTTCTGCACGCGCTTCCGCCTCTTGCCGCGCTTTTTCTAGCGCAATGCGCTCTTGTTCTGCGCGGAAACGAGCTTCCTCTTCCTGCCGCTGCTGTTCAAGAACTGCCGCCATGCGCGCTTCTTCCTCTTTGCGTACAAGCTCTGCGCGCAACAGCGCAATCATGCGTTCTATTTCACCTTGTTGCGGGTCGTTTCGCACTTTGCCAAGATACGCAACATAGTCGTCGAGCGCACCTTGCAATTTATTTGCGTTGAGGCGTGCATTTGCTCTGTTGAGCTGCGCCTGCGCAAATCCTGGAGAAGCTGCAAGCGCAAGCGAGTAGCAGCTTTCTGCTTTTTCATAATTGCGAGCGGCAAACGCAGCATTGCCTGCATTATATGCGAGCACTTTTTTATCTGTTCCCGCAACATTCAAGCCCTGTTCAAAGACAGAGAGCGATTTATCATGCTGCCCCGTCTGATAATACGCAAGCCCCAAATAGTTATAGATGTCAGGTGAAGCCCTTCCCGACGACAACTCTTTTTCAAGCAGCGGAATCGCCTCGTGCGGCTTGTTTGCTTTAAAAAGGCGCGCGCCTTCGCTCTGTGCAGCAAATGGAAAAGCTGTGCACAAAAGAGCAAAAAAAACTGCCGCGCGGAAAAATTGTTTCATCATATGCAGTATATCACAAAATCTCATTTTTGACATCAACTTTTGTAAATATACACAAAAAAAACAAAAATTTAAAGTGCTTTTCCAAACACGCTTTTTTTTGTATAATGGTGCAATAATCGCCTACGGAGGAAACACATGGAACCTGTTCAGATCGCGATTCTTACTGCGCTTGCGGTCAGCATCGCGTGTCTGTTGTTTTTTATCATAAAATCAATCAGCACACCAAAAAAGCTTGAGGGAATAATCAAATTCATAAAACAGAAAAAGATTCCTTCAGCCATAAAGCTTGCAAAACAGATTATTGCAAAAGATTCAAAAAATTACCGTGCGCATTACTACCTCGGCAAAGCATATCTTGCTGACAACAAACCTGAGCTTGCACTCATGGAATATAAAATTGTGAGCGAGCATGCCATATTCGGCGACGACGTGCAGGAAATCCCATTCCGCAAAGAGATAGCAGAGCTGTATTTAAAATTCAACCAGACAAATGAAGCGCTCAGGGAATTCCTCTTGCTCACAAAACTTGAGCCGCGCTACGCAGAACATTTCTTCAATGCAGGCAAAATATACGAGCAGCAGAATAACGCAGAAATGGCGCTTGTTGCGTTTAGAAAGGCAGTGCTGCTCGACAAGCGTCATGCAAAGGCGCATGCCGCGCTTGGTCTCGCGCTGTTCCGCGCAAAGCAATTGGGAGATGCAAAAAAAGAGATAGACACCGCGCTTTCACTCAGTCCTGAAGCGTATTCAAATTACTACTATCTTGGAAAAATATTAAAAGAAAACAAAGATTACGGCGGCGCGGTAAAAGCGTTTGAAAAAGCGCAGCGCGACGCTGAATACCGCCAGCGTGCAATCATTGAACGCGGAACATGCTTTATGGCAGCAGAACGATTCGACAACGCAATAGTAGACTTCCAGCGCGCAATAGAACTTGACAAAACAAACACAAAACAGGAAACGCTGTACGCGCGCTACTTCCTTGCAGCGTGCTATGAAAAGAGCAGAAAGATTGAAAAAGCAATTGAGCAGTGGGAAATCATCTACAAAAAAAATCACGTGTTTCGCGATGTAGCCGCGCGGCTCAACGAGTACAAAGACCTGCAATCAAACGACAGCTTGAAAGAATACCTTACGTGCGGTCCTGAAGAATTTGCAGAAATATGCAAGAAGACAGCCGCTGCCGCCCTCTCGCTTTTTGCGCAGACATGTGACATAAAAAAATGGGGCTGCGAGATGACTGCGTTTGAGCGCAAAGATGAAAGTTGGATGAACATGCGCAAGCAGCTCAACTTGCTGCGTTTTTATCGCGAGACAGAACCTATTGAAGATTCGCTTGTGAGAAATGCGCTCGACAGTTTAAAACAGTACAACTGCACGAAAGCGTATCTTTTTTCAAGTTCAGGATTTACCCATACAGCGACCAGTCTTGCAGAAGGCAGACAAGTAGAGCTTTTCGGCAAAGAACAGCTTGAGCAAATATTGCAAAAATCAGGCGTTTGATGAAGATACTGTGCGTTTCCGACCAAATCGACCCGCTTATCTACAATTCAAATGCAAAAAACGTATTTCCTGATATTGACATGATTCTCTGCGCAGGCGATTTACCTATGGACTATGTTGATTTTATTGTATCCATATTCAACAAGCCGACGTATTTTATCTTCGGAAACCACAACATCAATGAATTTCACTACTACCACGCAAAGCAGCCTTTATCAAGCACAATAGATGCGCATGGGCACGGAGCAGAATACTGCGGCTTTCGCGTTGTCCGCGATAAAACGCTCTCATTTTATAATCCTGCAACCGGAAAAAAAACGCCGCTGCTCATAGCAGGTGTTTCAGGCTCGCGGAAGTACAACAACGGCCTCAATCAATACACTGAATCGCAGATGAAGCGCCGTTTGTTAAAGATGATTCCATCGCTGCTTTGGAACAAGTTCCGCTACGGCCGCTACCTCGACATATTTCTCACGCATGCCTCTCCGCGTCACGTCCATGATCAGGAGGACCCATGCCATATAGGATTTAACTGCTTCAACTGGTTTATTGCTCAATTTACTCCCACATATCTTGTGCACGGACACATTCACCTGTACGACATACGCACAGCACGCATCACGAAAATTAATAAGACGACTGTAGTAAACGCATATGCGCACTGCACAATTGAATTCCCGCCTTGCGAGGAACACGCATGAGCGCATATCAATATAGCGCACAGACAGACGAGGACTTTTACAAAGCGCACAACAAAGCGTTGTTCAATGAGATTCAACACTTTTTAAATCCTCAAGAAGCGTCCCTCATCTCGTTTTCAGAAATAAAATCGCTTTTGAACCCAAAGAACGAAACATACATTGGCATACAGACTATTCCGATAAGCAAAATAGTCGGAAGCGAAGGACGCTATCGTGACTTTGACAATAGATTTTTTCCAAAGAGCGCTTTTTTGCGCGAGCGGTGGCGGCATGTAGACGAAGCATCTTACGAGTGCATTACGCTGCCGCCCATTAAAGTGTATGAGCTTGGCGGCTTATATTTTGTGCGCGACGGAAATCATCGCGTTTCAGTTGCAAAAGCACGCGGCGTGGAATATATTGATGCGGAAATCATCTCGCTTCAGAGCGAAATAAGGCTCAAGCCTGCATACACGCTCAAGTCAATGCGCAAAGAAATCATCTTTTATGAAAAACGCTTGTTTTATGCTGAAACAAACTTTGGCGACATCACCGACTTTTGGGGTCTTGATTTTTCGTCTACAGGCCAGTACGACATTATCTACAACCACATACTGACGCACAAATATTTTATCAACAAAAACAAAACTGAAGAAATAGCTATGGAAAATGCAATACAGTCATGGTATGGCGACGTATATGTGCCTATCATACATGTAATAGAAAGACAGCGCGTAATGCGTCATTTTCGGCACAACACAAAAAGCGACTTATATGTATGGATTATCACGTATTGGGATGAATTGAAAAAGAAATTCGGCGACATACAACTTGACGATGCAGTGCTGTCGTTTACACGTACGCGGAGCACAAATCCTTTCAAACACATAAAAAACATATTTCAGCAAATCGCTTTAAAGAAAAAAATCAAATCTTGACGATTACGTATTTCAATGATAAAATTATAACGACTGGGGGAGAGGCAATAAAGAGGCAAACAATTGTACACTATCAATTCATTCATGCACATACCGTTAATTATTACGGCAGTCCTTACGTGTGTTTTATTTGCGTTGCTTGTCATAGTGCGCATACGTGAAACTGCAAAAACGAGTTTTATCTTTTTCACAGTATTTGGAGTCATGCTTGTGGGCATTCTGTACGCGCTCCGTTCCATGCAGAGCACGTACCTTATATGCGCCATACTCATAGCTGAAACGCTGCTGCTTCCCTATTTTATCATACTTGCTTCGGGCATTTCCCTCAAACGCGAAAAACCTAAAAAGAAAGACGAGCAGCAATCTTTCAATATATCGGCAACAGACATGCATGAAAAAAGTTTGCAAATAAACAAAGACTTTACGGCAAAAGCATCGGACTTGCTCACAGCAGAAAACGGCATTACAGAATTTCTCCAATACTGCGCGCACACCTTGATGGAAAAAACGCACAGCGACGGATGCGTTTTTCTCATCGTAGATGAATTTGACAATTTTCTTACAGTGCGCACGCTTACTGGCAATTTTCCGCCGCCGTATAAACTTCCCGATGCACTGCCACACACGCCTGTTCACATAGAGACAAAATTTCGCTACGCACAATTTCCTTTTACCGGCAACATATTCGGAAATGTCGTTTCTTCGGGCATGAGCGTATTCATGCGTGACGCCACAAAAGACAACCGCGTATTTGAAAATGGCAAAGAGGAATTTCTGGCGCTCAACACGTTTATCTTCATTCCGGTAAAAATACAAAACGAAACAATCGGCGTTGCAGCAATTTCACGCAATGCAGGAAAATCGCAGTTCACAGAAACAGATTTTGAGACTGCACAAACTATAGTGGATGCGGCGGCAATTTCGGTGCGTCCGCTCATCAATTTTCTCGACTACAGTGAGCGGCGCAACCTTACCGAAGAAGGCAAAATTGCATCGAAATTTCAAAAGAACCTCATACCTGCTGTTCCTGATATTGCAGGCATTTCAATAGGCGCATGGTCGATGCCGTGCGAAAACGTATGTGGCGATTTTTATGACGTTATAGCTTCTCGCAAAGACCGCGTGTCGCTCATTTTTGCAGATGTTGCCGGCAAAGGCATGAATTCGTACACTGTTATGGTAATGATACGCGCCATGCTTAGACTTGTCGTAAACACGCAGCAGAGTGCAGCAACAATACTGAACTGGGCAAACCGTGGGCTGTGCATGGAAAGTGCGCAACAAGACCACTTTGCGAGCGTTGTCCTTATCAATTACAATCCGCTCACAAAAGACGCAGAAATTTCAACAAGCGGCATAAACCCCGTGTTGCTGTACTCTGCCGCTCAACAGACAATCACTCAAATTTCAAAAGAGGAAGAGCCGCTCGGCGTAGAGAACAATGCTTCATATGCAGACATACACGTGCAACTCTCCACAGGTGACATGCTCGTAACGTGCTCCGATGGGTTACTTGAATCTCTCAATGAATCTGGTGTACAATATACGCTTGAAGGGCTAAAGCGCATCATAGCCAACTGCCACGAGCTTAGCGGAGAAGGCATAGCGGCACAAGTGAAAGAAGCTGTCGAAGAGCACTGCAGAGACACTCGTCAGCACGATGATATGAGCATAATGGTTATAAAAATAAAATAGGAGCACTGTTATGGAACTTAAAATAAGAAAAAATGGCAATGTGTACATTATTGACGTAAACGGAGAAATGGATTTATACAATTCATACAAACTCAAAGAACTCGTCATGAAAATGATTGAAAAAAGTGTCAAATGTTTTGTTATCAATCTGGAACAAGTCGACTACATTGACTCATCGGGAATCGGCGCACTCATCTACATATGCTCGACAATCAAAAAGATGAATTTGCGCCTTGCAATAGCAAATGTTCACGGCTCGGTAAAGAAAGTTATTGAACTTACAAAGCTTACAGGATATTTTCCTATAACCAACAGCATAGAAGAATCATTGCAGATGTTGGCAGAGTAATGCAATCTATTGGCATGGCAACATCATTTGCAAAAGAAGGAGTTTGTACCTAATATGACAGAAGAAATAAAAGAACTTCGTTCAGACGACAACGATCCGTTATTTGACAAGGAAAACATGCTTGTTAAAACATTTCCTTCAGATTTTCGGCAAATCAGATACTTTACCTTGTTGATTGTACAGTCAGCGCCGACAGAAATACGGGAACTCAACCTATTAGAGCAACAGATAAGCGAAATGATAAAAAACGCCGTGAAGCATGGAAACCACTGCGACATCAACAAAAAAGTGACAGTGTGGTATTCGTTCAGCCCAACACATGCGCATATCATCGTGCAGGACGAAGGTCAAGGCTTCAAGGATTTAGAAGCGTGGAATGAATTCAACCGTAAACGACTTGAATGCCTGCGTACGCAAAATTTTGAAGAGCTTGCAAACTATGTTTCGTTTCGTTCAAAAAGTAGCGATGACCAAGACGGTGGAAACGCGTTGTTTGCCGCACTTGAATACTGGAACGGTGGCTTCGTGTATAACGGCAAGCGCAATGCAGTTGCCATGCTCAAAAAATTCAAACAAAAACGGCACGCAATCCCTACATAAAAAGCTATTGACTTTGAGCACGGTTTTTCGTATGTTTTAGATACGGGGGTGCACCGGTTTCGACGGATGTGGGAAAGCTTGTACTGCTGGTAAGGCCGCGTTTCCTTTGAAAACGTAAAAAACTATAACTGCCAAACGTGAAGAGGACTACGAGTCCGAAAACGAACAGTTAGCTCTTGCAGCGTAAGCTGTAACTTAAAAGAGCCGGAAACCTGACCACGCCGCTCTGAGCGGTCAGGAACTTCTGTTGCAAACCAGAGCTTGCCGTGTGTAGTGTCCGATATACGCACGGGACATGCATCGGAATACGGAGCGAACGCTTGCTGTGCTGCTAAACGCTCCCGACAACTATCTCGCACAGCTACACCTGTAGATGTACCTGTTTTACGCACCCGGACGGGGGTTCAATTCCCCCCATCTCCATAACCACCATAAAGGTGGCAGAATCTCCTCCTCCAAATGAGGCTGTCCTTGAAATTGCAAAACGCTAAAAAGGACAGCCTTTTCTATTTACAATTATGCTTACAACATAGATGATTCCCGCAATAAACGCAATTACAGCACCAGGGGGAAGATTGCACACGACAGCAAGTACATATCCTGCAAGCGTAAAGAAAAAACCCAAGATGCCGCTTACAATGAATAAATTTTTTATGCCGTGCAATTTATTGCTTCGCTGCAAAAAAGACGCTGCCGCAAGCACGGGCAGGACAAGCAACGCATCGATTAAAAATGCACCGAGCAATTTCATTGCAAGCGCAATGACGAGCGCAATCAGCAACACCATACCTGCATAATGCGCACGCACATTTATGCCGAGTGAAAACGCAATCTCTTGATTGTAAAAGAGTGCAATGATAGTTTTAAAATTATTTATTATATATACGATGAGCAGTATGGAAAGGAGCAGAAGAATTGCTACATCAGTTTTTGTAAGCGCAAACGGACTGCCCCATAAGAGATTAAGCGCATCTTTTGCAGGAACATCCTTTACATGCATGACAAGCGAAGCGAGCGCCATGCTTAAAACCATGCTTGCAGCGCTTGCACCACCAAATCCAAAACTGCTGTCTTTCGTATATAGAACCATTGCGCAGACGAGCAGTACATTTATTAAAACTGTTACAGGAACAAGCGGCAACGAAAACGCGAGCGCAACTGCTCCACCTAAAATAACGCCGTGCATGAGCATGTAGCGAAGCGGTACAAGATTGAGGCGCAGCACCATTACACCGCACAGCGGAAAGCATGCGCCTGAAATGAGCAAAGCGATAAAGCCTCGCAACACTGGTGGAAGCGCAAAAAGCATTGCCAATTTATCCATGCGCTTCTCCGTCGTCTGCACATGGATAAGCGCGTCCAAGTACAAGATGCTGCCAGTTTTTCATACGCATAAGCTCATCGTCATGTGTTGCAACAATGATGGTAGGAATTTCAGAAACAGATAGCGAATACAATATTTCAACAACCATCGCCCTATTATCAGCGTCGAGCGCAGCAGTTGGCTCATCAAGCAAAAGAAGTTTTGCATTTTGAGCAAGACAGCGCGCAAGCGACACTTTTTGCTTTTCTCCACCAGAAAGACTTGCAAAACTTCTCGTACAAAGATGCTGCGTGCCTGTACGCATAAGCGCTTTTTGCATGCGCTCCGCTTTGTTTTTTGCACGCCTTTCAAGTCCAAGTGAAACAACTTCTTCTACAGAAAGGCTGAACGCAACGACATCTGTTGCCTGAGGAATGTAACCGATAGTGCGTTTGGGAAGCTGAAGCGGATGTACGCCATCAATAAAAATCGCACCTGAATCAGGGATATGCACGCCTATCAATAATTTTAAGAGCGTTGTTTTTCCTGCGCCGTTTTCACCTGCAATCATAAGGCGACCGCCGGCAGGAACAGTAAACGACAGATTTTTTATGTGTCCGTATTTTGCAGTCACCTGCTCTACGCGCACGTCAACGCCTTGCACGAGTTTTGCACGTTGACGAAGTTGCATGTACATTGCATCAACATCATGTTGGATTTCAAGCATATCTTCGGTTGCGCATAAAAGGCGCGGTACACATGTTTCGCACGTAAAAATAATTTTGCCGCTACACGCATTTATCTCTTCAATATATTTTTGTGCAAGCACGCTTGCAAGATTTGCGTGAATTTTTCTAATGCCCATGCGCACCATCAACACAGCAGCAGCTTTTCCTACCGCCGTGTCGTGCGCACGTAAATCATTGCGCGGACCGTCGTATGTTTTAAAAAAATCTTCAAGCTCAAAGAGCGGCATAAGCCATTTCCCACAGCTTTGAAATATCACCGTGCTGCCGTTGAACACGCAGAGCGTTGCATTATGTGGAAGCGGCTTTTGATACGCGTCTGCATTTTCATCTGCAATTCCCTTATCAAAACACATGCTTGACATAGCCCCAGTATAAAAAAAAATTGCAAAAATGGCAAATAAGCGTTTCATCACCACAAAAATCAGTTTTTAAACACTTCCGTTAATCAAACTAGCAGTGCATGCGAGCCATGCGCCTGAATAAAAACTGCGCTGCAAAAACTGCTTCCCGTGTTATTGAAACAACTATTCTTGACATGGCACTATAGAGGCATTATATTTTAAATAATAGGTTTGTTATGGAAACACAAAATACTGGAAAGAACAAATATGAAAGAAAAAGCAAACAAAGGCAATGAAAAAATAATTGATGAGACAATAGATTTAATCCGCGGCATAAAATAACGCGGCATTTTGAGGAGCAATCGTGACAAAATTTTCTGTCTCTGGCATGACGTGCGCAGCATGCAGCGCACATGTAGAAAAAGCGGTGCAAGCGCTTCCCGGCGTGAAAAGCGTTTCTGTAAGCCTTTTAACAAATTCAATGAGTGTTGAGCATGAGCCAAACGTAAGCGCAGATGCCATTTGTACCGCAGTACATAAAGCAGGCTACGGTGCATCTCCAGCGCTAGATAGCGCACTTTTCATCAGTGGCAAGCAGTCATATAGCGGGGTGCAACATATTCACACGGCACAGTTTTTTGAAGATGCAGAAACGCCACGATTGGTAAAACGTCTTGTTGCATCAGTCGTGCTGCTGCTCCCGCTCATGTATGTGTCTATGGGACATCTTATGTGGAATGCGCCTATTCCACTTGCAATGCACAACAATCCCGCTGCAATTGCGCTCTACGAAATGATTCTTGCCGCAATCATTATGATTGTTAATTCACGCTTTTTTATAAGCGGCTTTAAAAGCGCATTGCACGGCGGTCCGAACATGGACACGCTCGTAGCGCTTGGAAGCGGTGCGTCGTTTGCATACAGTACCGTCGTTCTATTCGCGCTCACATTTGCACTTGCTTCAGGAAACATGGAAAGAGCGCACCGCTATTTGCACGACTTGTATTTTGAAAGCGCTGCAATGATTCTTACGCTCATCACTGTGGGAAAGATGCTTGAAGCGTACAGCAAAGGCAAGACGACTAACGCCATAAAGTCGCTCATGGAACTTGCACCAGAAATAGCGCATGTTGTGCGCAACGGCAAGGAAGAAACAATTCCCGCAGAACTTGTACAGCCAGGCGATACATTTGTTGTGCGGCCAGGCGAGCGCATTCCTGTTGACGGTACAGTCATGCACGGTGAAAGCGCGGTGAATGAAGCAGCCCTCACAGGAGAAAGCATTCCCGTAGACAAAAATGCAGGAAGCAGCGTGAGCGCGGCAACGCTTAATCAAAACGGATTCCTCACGTGCACCGCAACGCGCGTTGGGCACGACACTACGCTCAATCAAATTATTAAAATGGTAGAAAATGCCGCCGCGTCAAAAGCGCCTGCCGCAAAACTTGCGGACAAAGTTTCCGGTATCTTTGTGCCTGTGGTGATTGTGATTGCGCTTGCAACACTTGTCGTTTGGCTTGTTGCAGGAAGTTCTGTCAGCTTTGCGCTTGCGCGCGCGGTAAGCGTACTTGTCATAAGTTGTCCGTGTGCATTGGGACTTGCAACTCCTGTTGCAATTATGGTTGGAAGCGGGCTCGGCGCAAAGCACGGCATTTTGTTTAAGAGCGCAGCAAGTCTTGAAACATGCGGCAAAACAGACATTGTTGTGCTCGACAAAACAGGTACCGTTACAGAGGGGAAGCCTGTAGTCACCGATGTATATGCATCACACGGCGCACGTGAAGATGAACTCCTTTCGTTTGCAACAAGCCTTGAAGCAAAGAGCGAGCACCCGCTTTCTTGCGCGATAACGGAATACGCCGCTTTACATGAAGTGAACGCACGTGCAATAGAGGAGTTTACAGCGTTGCCGGGATTCGGTGTGCAAGGAACAATTGACGGAAAAATTGCGCTCGGCGGAAACGCTGCGCTTATGAAAAATATACTTGACAAAAAGCTCACGGAAAAAGGCATGCAATTTGCTGAAGACGGAAAGACACCGCTTTATTTTTCCTACGATGGAAAGATGCTCGGCGTCATTGCTGTTGCAGACGTAGCAAAAGTTGACAGTGCGCAAGCGGTAAAAATGCTGCACGATGAAGGCATGTGCGTTGTCATGCTCACTGGCGACAATAAGCAAACTGCACATGCTGTTGCAAAAACAGTTGGCATAACATCGGTTGTGTCAGATGTGCTTCCAGGCGACAAAGATAGCGTGGTTGCACACTTTCAGCAGTACGGCAATGTTGCCATGGTAGGAGACGGCATAAACGATGCACCTGCTTTGACAAGAGCAAACACGGGCATTGCAATCGGGGCGGGCGCGGATGTTGCGCTAGAGGCAGCGGATGTAGTGCTTATGAAGTCGTCACTTGTTGACGTGTGCGGAGCGGTGCACCTTTCGCGTGGCGTTTTAGCAAATATACGGCAAAATCTTTTTTGGGCGTTCTGCTATAATGTTGTTGGCATACCTGTTGCAGCAGGCGCACTTTTTCCCGCATTCGGGCTTATGCTAAATCCGATGCTCGGCGCGCTTGCAATGAGTCTTTCAAGTTTTTGCGTTGTGATGAATGCACTGCGCCTTAACATGCTCAACATATACAAAACGCGCGGCCGCGCAAAAACAGTTTCATTGCCTAACGAGGCGTTCAATACGGACAGCGCACATCCACGCGAAAACGCTGTTTTGGATACGGGCGCGGCGCATTCGGTCAAAACTGTGCAATTGAGCAAAAAGCATATGGAGGAAACTATGACAAAGACAATTTTAATTGAAGGAATGATGTGCGAAAACTGCAAAAAGCATGTAGAAAAAGCGCTTGCATCTGTGAGCAATGTTACAAATGCAGTTGTAAGCCTTGAAAACAAAAACGCTGTCGTAACGCTTTCTAGCAATGTTGCCGACAGTGAACTTGCCAATGCGGTAACAGAAGCAGGCTACACTGCGGTACGCGTTGTCAAACAGTAAGTGCAATTAGGTGCGCGGAGCAACATGGCTACAAAGCTTCTAGCAAATTTCCATAAAACTGCACAGTTTCAAACAGTATGGAGAGTCGTATGCGTTCATCGTTTCCGTGAATGAGCATGCGGTCTTCTTTTGACATGAACATTGCAGAAAAGCGGTACACGTTGTTGGAGATATGGCAATAATGACGCGAGTCGCTGCATGCCATCATCAAGTATGGGCTCACGACAACGCCCCGCCATGTTTTATTGATTATTAATTTCAAGTTTTCCCATTGCACGCAATGCGTGTCGGAAACAATTGACGGATTCATGCCGTTAACAACGTGAAATGAAAATGTTGCACCCGTTTTTTTCTCAATGCGGCGGACAGCATGTTTCATGTGTGCGAGCATTGACTCAATTGTGTCGCTTCCAAGCAAGCGGACATTCATGCCAAGCGATGCTTTTGGCGGCAACACGTTGTAGGCATCGCTTCCTGAAAGACGTGTAATAGCACACGTGGTGTGCGTCATCGCGTTTACTTCTCCGCCAATATTTTTTCCAAAAAGTTTAAATGCAATTTCAAATAATGTTTTTTTCTTCGGTGCAAGCGTAGCAAGCATTTCTTTTACAGGTCGTGTGAGTTGCGCTTTATATGACGCGCGTTCAAGTGCGCATGCTGCAAGCGCAATAAGCCCTGCCGCAGAATGTTTTGGAGGCGCAGATGCATGACCGCCAATACTCTCAATAGAACAATCAACATTGACGCCGCCTTTTTCTGCAATGCCTATCATTGCGCATTTTCCTTTCACACCAGGAAACGCATTTTCAACAATTGCGCCTCCTTCATCAAGTACAAAATCGGGACGGATGCCTTGCTTTTCAAACCATCGAACAATTTCTGGACACGACTCACCATCTATTTCTTCTTCGCCTGAAAATGAAAGGTACAACTCGCATGACGGCCGCCAATTTTCGCTGAGCTTTTGCTCTACTGATTCAAGAATTGCGCAGAATGTGCCTTTTGTGTCAAGCGTGCCGCGTCCCCATAGGACGCCATTTTCAATTACTGCGTCAAACGGAGGCTTTGACCATTCACTTTCGTTTGCGGGAACGACATCGTAGTGTGCCATGAGCACTGCGCATGTACAAAAATTATTTCCGCCGCTTCCTGCAATGTGGAAAAGCAATCCTGTTTTTCCTATGTGGAGCGGTTTTGCCACATTGTACAGATGCGGAAAACGTTCTTCAATGAGTGCATGCAGTTTGTTAAATTCACTTCTGTCTATGCGACTTTCGTCACGGTACGAAACTGTTTTACAACGAACAATATCCTGCATGTCCCGTGTAATTTTTTCAGTATCTAAATTCACAACTTTTTCCTTTTGCGATGCCGCTGCGCTGCAATTTGCAACATCACTCTTACGCGATTCGCCGCCCTCCTACAACGCCACATGAGTATACATTATTAAAACCCGCGCCCGCCTCCGCCGTGCGTGCCGCCGCTTGAAGACGAGTGCGTGCTTGAACCGCCTCCTCCCCCACGTCCTCCTCCGCTGCTATCACGTGCAATTCTGCGTACAGACGTGCGCGAGTTTATGAGCGTATCTGCAACATTTGCAAAATTGACAACCGAATTATGCTGCACATTGTAGACGGCGTGATGCTTTTTCATTTTATATTTTTTCTTCGTTGCAAAGAACATCGTCATCATTGAGATGAGCGATGCCCCCGAACTTGCGGCAGCTTCCGTACCTGTAATGCCGTTTTTCAAATGCTCAGAAAGCTTTTTCACGTATAATCGCACGCCCTCGTCATAACCGCCGCGCGCAAATCCATTTGCAAACGCATCGCACAGCGTGTTTACAGTAGAATCAGAAATCTTGACAATTGTACTCTCGCCGCTCGTAGAAAGATGCACATATCTGCCGCTGCTGTTCCAGCGCGCGTCATCTGTGACAACAAGCAAAAGCGTGCCTTCTGTGTCTATGCCGTAGAACGCCTCATACAAATCATCTGCATATGCTTCGGGCGTTTTGTCGCCAGTATTTTTCACCGTGACTATGAGTTGCGTTGAGCCCGTCTTTTGCGTAAGCTGCTGCAACTGCGCTTCCATGCTTTCGACAGTTGCATTTGAAAAAACGTGCGCGCTGTCAGTCACGTGCCGTCCATCATAATAAGGCAGCATGCTGTCAGGGTGCTGCGAAAAACAGAGAGCAGGTGCAAAAATCATCAATGTAGCGACTGCTATTTTTATGCTGCGTTTTACCATAAAAACAGCCCTCCCAAAACTGCAAGCAGGGCAACAAGCACGCCGAGCGCAAGCGAGTGCACCAAGAGCTTGCCGTTTGACACAGGCAAATCGCCATATGATTTTCCTGTCTGACCGTTTACTGCAAACTGATAGTCTTTGCCTTTGTACTTGTAGTTGAGCACCCAGGTGGGAAGCAGCGTGTAGCGCACGTCGTCAATAGAATATGTCGTGTTATCGCGCACGTTTGCAAATGTATTGCAGCCGGTAGAATTGTGAATGTCGCTAATCGTGTATGACTTTGCACGGTTTTGCGCTACAGGCGTAATGAATTCGCGCCCCACTGTGTATCGCTCCGACTGGAAGCCTGAAAGATACCCTGAAGAAAACTTTTTCTCATCTGCTGCATTGTACGGATTGATGCCGTTTATCAAGTCTTGATTTATTTTTGAAAATGCAAGCTCGCGCATATTGTTGTAGCTGAGTTTGCCAGTACGGTCAATTTGATATTCATCTGTCTTTGTGTATTCGTTGTCGCCCTGCTGCCATGTCGTGCGTTTAATGCCAGTAGCATGGTAATCGACATTCACAGCAACATCAATGTCCCAGTACGGCAAATACATGCCCACAATATTCGCATCCTGCGCTTTTGCTGTAAAATCGCTCGGCACATATCGCTTGCCTTTTATCCATTCGGAAAATTTTTCGACAGCATCTTTTTTATCAATTTTAAACGGAATGATTTTGTCAGGCTTAAAATCGCCACGCAGCCTGCTCTCTATGATGACGGGACTGTGGCAGTAATAACAGAACGATGTTGCAGCCGTATCGCCAACGACAACTTCAGCACCGCACGACGGGCACGTATACTGCATCACTTCGTCATCGCTTGCATCAGTACCGCTTGCAGCAGCGTGTTTGCGTTTTTGCTCATTTTTTGCTTCTGTCTGCTCAAGAAATGTTGCAAGCTCCTCTTCCGTACATGTTTTGCCGCAATACACGCACTTAAAGCCGCCGATTTTGGGATTAAATGAAATAGGCGCACCGCACCCGGAACATTTGTAACTTTCAACGCTCATGGAAGCCGCCTGACTGCTAAAGTTTTTCGCCGCATTCAGAGCAGAACTTTGCACCTGCCGTTAGTTGTGCGCCGCATTTTGGACACGTGTTTCCAAGCGACTTTTGCGTGCCGCAATTCGTGCAGAATTTGCCGCTGTTTTTTGTGCCGCACTCAGAGCAAAACCATTCGCCAGCCTCTTTTGCGGGAACTTTTGTTGCGCTGCCTTGCTGCTGCATGTGCGCCATGTTCGCCTGACTTGCCTGCCCCATAAAACTTCCGCCTGCGTTCATGCCCATTCCCATGCCCATAAACGCCATGCCAGCTCCCGCTTGATTTGAACCTGCCGCTTCAAGCCCACGCGCCACAGAACCTTGCACAAATCCTTCGCGAATAGAAGCATCACCGAGCATTGCGCCCTTGTTGCGCATATTGACAAGCTCTTTCGATTCATCGTCATATGAAATGCTTGCGATGCCAACAGAGAGCACTTCCATGCCGCGCTTTTCCGTCCACGACTTATCGAGGATTTCAGACATGTATGTGCTGAGCTGCGAGCCTTTTGACGGCATGTGCGAAATGCGTATGCCGTCTATAGACATTTTGTTCATTGCAGCTTGAAGCGCTTCAAGGAACTCAGAAAGATACTGCGCGTTTATGTCGTCAATATGCACATTCTCTGCGTCGCGAGGAATAGCTTCCTGAAAAAATTTAATTGGGTCGGTAATTTTTATAGAATATGTGCCGAACGTGCGCAAAAAGAGTTCCGCGTTGTAAAAATTGTCAAAATAATTGAGCGGATTGGGCGTACCGAATTTAATGCCTTTTATCTCCTGTAAATTGACAAAAAACGCCTTTTGCTGCTGCGAAGGCACGCCGCCATATGTAATGCGCGAAAATGACTCTTTGAGCGCGTCTCCAAAATTGCCGTTGAAAAGCGATGGATTTGACGCGTTGCTCACTTTGTAATAGCCGGGTTCTGCAGAATAATCGACTATTTTGCCACCGTCAACGAGCATCATAAATTGATTTTGATGTACGTGAATGATTGAGCCGTCTGTAATAATGTCAGACGTGCCTTTGCGATTCTGATTGCGCCTGTCGCTCTGGCGCATCATAACGCCTTTCGTAAATACAACTCCCTCACCCATATCTTGCGCTTCAATCACTTCAAGCCATTGATCTGCAAGCGCGCCGCCAACAGCACCTGCTACCGCAGCAATAATTCCCATATCTATCTCCTACTCGCCGTTCCGTACTGAAACGAGAACAAGCGCATTTATGCAGAATAGAGCGACGGGCAATGTGTGCGCTATAGTGCAAAGCGCACGCCAAATGAGCATGTCTGCATGCAAAACGCAACACTTGATGTAACGCCGTCCACATCAATAATTGTAAGAAATTGATTGCCCGAAACACCGGGCGCATACATGGCAATCGGCACTATAATTCGCCCATACAATTCAAAAATGCCAAATTTGAGACCGCCACGATAGTACAGCGAAAAAATATGCGCACCACCCGATTGAAGTTGTGCAAAACCAACGCCACTGAAATTTGGCGTATATTTAAAAAACGACGGCATGAACCAATTGTATGCAGCTCCTACGCTATTTTTCCAACCCGAACTGAACGAAGACGGCGTGTAACCAAGCGAAACGCCTGGAACAACGCTAAAACTTGCTTCGCTCCAATCGTTGCCATATCGTGTAGCTGCGCATGAAGCTTCTATTTCCATTTTGTTCATAAGGATTGAAACAGTTGGCTCAACGCCGAGCGTAGAAAATCGCGCTCCGAATGCAAAGCCTGAAGTTTTCGACGAGTTTTCAGAAAAAAGCGGAACGCAAGAAAATGACAGCACGAGCGCACATAGTACAATAATTTTTTTCATAGTACTTTCTCCACAAACAGCATGAGACAATAAAATGTTCACATATGCAATATACTGCAAAAATTCTAAAAAGTAAAGCGCACTCCAATAGCCTGCGTACATACACAGCCAAGCAGCATGACAGAGACAAACTCACGGTCAATGACTGATATAACAGCCTTCTCCGTGTCGGCATGCGCATACAGCACAAGCGGAACCATTACGCGAAAATACATATTAAAGCCTTTTCTAAACCTGATGCCGCCGCGGTAATAGAGCGAAAACGCATGCAGATTGACGTTCTCCGCAGTACTCGTAACATCCCAAAACGTCTCAACAACAGAATCAATATATGACTGAGTAAACCAGTAGTACGATATGCCAACGCCGTTTTGCCAGCCTTTGTCAAATGGAGAAGATATGTAGCCCACGGCAGCGCCAGGTGCATAGCCAACAATGCTGCTGTTTATACCGTACCGTGCAAGCGGACAGGATGCTTCAATTTCCATGTGATTGAAAATGAATGATGCTGTCGGCTCAATACCGAGTATTGAAAGACGCAGCCCCGCAGAACCGCCAAACGTCTTGCCGTTTTCAGCGTCCTCCTGTGCAAAAAGCGGAATGCCTGCCACGCACGCAAGCAGCGCTAGTGCAAAAATTTTTTTCATATCTACCTCCTGTAAAATCACTCTTCCCAAAGCATTTCGGGATAATATTGCTCTGCAATCTTTTTCGCCAACGCTTCTTTAACAATTTTGCGATCTTCTGGATACGTCATGCCAAACCAATTTTCTGTTGACGTAAAGAACTTCATGCTGCCTTTGCCACTGTGAATGAGTGCATCAACTGCATTCGGAAGCAATGCCTCTGCCTTTTCGCTCTGCGCATTTGTCGCAATGAAATCTTCCCAAAACGCATTGAACGATGCAAATGCGGCAGGCGTAAAACCAAAGCAGTTCATGCTCACCCATTCTTTTCCTGTAAGCTGCTTTTTGCTATCGCCAATTTCACTTACAATGCCGTCACCCTCATAATAGATTTTCAAATTCTCAACCATTGAAGCGAGCATGCCGTCGCGCACAGTGCACACACCGCGAGAAACAGAACCACTTTTGCTCATCGTGTTTTCGAGCACGTAGCCGACCATGGCATGTTCGGTGCTCTCGCTTGTCACTTCAGAAAGGTATGCGCCGAGCGTTTTAAATGCATCGCGCCCGTAATAGTCGTCCGCGTTGATGACAACAAACGGCGCTTTTACCGCTTCTTGCGCACACAACAACGCATGGATTGTACCCCACGGTTTTGTGCGTCTAGATGACATTGCAATCTGTTCTTGCGTAAGCAAACGTTCGTGAGACTGAAACACATACTGCGCATCAAAGTTTTTTGCCACGCGGTCAAAAAGCCGCTCACGAAAATCTTTTTCTATGTCTTTACGGATGATGTAGACGACACTGCCAAAACCCGACAGCTTTGCATCATATGTTGCAAAATCAAGCAGGCATTCACCATGCAAACCAACACTCTCTATTTGCTTTACACCACCGTATCTGCTTCCTATTCCCGCTGCTAAAACTACTAATGTCGGCTTCATAAAAACTCCATAAAAAATAACATAGTGATTGCGCATTCTCAAGCGCACATCTTTTAAAGCGTTGCCATATTTATAGAATTATACCACACAAAATGTATATTGGCAAATATAATTTTCACATTTGCAATACTTTTGCACTTGTTTCGCATATAAAAAGGGCTGTCCATTCTTTTGGACAGCCCTTTTTCAAAACAGTGAAACCAACACGCTATTTTTTCTGCAAGTTGCCTTTTACCGTGAGAATGCCGTTCTTATATGCCGCTTTAAGCGAGCCACTGTACGTGTAGCCTGCATCGCTGTCTGCAACATCTTTTGCAAATGGCACTTTTGACCAATCAACATCTGCCATCTTTGATTTGTCGCCACCTGCTTTTACGTATTCATTTTTAAGCATGAATTTTCCGCCTACATTGTCGCCGACAGTTGCAATCTGGAAGCTGCTTGCCATGTCAATGTTGCCTTTTGCATCAGTCATAATCTGATAGGCTACACCGCGGTGGATAAAGCGAATTGTGAGCATTTTGCCGCTTTCGCTTACCATGAACGCATCGCCTTCAGCTGTCGCACGAGGAGCAACAGGATAGAGCACGAACGAACGCAAGCCAGCAGGAATAGCTTTTTTCGAACCACTTGCATCAAAGCGCACTACGTTGAACTCTGTCGTCGATTTTGCTTTCGATGCGCCGCTTGCCGCATCAAACGCATCTTTCACATTTTTGCCGTCAGCAGTCCAATTGAAGTAGTTATTTGCATCTTCGGCAAGCGCATTGAAACGCAAATCAATAGTTGCCTTTTGTGCAAACGCAGCAACGCTTGAAACGATTACTAACGCTGCAGCTGCAAAAATCATTTTTGTTTTCATACAGACCTCCACAAATATATAGTTCTTGAGTAGTATCATAGGTTTCTCAAAAAAAGTCAAGAGCACAGGAAGCTGTTAAAAATGTCAGCGCGGGCTTTGCCCAGACGTGCAGCTCGTCCGCACTGCCGTTTTCATTAACAAAAGCGCTTGAAAATTGATTTCCGTGCTCCTTTACCATGTTAATAGTCTCTTCTAAGCGTAATTTTTGGTCCGATTTCTTTTGGAAAATCTTTGCTCTCTAAAATAAGTTTGTTGCCTTTAACCCTGTACGAAATTTTCCATACTTCGTCTACAGGCTCACGCATTCCTCGATCTCTACCTGGCGCCTCGATTTCCGTTTTTTTTGCACGAACGAAAAATGTAATGACAGATTCGTCAGCAGTCCAATGACCTACCCAGTCGATTTCCGAAAGAAATCCTTTTTCTACATTAATTTCGAGTTTGCCATTTCGCTCAAAGTCAAAGTCAATTTTTTTGTTCATTGTGCGAGCTTCCCAATCACCAAAGGGGCCGTGCATCGGATAGTTTTTAGAATTTTGCATCATATTGGGATTCTGTCCGTTGCCAGGACCGGAATTGTCTGGATTGCGATTAGGATTATACGGTCTGTTAGGGCCAGAGTTATTCGGATTGCGATTGGGTGCAGGTCGCCTTTGCATATTTTTTCTATTTTGATTAAACTCTGGTGATTGATTAAGTTGTTCATCCTGTCCAGAGGAATCGCTTTGCTCATAGTAGTCACCCTCTTGAAAATAATTTTCTTGCTGAGAGTTAAAATTTTCATCTTGCTGATTTTGCCCAACGAGCGGAAGAGCCATAAAGCACAACACTGTAAAAAGTGCAGCTAGATTTTTGATTTTTGCATTCATAACGATACCTCGCTTTATAAAAATAAGAATTCTTGCTTCTGAATTCTTCTAAAAATATATCTCACTTCCCTATACAGTGTAATGAAAAATAAATTAAAAAAAAATTAAAAAATTCCAATATGATGAGAGAAGAGCAAATTATAGTTTAACGCAATCACCAAACAGTTTGCAAAAACTTTAATTCACGTTTTCCGCAATAATTTTGAGCAACTACAGTTCGGCAACGGCAGTTTCAAGCGCAAGCGTTATCATGTTTTTGAACGTTTTTTCGCGCTCTTCAGCAGTCGTCTCTCCTCCTGAAACGATGTGGTCGCTCACCGTAAGGATTGCAAGCGCTTTGCGCCCGAATTTTGCAGCAAGCGTATATAATTCCGCTGCCTCCATTTCAATAGCAAGCACGCCAAATTTCTGCCATGTTTTCCAATGTGCATTTTCGTCGTAAAATAAATCGCTTGAAGCACACTGCCCTACCGTCACGCCAATGCCAAGCCTCTTTGCAGTTTGATACGCAGTTTCAAGCAGCATAAAATCTGCCGATGGCGCAAAATGCAAATTGCCAAAACGTTGCGTCTGCAACGATGAGTCTGTGCACGCAGCGTTTACAAGCACAGTGTCGCGCAGATTAAGCGACTGCTGAATGGCGCCCGCAGTGCCAACACGAATCGCCTTTTGCACGCCATAAAATTGAAACAACTCATTTACATAGATTGAAAGAGAAGGCTGTCCCATGCCTGTGCCCTGCACTGAAACACGCTTGCCATTGTACATGCCCGTAAAGCCGTACATGCCGCGCACTTCGTTGTAGCATGTTGCCTTCTCAAGAAAATTTTCTGCAATAAATTTTGCCCTAAGCGGGTCACCGGGAAGCAGAATCGCTTCTGCAATTGCGCCTTCAGGCGCGTTGATATGTGTACTCATACAAATAGTATACGCCATATACGCAGAAAAAACAATCACATGTGCATGCTAGTTTCATGCATACACCCTGACGCTACATCACAAAAAAAGTATGCCAAACGCAGCTCCGAGTGCAACAACAATCATCGGATGCACTTTTGGCTTTACAAGCAAAAGCAATGCAAGCGTGTAAAACGCAACATTTTTCCATAAAAAAACTGTTTTCCAGCCCTCCAACGACGCGAGCGCGGAAATGTCGGCAGGCACTTGCATGAGCGCAACGACAACCACGTGCATTGCAGCTACCAGAATAACGCCTGTCGTTGTAGGGCGCAACGTAGTGAATGCTGCCTTTACTACAGGCGTGTCGTGGAACTTCATAAAAAAATGCGCAATTATCACAATGCATATGATTGATGGAGCTACTTCGCCAAGCGTCGCCACAATACCGCCAAGCACGCCATACTGCGAATAACCTATGTACGTGGCCATGTTTATGCCAATGGGACCAGGAGTTGATTCAGAGATGGCAACCATATTGTAAAACTGCTCTACGCTGATAACGCCTTTTTCAACGAGCGTTTGCTGCATGAGCGTAATCGCCACAAGTCCGCCGCCGATAGTAAATGTGCCTATGTAGAAAAAAATCAAAAAGAGCTGCAAGAGTGAATATGTCATTGCACGTCTCCATCAGATTTCTGTTCGCCACTTTGAGCGCGCTCAAGATTTTTTTTCTGCGATGCCGCGTAAAACACGATACCGAACAGCGCGCCTGCAACAATCATCACATACGACGGAATGTGAAAGAAAAAAATTGCTGCAAACGAAACGGCAAGGCACAAAAAGCCGACAAATGATTTGACTGTCTTTTTTGAAAACTGGAGCACAACAGATGTGAGCAACGCTGCAACAGACACGTTGATTCCTTTGAGCGCTTTTTGCGCCCACAGCAAATGGTCAACAGAGTCGATGAACGTCGCAATGAGCGAAATAATCACAAGCGAAGGAAACACCATGCCAAGCGTTGCCACAATGCCGCCAAAAATGCCTGCCCGCTTAAAGCCCACAAATGTTGAAACATTTATCGCTATAATGCCAGGCGTAGACTGCCCGATTGCATAGTAATCGAGCAACTCATCTTCGCTTATCCAGTGTTTTTTTTCGATTAAATCGCGCTGCAGCATAGGCATCATCGCCATGCCACCGCCAAATGTAACAACCCCTATTTTTGCAAACGACAAAAACAGTTCAAGCAGCATAGGCATCTTTTTCATGGCGACTAGTATAGCGCGTTACATAAAAACGCGCAATGTGCAAAATAGCATGCGTGTTACTCAAGACACGCGTTTTCTGTCTGTCGTACAACAGACAGAAAAAACTAATAGATTGTCGATTGCCCTTTAGGGCTCTACACACAATGCAGGCACGACGCAGACAGTACTAAAATGGACAGAGGTGCCGGCTACCTGCCAGACGGCAGGCGGGCGCAATTCACTGTTTTGGATAGTTTATTGTTAAATTTGTTTTATTCGTGACGGGTGTTTAATGTATCACTTCGTGCTACAAACTGTAAGGAAATTATTGGACTCGTCGCTCTCTCCCTTTATCTGCTCTAGAGCTTAAACCAAAATATTTTGCATCTTGAGCATATAAAGGCTCGGTTGGTTCTTTACGAGCGTTATTATAACCATCAGTAATGCTAGAAATTGCAGTTGCAACTCCGTTACCGATTAATTCTTGCAATTCAGCACGCGCCTTGTCAGTATCATATCCAAAATTTCCCACACTCGCTTTGTCGTTTGAAAAGTAATGCCAAGCACCGTTTACGTTATCTTCAAAAACAATGGCAATCTTTTTAACACTGTTGCCAAAAACTTGCCCGCCAAGTCTCTTTATAGAAGACGGGAGGGTAAACGATGTCAACTTGTTATTTTCTACTTGAAATGCTCTTGAACCAATATAAAAAATTTTAGAAGAAGGCGCAAACGTTACAGTTTCCAATTCTTTGCATCCAGAAAAAGCGTACCCGTCAATACGCAAAAGAGAAGCAGGAAACGAAATGCTTTTTAAATTATTACAGCGCATAAAAGCATACATATCGATTTCTTCAAGACTTTCAGGCAAGGCTACACCGCTTATAGCAGAGCCGTAAAATGCTTGATGACCAATTTTTTTGGTATTAGAATTTAACGAGACAGTTCCAGTAAGTGATGTTGCAACTGCAACACAAGTTAACGCATCTGTATTTGGACTCGTAACGTCACCAACTTTTTTCTCATGGTACATGTACAGAATGCTGCCTGCCCCGCTTTCGCCCTTTCCGTTTTCTGTAACAAACCATTCATTTTTTTCTGGAACAATAAACTGTTTTACTGCAATGCAGTTTGCAAAAAAATTACTAGAAAATTTTTTACAAGTTTCAGGAATAATAATTGTTCCAATATTGATAGGCGCATGATTTTTGTCGCTCCTCCAATCTGGATTTTCTACATCGTATAAAGCAGTGTCATCACCGAAAGCGGTTCTATCAATATTTGTAAAAAGGTCTCCCATATTTTCTACTGCAATTTCACGTAAGTCGAGGGTAATTGCACTCTTTGATTGTTCAAGTTCTTTTGCAATGGCTTCTAATGTTTCTCCATTGCCTTTGCTCCAGTTAGGGTCAATAATTTTTATTGTTTGAGGCGCAGAAGAAGATGGGTCAATTTTTATCTTGGTAATTTCACTTTGATTGTAGCCGCCACGGTTATGCCAGCCTGCATACAGCGTAAGAGTTTCACCTACTTTCGCAATGTTTTTAACTTCTTCGCCATTATTGTATTTTGCACCTGCACCTTTGCCATCTTCGCCAGGTTCTGTGTACCAACCTGTAAAATCATGCATAAGGTAGGTAAATTGATTCAAGCGTAAAAGTCGCTCATCATCCACTATGTGGCGCTGGTCTTCCATAGTGCCTTCAGCACCGTTTGGATCAAAGCGAACAATATAATGTGAACTTGTGCTAGGCTGTGATGGCAGAACTGAATCATCACCTGTCGTATTTCTACAAGAAAAGATGACAGGCAAGACTGCAACGACAAAAAAGAGTCTTTTCATAAAACATCTCCGGTCACGTGGCTACAGCATGTAAAAATCCATGACACAATTCCAATTTATCATTATAATACAAGCATAGGCACATGTCAATCATTTCATGTTATGGCTGTTGTAGAGAAGTGCAACTCTAAAACTAACGTATTCTGCATAAATCTAAAAAAAGGCTCTCGGCGAGAACCTGCCTCTAAACACACGGTAGAACGCAATAGGTATTGGACTGCGCTACACGACCTGTATGCGGCAGGCAGGTCGTGTAGCTTGCCACCATTCCAAGTGTGTTTTTAGGCAGAACCTCGCCTGCGCCATTTCCAAATTTGCTTTCTTTATAAATGCCCTTCTCTACAACACTCGCAAAGGGAACGGAAAATTATGGAAGATAAGCGTTAATCTTATAATTATAAAAAAGCAATAATGTAAGATTAACGCTTATCATTGACACATTTCATGTTATGGCATTCCGTCCGTACAGGCGACTCATATATGCAAGCCATTCGGCAGCTTCCACGCCGAGCATGCCTGCTTCCATGCGCCACTGCCAGTTTCTGCCTGTCGTAGAAGGCTCGTTCATGCGCGCGCTGTTGTCAAGGTGCAAAACATCTTGCAACGGAACGACGGCAAACTGCGCTGTGGACGCAAACGCGAGTTGCACAATTTTTTCGCACAATGTGCCGTTTTGCACCAGAGCGCGCGCGTGGTCAGCGGCAACCTGTTTCCCAAATACGTAAGAAGCAACAAGCTGCACAGTTGCATCTCCTTCGCGCAAAAGCCACCCTTGCAGCGTGTCGTTGTCGTGCGTGCCCGTGTAGCATATGCAGTTTGCATCGCGGTACTCGTGCGGCAAAAACGCATTCGTCATACCGCTCGCGCCAGCTTCGTTCGGGTCAAACGCAAATTGGAGCACTTTCATGCCGGGAAAACCGCACTCGTTCCGGAGCGCGCGCACCTCGTCTGTGATGACGCCTAAATCCTCTGCAATGACAGGAAGGTCGCCGAGTGATTTTTTTATTGCAGTAAATAAATCTATGCCGGGGCCTTTTTCCCACGTGCCGTGCACAGCAGTCGCCTCACCGTACGGCACCGCCCAATATGATTCAAATCCGCGAAAATGATCTATGCGCACAAAGTCCACAAGCGCACGCATGCGTGCAATGCGCGAAATCCACCAGGAGTAGTTTTCATTCTTCATTGCGCGCCAATCGTAAAGCGGATTTCCCCACAGCTGCCCCGTCTCAGAAAAATAATCGGGCGGCACTCCCGCAACTGCAACAGGTACGCCGTTTGCATCAAGCTGGAAAAGATGCTGATGCGCCCACACGTCAGAAGAATCAAGCGCAACAAAAATAGGAATGTCGCCGATTATCGAAATGCCGCGCTCATTGCAATACGCTTTAAGCGCGCGCCACTGCATTGCAAAAAAGAACTGAATCACTTTAACAACTTCAATTTCATGAACGTGCCCGCTTTCCCATTTTGACACGGCAGCAGGCTCGCACAAAGCTAAATCGCGCGGCCAAAACGCATTCCACATGCTTGCACTTCCGCGCACGTTTTCTGCTTGCGCTTTTTTATCAAAATGATTTTTTATGCTCGTAAATGCCGCGTACTTATTGAGCCATGCAGCGTTATCATTTTTGAACGCTTCATAAGTAGTGCGGTCTTCTTGTGTACAATGCAAAAGAAAATGTGCCGCGCATTTTTCAAGAAGTGGCAGCTTCCAATACACGACAGCGCCGTAGTCAACCACGCCGAACGTTTTAATAAATTCTGGCGGCACAATATCTTCTGCACACGCCCAGCCGTTTTTGACGAGCAGCTCCAAATCGATCAAAAGCGGATTGCCTGCAAACGTTGAGAACGATGCATACGGCGAGTCTCCGTAGCCAGTTGGTCCGAGCGGCAATATTTGCCACAGCGACTGGTGCGCTTCATGCAGCCAGTCTGCAAACTCATACGCGCTTTTCCCAAGCGTACCGATACCGCTGCTTTTTGGGAGCGATGTAAGATGCAGCAAAACACCGCTTCTGCGAGAAAACGTCATGATATAACCATACACCGATGCACGCATTTTGTAAAGTTGCGTCATGTTGACATCCACACTTGCATCATGCTATAATGAGATTTATGCTATTTTAAGCAGAGCGGGCGGTTAACTCAGGGGTAGAGTGCTACCTTCACACGGTAGAAGCCATTGGTTCAAATCCAATACCGCCTATATGCAGGAACACACATTGTCTGTTTCTTTTCCGTCGGGGAAAACACTTGTTGTGCCGTACGGTACGCCAGTAAATACGTTGCTTCCTCATTTTTCAGAGCACGCGGAGCATATTCTCGCAGTGCGCATCAACAACGACGTACAACCGCTCGACCGCGCTCTTGATGTCAATTCTCATATTGAGCCGGTGCTCAACAACACAAAAGATGGTGCAGCGGTGTACCGGCGCTCATTATGCTTGCTGCTTGCAGCAGCAGCGTACAAACTGTTTCCGTCCTCACGACTGCTTGTCGGTCACTCGCTCGGTCACGGCTACTACTATACGCTTGAAACAGGCAAGCCTATTGAAAAAATGCAAATTGAATCGCTTGAAAATGAGATGCATTCCCTCGTGGCAAAAAATTTGCCAATTGCCGTTCAGCATATTTCATACACGGAAGCCACACAGCTTTTTGACGCGCTGGGGCTCGTAGAAACGCGGCTGCAGCTCAATTATTTTTGCCCGCCACGAGTAAGAATCAATTCGCTCGGTGGCTTTTCAGATTTGTATTTTGGACCGCTCGTACCTTCAACAGGATTTTTAAAAACATTCGCGCTCATGCCATACGGTCAAGGATTTTTGCTGCGCTTTCCAAAATCTTCAGAGCCACATGTGCTGCCCCAGTTTACAGATGAACCTGAACTTTTCAAAATTTACAGCCACTACAAAGAATGGGGCAAGCGTGTTGGCGTTACGTCGGCAGCGTCGCTCAACAAATTGATAAACGAGCGCAAATTCAACGATTTCATCGACATATCGGAAACATTTCAGCAACGCCAGTTCGCAGATGTCGCAGACAAAATTGCAAAGCGCGAAAATGTGCGCGTTGTGCTCATTGCAGGTCCTTCAAGTTCTGGCAAAACAACGTCTGCAAAAAAACTTGCGCTTGAGCTGGAAGCTATAGGCTACATACCAAAAGTGATAAGCCTCGACAGCTACTATGTTGGGCGCGCACGCAATCCAAAAGATGAAAACGGCAACTATGACTTTGAATGTCTTGAAGCGCTTGACATAGAGTTCTTAAATGACAATCTACTCGACTTATTCGCAGGGAAAGAAGTAGCCATGCCGTCATACGACTTTACAAAAGGCGAACGCTTTTATGAGACTGGCAACACAATGCGGCTTTCAGAAAACGACATACTCATCCTTGAAGGCATTCACGGATTGAATGACAAGCTCACGCCGCGCATTCCTGCCGAACTGAAATTCAAAATCTACTTGTCCGCGCTTACACAACTTAATCTTGATGACCACAACCGCATTTCAACGAGCGACAATCGCCTCATTCGCAGAATCGTGCGCGATTCCCAGTTTCGCGGCAAAAGTGCAGCAGGAACCATTGCAATGTGGCCAAGCGTACAGCGGGGCGAGCAAAAGCACATCTTCCCGTTTCAGAACAATGCAGATGCCATGCTCAACACTGCCCTTGATTACGAGCTTTCAATATTAAAAGTATATGCGGACCCGCTTTTGCGTTGCGTCAATCCTATGCAAAAAGAATACAGCGAGGCGTGCCGGCTTTTAAGCTTTTTGTATAATTTTGCGCCTATTCCGCCAACAGCAGTGCCAAACCGCTCAATTATCAGGGAATTTATAGGCGGAAGCGCATTTCACTATTAACAATCTTAACACCGCAGCAATCGGCATGGAAAAGTTGCTGTGTCGTGCAACAGCAAACAAATAGCATCTCTTATCGTATAATGCGGCCTGCGCGCGCATTCGTCATGTCGTCTGCAATATCAAACGCCTCGTGGTTTTCAGCTTCTTTGTATTCGTCAAATTTTCGCTCGCGCAATTTATGCAGAGATTCTGTTTTTTGCATTGCTTCTTGCAACACTTTGCGCTTTTGCTCGGAGACAAGCTTTGCTTTTGCCATTTCGCCGAGCAAATATTCTTTTTGTTGGTCGAGCAACGAAAAAAAATTATGCGCGCTCGTGATTTCTTTAAAGTCTGTAACGCCGCGCATGTAGTTTGTCATGCTCACATGTTGCGCGGCAACTTCGTCAAGCTGCACTTGAATCTCGCGCTCTTTTGCCATAGCTCTACCCAAATCAAGTTCAGCTTGACTCTGCACATGCTCGCGGTATTTCATCACTTGCTCAAGCGGAAATGCAAACTTTTTCATTCAGACTGTTCTGCAAGCGATGCCGCACTCATAACGGGAACAGGCGGACATTCGTTGTATTCTTCTTCAGGTATGTCAATGCCAGAAAGCGCTGCAAGCTTGTCAAGCGTGTCGCTGAACGCGCATTGCTCGTATTCTTCCTGCGTCAAAAACGATTCGAGCGCAGCGTGCTTTTCCACCGCTTCATCTATTTCTGCCGAGTTGCCTTTTTGATAGATGCCTGTCGTTATCATCATCTCGTTGTCACTGTAGATTGCCATGAGTTGCCTCAGTTTTGCAACTGCCTTTTGCGTTTCTCTTCCGGTAACGCGCTTTGAAAGGCGGCTTATTGAAGCAAGCACATCGATGGCAGGATAATGATACGCTTGCGCAAGACGCCTGTCTAAAATGATGTGACCGTCGAGCGTACCGCGCACTTTGTCAGTGATAGGCTCATTCATATCATCTCCATCTACGAGCACTGTGTAAAACGCAGTGATAGAGCCTCTGTCATTCGTGCCGGCGCGTTCAAGCAGTTTTGGAATCATGTCGAACACGCTCGGCGGGTAGCCGCGTTGCGCAGGCGGCTCGCCGTTTGCAAGCCCAATTTCGCGCTGCGCTTGGGCAAAACGCGTAACAGAATCAAACATGAGCATGACATCGTTGCCGCGGTCGCGAAAATATTCTGCAACAGCAGTAGTCACGTATGCAGCGCGCAATCGGCAAATCGACGGCTGGTCGCTCGTTGCAGCTACAACGACAGAACGCTTTAATCCTTCTTCGCCTAAATCACGCTTGATAAAATCGAGCACTTCCCTGCCACGCTCTCCTATTAAACCTATGACGTTTATGTCTGCGTTTGTGTTCCGCGCAATCATGCTTATCAATGTTGACTTGCCCACGCCGCTTCCTGCAAAGATGCCGAGCCGCTGCCCTTTTCCAACAGTGAGCAGAGCGTCAATTGCACGCACGCCTGTTGCAATGCGTTTGTTTATGGGAAGTCGTGTCATGGGGTCCGGCGGAGAAGCAATTGCAGGATAATATGTTTCAGGCGTTATTTCGCCCAAGCCGTCGCACGGCCTTCCTGTAGCATCGATGACGCGCCCTAAAAGCGACGGTCCTACAGGCACGCGCAACACTTCACCAGAAGCGACAACTTCGCACCCTACTTCAAGCCCTTTTGTATCTCCATATGCAGTGAGTTTTACCGTCGTGCCGTCAAGCGCAACTACTTCTGCCATGAGTTTTTTTTGCGAGCCGGGCAAGCGTATGGTGCACATTTCGCCTATGACAGAACGCGGTCCCACGCTTTCAATTTCAAGTCCGTTTACCGCAGTGACGTGTCCTATGTACAGTATAGGCTCAATATCTTCTGCAAGTTTGAGATATTTTGAAAAATCGAATTCTCCTGTGTATGATGACCGCATGTTCCCACCCACGCTAAATTATTAATTATTAATTTTGCCCGTCGCGTTATGTTTCAGGCGAAATCACATCTGACTTTGCAAGCGTCTTTACTGGCGATATTTCCATGACGCGATTTTCCAACTCTGAAAGCTGACTTGAAATGCGCGCATCGATTGCTCCAAAATCAGTCTCAACAATGCAGCCGCCTTTTTCCACAGACGAATCTTCTACAACAGTGATGCCGCGTATGTTTTCAACGCGTTTGATGAAGTCGTCTATGTGCTCTGTCGTCAACTTTACGTCTTCAAGGTTTACGCGCAACGTCACTTCGCCCCTGCCTTTCACTTTTTTGAGCGCGGCAAGCACATTGCTCATAATGACGCTCTTTTGATTTTCTGAAATGATTTTGACAACTTTGCGCGTCATAAGAATGACGAGCTCCACTATTTGCGTTTCCGTGTCGCGCAAAATGTCTTCGCGCCGCTGCATCACTGCATTGAGCATGACATGCATGCGCTCAATGAGGCGGTTCGCTTCCGCTTCTCCTTCGCGATAGCCTTCTTCGTGCCCCTCGTCAAATCCTTTATTGTGCGCTTCGGACTCAACTTTTTGCTGCTGAATCTTTGCTTCTTGGATAAGGTTTTGCGCCTGCTCCTGCGCTTTTTTTACAATCTCTTCAGCAGTTTGCTGCGCATCAGCTTTGATGATGTTCGCTTCATCAGTCTGCCGCTTTACTTCTGCAAACGCAGCTTGCTCTGCTTTTTTAACAATTTCATCTGCGGCGTTCTGCGCGTCATCAAGCATTTTCTGCTTTTCAGCTTCCCAATTTTTTTTATACGCTTCAGCTTCGCGCCGCAAATCATCGGCAGTAGGACCAGTGTATTCAGGCACTTCTTCAACTTGCGCAACTTCAACAGGCGCAAATTCATGAACAAGTTTGAGCATCACTTCGCCTGACTGCGCTTTTACCTCTCCTGGTCGGAATACAGTTTTTGCCATGCGTTACTCCGTCAAGTTACCAGTTCGTCTTCGCCACTGCGTGCAATGACGATTTCGCCAGAATCTTCAAGGCGGCGAATTGTAGAAACAATTTTTTGCTGCGACTCTTCTACGTCCTTTAAGCGCACCGGCCCCATGAACTCCATGTCTTCTTTCAGCATGCTCGCGGCGCGCTTTGACATGTTGCGGAAAATCTTGTCCTGCACTTCAGTATCGACAGATTTAAGCGCTTTGGCAAGCTCCTGTGTGTCAACTTCACGCAGCACCTTTTGAATGGCGCGGTCGTCGAGCATAACGATGTCTTCAAATACAAACATCTTCTTCTTGATTTCTTCTGCCAAATCTGGATCGTCTTCTTCAAGTGACTCAATAATCGCCTTTTCAGATGACCTGTCAACGAGGTTAAGAATTTCAACGATTGCATCTACACCGCCAGCCGCAGTGTAGTCTTCGCTTGAAAGCGTTGAAAGCTTCTTTTCAAGGACGCGCTCTACTTCTCGCAGAACATCAGGCGAAGTCCTATCCATCGTGGCAAGACGCTTTGAAACTTCGGGCTGCATCTCTTCTGGCAGATTCTGTAAAATAACGGCGGCCTTCCCCGGCTCTAAATATGCTAAAATAAGTGCAATCGTTTGCGGATATTCCTGCTGAATAAAGTTTAAAAGGTGCGCAGGATCTGTGCGGCGGATAAAGTCAAACGGACGCACTTGCAGAGAACTGGTAAGGCGGTTGATGATGTCAATGGCTTTTTGACTGCCAAGCGATTTTTCAAGAAGTTCTCGCGCATAATCAATGCCTCCTGTAGTGATGAAGTTCTGCGCATTCATGAGCTCCTGAAATTCTTCCAAGACAGCATCTTTAAACTCTGCGTCAATCGTTTCAAGTCGCGCAATTTCAAACGTGAGCGTCTCAACTTCGTCTTCGCGCAGATGCTTCATAACCTCTGCAGAAACATCGCTTCCAAGCGACACGAGGAAAATGGCTGCCTTTTGCCTGCCTGTCAAGCTCTTGTAATCTTTAATGCCTTTTTTGCTTGAAGAAGTTGGCGTTTTGAGACTGCCCGGTTTTGGAATTGGTTTTGGATTATTCGACTTTGTTGCCGTTGCAGCAGCTTTTGCTTCTTCTGCCATATCATTCCTCCATCAGCCATGTGCGTATGAGCATTGCCACATCTTCAGGATGCTCTTTTGCCATAGCGATTGCATTTTCCAAAAGCTCTGCGCGACGCGACTCTTCGACAGACATAGTTACGTTCATGCTCTCTTCTTTTGCATCCCACAATGCCTGTTCGCGCGCTGCCTGCTGCTGACGCAAACGTTCTTCGTCGCGCAACCGCCGCCGCCGCTCTATTTCGCGCATAATCAAACGGATTATAATAAAGAGCACAAGGATAAGCGCAATAGAACCAAGCGAAATAAGGATTGTCATGCGCCGACGTATTGCCCTAAAATATGCTTCATCTTCTGCGTCAAATTGCGCAGTGCGGTCAAACGGTATGTTCGTCACAGTAACGCTGTAATTTCTGCTCGTGTCGTAACCGATTGCATCACGCACATAGCGCGTCAAATCTACAAGCGTTTCTGTAGGTACAGGCTCGTATATGCGCTTTATTGAACCAGTCTCTTCGTCTATTATCATCTCACGCGTTTGCGGATTGCGCTGTTTTTGCCAGATGCCGTCAACATTTACTGCGACAGTCACTCTGTCAATCTGCGGGCTCGTCTCTTCTTGCGTCTGCGTTGTGTTTACCACTCTGTTTTCTGTCACGCCTGTTTCTGTAGAACGCCCTATAACGTTCGACATATCTGAATACACAGGCGGCGTCTGCCCTTCTGTGCCCGCAGGTCCTTCGGGATTAAAGCCTGTTCCCTGCCATTCGCGCGTAACAGTTTGCGAGGAAATAGTCAATGAGTCACGCAGCTCTGAATCGTCATACGGCGTTGTAAGATTGTCAGAGCGTATGACAACAGGCGTATAAATAGTCGAACTGCTTGAGCGTTGAGACATGTTCATGTCAATCTTTATATTCAAGTCGCGCACGCGGTCTTCTGAAAGCGTCTGCTGCAATGCTGTTAAAACTTTTGCGCGGTAATATGTTTCAAGTCGTTGGATTTCGCGCTGCTGACGCGCAACAAGGCTCACGCGGTCAAATTCTTCAAGGCTTGCAAAATCATTCAAAATGTTGCCTTCGGAATCTGCAATAGTGATGTTTTCAGGACGCAAACCTTCAACCGCCATCTGTATGAGGCTTTGGATGCCGCGTATGCGCCGTGCATCTTGCAGCAGTGAACTTGCAGGCTTTACGCGAAGAATGATGCTTGCAGTAACAGGATTCTGTTCAGAGATGAACAGCGAATTTTCAGGCAGCACAATATTCACATCTGCGCTCGTAATGTCGTCAATCGATTCAATATGCTGCTTCACAGTCTGCGTAATCGCATTTTTGAGGCGTACATTCTGCTCTGCATCTGTCGTTGACCAGCTGCGGTTGTAAAAGCCTGCAAACGGGTCTATGTTAGACGGCACAAGCCCCTCGCCAATAAGCACATTGCGCATACGGCGTGCAGTGCGCTCATCTTCCACAGAGATGTATCCGTCATCAGTCGTATACGCGACAATATTGTATTCTGAAAGTTTGTCGAGAATGCGCACACGCGCAGACTCATCTGCAACAGGCGCATTAAAAAGGCGCACAGAAGTTGGACGCGACGAAAGCGAAGCTGCAAGAATGATTGCAACAATAACAACGGCAACGACAGCAAACAAAATTATCTTTTGCAGAACTGTACCTTTTGCCCATAAATTTTTTATAGACTCACTAAGTCTTTTGAGCCATTCGTTCATCTGTCCCCTCCCGTGAACGAATCAAGAGTAGTATGATAATTTTTATTATTATACCACATTGTTACGATTTTGAAAAGAGAATGCTGAAAAAAATACCATAGCGCAAAAAAACACATCATAACAACTATCGCGTTGTTGTAATGTCGTTCCAGCCGCTCACAATCCTGTCGATAACTGTTTGAGCCAAGTTCAACGACATGCGCGCTTTTGCCATAGCGATGGCTACATCGTGCGCATCAATTGAATCAGGCTCGGAAAGCACTTGCTGCCCAATAGCATCTACGTTGAGCTGCTGACTGTTCATCGTCTTGAACGCGTCAAGCAAATACGCATCAAAACTCATGCGCGTTTTTGCAATGCCGCTTTCTGCCGCAGACGGAATTTTATTTTGCGGCGCGCCTGCAATATCTGAAAGCGTTGTTCGCCCCGTATGCGCTTCATGCGTGCGCGTCATCTGCAATGTCCCGAATTCTGGTATTTTCATAGTTTCCACCCAACAGCCATTCTACTGTTTTTAGCGTCCTATCTCAAGAGCTGCAGAGAACATCTGCTTTGCACCTTCAATGACAGTCGCGTTCGCTTCATATGCGCGCGACGCTGCAATTAAGTCTACCATTTCGTTGACGATGTTGACGTTTGGATACTCGACATAGCCTTTATTTGGACCAGATTGAATCGCATCGGGATGTGTCGGGTCGTACACGAGCCGCGTCTCTGTGTCAGTATCTTTAACAATTTTCAAAACACGCACGCCTTTTCCCGGACCTTCGTCCATGTCATCGGCGCAAAACGGCATGCGCCACTGCACTGACTTTTCACCTATAGGCTGAAAGATGACGCGCGAACGCTTAAATGGACCGCCTTCTTGTGTACGCGTCGCAGACGCATTTGCAATATTATTTGAAATGACATCGGTACGAAGCCGTTCCGCAGACAAACCTGTTGCCGCTACATTTATGCTGTTAAAAAGCCCCATTCATTTCCTCCTTGCATCAGCGCTATTATGATTTTTGCATTGCAGTATTGAGTTGAGAGAATTCAAAATTAACAAGCTCAGACAGCATCTCATAACGCATGCGTGTCTGGAGCACAATCATCGCTTCAGATTCAACGTCAACATTGTTGCCATTCGGTTTTGCTGTTGTCGTGTAGTCGAGAACACGTCGAGGCTGCACATCGCGGTAGTCATGCGGCTCATACAGAGAAAAATGCCGCTCGTCAGTACGCGTGAGCTGAAATGCATTTTTTGCTTTTTCTTCAGATTCAAACGCGCGTTTAAGCTCACTTTCAAAATTGACGACAGTGCGCTTAAAATTAGGCACTTCGCTGTTTGCCATATTGTTCGCCGATACTTGATAGCGCAATGCGCTCACATCCATACCGCGATGCAGCAAATCGACTGCTCTCGTAAACGTATTCATACTTTCATTTTCGGCAAAGAAAATAGCGGTGTTTAGCATTCTTTAAACATCCTTTTCATAGCGTGCACCATTGGCACCTTGCGTGCGCAGTTCGTTTGAACGCCTGCCCAGATGACAACATTAGGTACACACCAGCATCCTCCCCCAAAAAAATCCAAAAAAGTTCCCAGTATACTGGGAAGTGGGGCTTGACACAAGCCCACAGGCAAAAATATAACACGCCGTGCATATTAAATATTTGTACATTTTATTAAAATTATATTATACTGATTCAACGGTCGTTCATGTGTTCTGTGCACATGAAAAAAACACGCATATAGGGAGAAATTGTATGAA
>JAFSRD010000003.1 GCA_017446265.1 Treponema sp.
AAAAGAGCTTCGTCGCCGATATCCTAATGCTAACATCAGTGCGATAGACTACGACCCAGGTTCTAGCGAGGTAAATCAGCTGAACCGCTTAAAACTTCTTTTGTCGAACGCACCGCTTGGAAAGCATCCTGACGAAGACGACAGAGGTTTAATCAGATTGCAAGACGGAACTTTTGTGAGTGCGGAAGACAGTGAGTCAGAAAGTTTTTATGAAGTGGAGCGCTTGTACGGAACGGGCGGTATATGATAAACCTCGTTTGGCTTTTATGTGAGGTGTTTATGACAAAGGTTGATGCTATTTTTTTTGCGCTGCGCCGTTTTATTGCGTGCAGTTCTTTTTTTGCACAGGTTGCCATTTTTGCCGTGCTGTTTTTTGTTGCAAATCCACTTGTTTCTCAGTCGCTTGCTTTTACACAAAGCTTGCGTATTCCCGACTCGGCTGAAATACGGGGCGCACTTGTTGAAACGTGGTTTGAAGCGCCGCTTTCCGAAGTACGCTTGAATAGCCCTGAAGTGCGCGTAACCAACGGCGGCGAACAGTTTCAGATACGTATGGAAGAAAGTGAAACAACATTTTCAATCATTGTAGCGCCGCGCGCGTCACTTTCTGTTGATGTGTACACGGGGGCGGAAAAGCGCACTGTTGTGCAGGCTGTGTATCCGCAAGACGCGCAAGGGAGTTGGGTGCTCGTTCGTGACAAGCACACTGGCAATCCGCGTGCCATTCGATATTACGTTGCTGCGGATAGCGGTGTGTACGTGCAGTTTACGCCCTTTCGTGAACATGCGGCAGGTGATTTTATTATTTTGGGTGCGTATGCTGCGCGGCAAATTCCCACAGGTGTGCCGTTTGAACGATTCTATGCGCTCTCATTTGCCGACGTGATGCATTTGACACGATACACGCTTCCGTGGCAGTACGTCGAACATTATGTGGACAGATACGATGCATCGCTTTATATGATACAAAAAATCCGTGAAAAGCTCTCCAATCTTGTATACGCAGAAGATGCAATGTACGACGAACAGGGAAATCCTGTGTATGTGACGACGGGACTGCCGCGCCCAATGCATGTGACAGATGCGGGGAAACTTTCTCTTTCTTCTGCGGGCTTTGTCAAATGGATTGCAGACGGCATTGTCTATCCGCTCACAGGAGGAGCGCTTTTGCGTGCGCCGCTTCTTGTACAGACAGCCTCATTTGATGCAATAGGACATCAAGGCATTATGCAGGAAAAATACAGCACATCGTTTGCGCTTGACTGGACGCGCAACATTGCTGCAGCAATCCTTTCGGTATATACGGGACGCACATACTTGTACGCGCAGTCGGGCATAGATATGACTGCTGAACCGTTTACCGCGCAGTTGACAGCAGAAGGAATAAAAAATACGGCAGGCTATGTGAAAAACAGCGGATACGATGCGCTCGCGCTTCCGTCGCTCATGTATGCGTTTGCATCTGAATATCCCGGCGAATGCTATTTTGCTGCAATTCGTGAAACAGACAGAACAAAATCACCAGAAGTGCAGTTTTTCAGCCAGTGCGCAATCATCTTTCCATATTTTGACAGCAACGGGAGATTTCAATGCGTGGTGTTTAGAAATGGCGCAGAGTATTCGCTCGCAGATTTTTGCAGGACATTTTACGGCTCATTTGTTCACTTGACGCGCGTGCGTACAACAAAAAATTTTGACCCGCAGTAACATGCATGCAGTGCAACCTGTAAAAATTGTACATAACTTGTAAAAAAAATATTTGCGTTTTCGCAAGGCCTGTGATATAATGGTTACTATCTTTATATCGCAAGGAATTATCATGAAGGTTTACACAACTGACAAAATCAGAAATGTAGTTATTCTTGGGCACGGCGGCTCGGGTAAAACTTCTCTTGTCGAGGCAATGTGTTTTCAAAGCGGGCTTATTTCGCGCATGGGAAAAATTGGAGACGGTTCTACTGTTTCAGATTTTACAAAAGAAGAACAGAAGCGCACTATTTCAATTAAGACATCGCTTGTTCCAGTGGAGTGGAATGACCATAAAATCAACATACTTGACACGCCCGGCTTTTTTGATTTTGTCGGTGAAGTGGAAGAAGCCATGAGCGTCGCAGATGGAGCTGTCATCGTTATATCTGGCAAAGCGGGCATTGAGGCTGGCACAGAAAAAGCGTGGGATTTGTGTGAAAAATATCATCTGCCGCGCATGTTTTTTGTTACCGACATGGACATGGATGTGTCGTATCATCAAATCATAGAAGACCTCATTGGCAGATACGGCAAAAAGATTGCGCCATTCAATATGCCGCTCCGTGAAGGCAGCGAACTTGTTGGTTATGTGAATGTCATTCAGCAAAAAGCGTTCCGCTTTAAAGAAAAAAATGTTGAGCCGTGCGATGTGCCTGATTACTCAAAAAAATATCTCGGAGAATATCACACAACGCTCATGGAAGCAGTAGCGGAAACCTCGGAAGAATTTATGGAGCGATTTTTTGCGGGCGAGGAATTTTCTGAGACGGAAATCCGCGAAGCAGTGCGTCTTTCAATTCTGGACGACACAATTGTTCCTGTAGAGATGGGAAGCGGTACTGCCGCGCACTGCGTGTACAACTTGCTTGACGACATTATAAAATACATGCCTGCTGTTGAGAGCAGAAAAGTGAGCGGCATCAATATGACGACAAGCGAAATATTTGAAGCGAACTTTGATGTATTGAAACCGAAAACGGCATTTGTATTTAAAACGATTGTAGACCCATTCCTTGGCAGATACAGCCTTATCAAAATTCGTTCAGGCATTTTTAAAACAGATGATGTCGTCTACAACGCTTCAACTGAATCAGAATTTAAAATCGGCAAACTGTACATCATGCAGGGAAACAAAGCGAGCGAGATAAGCGAACTTCACGCAGGAGATTTGGGCGCTGTTGCAAAACTTAATGATGTAAAAACCTGTGACACACTTTCTACGAAAACGACGCCTGTGCAGTATCCCAAACAAGACATTTCTACGCCATATACCTATTTGCGTTACCGTGCAGTGAACAAGGGCGATATTGACAAGATTGCGCAGGCTATGGCAAAAATCACCGCAGAAGATTTAACATTTAGGACTGTCAATGATGCGGTGAACGGGCAACTGTTGATTTACGGCATGGGCGACATGCACCTTGATGTTGTTCAGAGCATTCTCAAAAATGAATATAAAGTTGACATAAAAGTTGAAAAGCCGAAAGTTGCGTTCCGCGAAACGATTAAAAAAAATTCGGACGTTGAGCACAAATACAAAAAGCAGACTGGCGGGCACGGTCAATACGGTCACGTAAAAATCAAATTTGCGCCTACAGGAGATTTTTCAACGCCGTATGTGTTCGACCAAAAAGTTGTGGGTGGTTCTGTGCCGAAGAATTATTTTCCTGCTGTTGAAAAGGGCATTGCAGAATCAACGGCGCGCGGTCCGCTTGCAGCGTATCCTGTTGTGGGCGTACAGGCAACGCTGTACGATGGTTCCTATCACCCGGTAGATTCTTCTGAAATTGCGTTCAAGACTGCTGCGAAGATGGCGTTCAAAAAAGGCTTTATGGAGGCAACGCCTGTGCTGCTTGAACCGATTGTAACGCTCAAAGTGATTGTGCCCGACACGTATACAGGCGATGTCATGGGCGATTTAACAAAGCGGCGTGGGCGTGTGCTCGGTATGAATCCTGCTGCAAGCGGCAAGCAAGTTATTGAGGCGGAAGTGCCGCAAATGGAGCTGTTTGATTACTGCACAGGACTTCGCTCCATGACAGGCGGACGTGGAGAGTATAGCTACGAGTTTGCACGATATGAGCAAGCGCCATCTGACGTGCAGAGCAAAGAAGTTGAAGCGCGCGCAGAAAAAGCAGCAGCAGGATTTGCCGAAGAGTAAATTAAACCTGTTCGGAAATTTCATTTTCAGAACAGATTGCTTTGATTATTTGTGCGATAGATTTTTTCGCATAGACAGAAGAGCAGGCGCAATTATGTGTCTGCTCTTTTTTGGTGCAATTCGCAATATTATTTCCTGAACGCTGTATTTTTATAGGGGGATATATGAAACTTGAAACAAAATGTATTCACGCAGGGTATGAACCAAAGAACGGCGATCCGTGCGTTATGCCGATTGTGCAAAGCACAACATTCAAATTTGATTCATGTGAGCATGTTGCAGAACTTTTTGACATGCCCACCGAGTTCATGTATTCGCGTTTTGCAAATCCTACGTGCGATGCTGTAGAAAAAAAAATTGCCGCGCTTGAAGGAGGCGTTGGCGCACTGCTCACGTCAAGCGGACAGGCAGCGTCGCTCATTTCCATTTTGAATGTGTGCTCAAGCGGCGACAGCTTTATTGCAAGTTCTGCCATGTACGGTGGAACGGTAAATCGTTTTTGCGTGACGCTTAAAAAGTTTGGCATAGAATGCATCCAAGTTGACGCCAACGCCGATTACGATGCAATTATCAAATCATTCAAGCCGAATACAAAAGCTGTGTTCGGCGAAACGATTGCGAACCCTGCGCTTACGGTGTTCAATTTTGATGTGTGGGCAAAGGCGGCGCACGAAAAGCATGTGCCGCTCATCATTGACAATACATTTGCAACGCCCGTTTTGTGTCGCCCGTTTGAGTGGGGCGCAGACATTGTCATTCACTCCACAACAAAATACATGGATGGTCACGCAGTGCAAGGCGGTGGCGTTATTATAGACAGCGGCAACTTCAACTGGGAAGCGGCACATGCGGCAACTGGTATGTTCAAGGAGTTTTGTACGGGCGACGAAAGTTATCACGGGCTTGTGTATGCAAAAGCGTTTGGGAAAGCGGCGTACATCATAAAAGCGCGCACGCAGTTCATGCGCGACTTCGGCTGCTTTCCCGCAGCTCATTCCGCCTTTTTGTTGAACCTTGGGCTTGAAACATTGCCGCTGCGCATGAAGCGCTATTGCGAAAACGCACTTGCTGTTGCAGAGCATTTTCAAAAAAGTGAAAAAATTGTGTCGGTTTCATATCCATTTTTGCGCGGCGACACACAATACGAGCGTGCACAAAAATATCTTGACGGTGCAAGCGGCGTTGTTTCCATAAGTGTGCGCGGAGGGCGCGAGGCTGCGGTGCGGTTTGTAGATGCGTTGCAACTTGCTACGTGCGAGGTGCATGTTGCAGACATCCGCACATGCGTGCTGCATCCTGCTTCTACAACTCACCGCCAGCTTACGGACGAGCAACTTTTGTCGGCAGGCATTGACGGCGGCATGGTGCGCTTTAGCTGCGGTCTGGAAAACAGGGACGACATCATTGAAGACATAGACAGGGCGCTTTTGGCAGTGTAAAGATGTAGGCTGGCGTCAGCATATAGCACAATGCTGAAAAAAATGATATAGTAATTGCGAGCGAGGAATAATTTGCAAGTCAAAGGGTTGGGAGAAATACGCGCAATTGGATTTGACATTGACGGAACGCTTTATGCGCCGTATCATCTTCACATGCGCATGGCATTTCATTTTTTTCGCTATAATCAATTTTTCCTGAAATACGGTTTTGTGCGCAGAGATATGCACAAGTTGGAAAAAATTGATAATTTTATGGAAGTGCAGGATGAGTTTTTGGCAAAACGAATCGGTTGTTCTGTTGAAGACGCGCATGAGCGGTTGCAACGCATCGTATACAGCGGGCTTGGAAAATTTTTCAAAAGCATTCCGCCGAGAAAGTACGTGCACGAAGCGTTCAAGTTGTTTCGTGACGCTGGCTTTAAAATAGGCGTTTTGTCAGATTTTCCGCCTGAGCAAAAAGGTGATTTATGGGGATTGCGCATGTATTGCGATGTTTTGCTTGGAACAGAAAGCACAGGTGCGCTCAAGCCGTCTCCGCATCCGTTTCTAGTGATGGCAAAAAAACTTGGCGTAGCACCAGAGCATATTTTGTATGTGGGCAACAGCGTCAAATACGATGTACATGGAGCAAAAAGTGCAGGCATGAAAACTGCGCTCATTGAACCGCGCTGGCATACGCTGTTTGGGCGCGCATGCAAAGAAGCAGATATTTCTTTCAATACCTATCGCCAATTGCATAAAATTGTGCTACAATGAATGATGTGATAAGTAATTTTACAGCATTTTAAAATGCTGCTCATGGGTGGGGAAAAGTGAATATCGTCACAGTATTGATAGCGACCGTAATCGCGGCTGTCATCTCTGTTGTAATCAGAAAGATTGACAGAGACAACAACACAATGGAAAAAGTCAAACGATATGCCGACAAACGACAATCTGAATTTGACGAGTATCTTCAAGAACAAACAAAAAAGCTTGCTTCTGCGGGTGCAGAGCTTGAAACGACGCGTGCGCAAGCTGTTGCAGCAATCAAGCGGCTCGAAAAAGAGCGCGATGATTTTTTGCAAAAAGCTGATGAATTAAAAAATTATAAAAACGCTGTCGCCGCCGCAGAAGCAAAAATCACCGGATATGATAAATCACTCGCTTCGCTTTCCGAGATGACGGCGAACGTTGAAGAAAATCTCAATCGTCTCAAAAAAGAGTCGCTCATCGTGGAAAAGCTCGACAGCCAGCTTGTCGCTCAGAAAAAAAATCTTGACGCGCTCGAAAAGCGAATTCCGCATGTTGCGAATGAATTTTCACAGAAAAACGGCGAGCAGCTTAAAGTGCTTGGCACAAAACTTTTGGAAGAATACGATGCGCGCACGCAGCAGCTCAAAAATGATATTGCCGCTTCTGGAAAAGAAGCCGATGATGCGCTTGCAAAATTTAAAGCGGCTGTTTCAGGCGTGTACAGTTCCGCAGCGCAAAAGGCGAGCGAGCTTGAAGATGTTGCGTTCAAGCATTTAAGCGAGCAGGCAAAGATGCGTGGCAACGAGTACATGAAGGCGATAGATGAAAGGATTGATGAAATTGAAGCGCGCATTGATGAGCGAATTGCTGAAATGGAAGGGCGCGTCAATGACCGTGCTGATGAAGTTGACAAAACCGTTTCTGAACTTGAAACAGATTTTGATGCAAAATACGGCGATCGCTATGCAGCGCTTGAAGAAAAATATGACAGCAGTTTGAGCGCGTTGACGACGCGTCTTGATGCAAACATGGAGAGCGCACAAAAACAGATTGACAGCAGAACTACGCTCCTTGACGGCGCAATAGACACGCGCACAGCTGCAATCATAAAAAAATACGATGCGCAGTACGCGGCAGTTGCAGATTCATACAAGAAGCGCACGGAAGAATACGCTGAAAAACTCAATGAGCAGTATGTTGCTCTTGCAGCAAAACACGCGCAAAAAGCAAAAGAAGCTGACGAAACGTTGGCATCGCACTATACTGCACTTGTTGAAAAATATAAGCAACTGTCTGCAAAGACAAATTCATCGCTTGAAGTACAGTACAGTTCGCTGTTTGAAAAATACAAAGGCAAAGCGGCAGAGCTTGATGAAACGCTCAATCAAAAAACAGCTGAAGTTGTCTCGTCATTTAAAGATTCTACTGGCAATGTAATTTCAAACATCAAGAAAAATCTTACCTCGCTTGATGAAAAATACAAGGAGCACATAGACGACTTTGGTAAAAAGTATGATGAAAAAATCAATTCGTTGCAAGAAAAATACACAAGGCAACTTGATGCAATAGACGTAAAAAATGACAGCCGACTTGATGAACTTGACAACAAATTTGAAAACTTGTTTACGCGGCTGAACGGCACATATGCTGAAAAGTCGTCCGCGCTTGAGCAGCAAGTAGAAGCTATTAGAGCGATGTACGATGAGAAAGAAGGAAATGTTGCTTCGGAAATCAGCGGGCGTATTGCAACATTGAATGAGCAGTATCGTCAGCAAGTTGCAGACATTGACGCGCAGTATGGACAGCAGATTGCAGCGCTTCGTACGCGTCTGGAAGCATCGCTTGCAGAGGCAAATGAAACATCGAGCTTTATTGCGCAAAATGTTTCAGGCAACTCACGGAGCATTGAGAGTTTGCAAAATTCACTTGAAACACAGATAAAAGATGTTGAAGCGCGATACACTAATCTGTTTGCCAATGCAGTTTCTCAGGCAGATGAAAAAGAAACTGCAATGCTTGAAAAATTTACGAGCGCTGCAAATACGCGCATAGAAAAGTATCACGCTGCCATTCAGAACAAAGTTGATTCACTAAAATCTGCGCTTGCTGAAACGCTTTCGTCAGTAACGCATCAAGCGCAAGATTCCGTGAAAGATGCAGAAGATGCCATCAATCAAATTAGAATTGAATGTGATGAAGCACAGCGGCGCGCAGATGCTATTGGTCCGAAGCTTGATGAAAAAGTGCAGTTCGTTGACAATCAGATTGAAAAATTCCGCATGCAGTCGGAAGCAAAACTTGTTGAGCTTGACAAATTAATAAACGATGCAATTCGTAAAATGGCGGAACAGTGTGAAATACAGCAGTCAGATGCGCTTAAAGCGCTTGACTCGCAGCTTGGCTCATACAAAAAAGATTTAGCATACCAGTTTTCACGACTTGAAACATCGGGCAAAGATATTGACGTGCTTGAAGCGAATTTGCGCAAAGCGATGGAGGAGATTCGTAAACGCGTGCTTGCTGATTTCGATTCGTTTACTGATGAACAGCGTCGTCAGCACAAGATGTTCGCGTCAACTATCAAGGAAGATTCCGATGCGATCGAAACGCAGCTTGAAGCGCTTGAGCAGAGCATAGACGAACTCAAGCAGTCATCTGTAAGCAGCGTCAGAGAAAAGCTCAAAGATTTTGAAGACAGTTTTGACGATGAGCTCAAAGTTCGCAGCGATAAATTGAACGATGCGCTTTCAACATGGAAAAATACATTTGATGGGCGGCTTTCGCTTTTTACCGGTGACTATGAAAAAGAGCGGCGTGCAATTGAAATAAAATACAGCGAAGATATGCAAGCGAAGTTCAATGCGCTGCAAGAGAGAAACGAAGAGCAGATGAGCCGCGTTGCACTGCGCATTCAAGAAACACAAAACTCAGTGCAAGAACAACTCGACAGCATTTCAGAAGTTGTACATGATTTTGCAGAAGAAACGCAAAACCGCGTAAGCAAAACACAAACGATATCAGACGAGTATCTTAAAAAAGTTTCCGGCGAGTATGAGGCGAAAATGCGCGGCGAACTTAAAAAAGTTGAAGACAGCTTGCTCAGCAGTTTGCAGTCGTTTGAAGACGGCATATTGAACAGGCAGGAGACGAGCGCATCTACGATAGACGCTGCATTGTCGGAATTCAACGCGTGGAAACAACACTTGAAGCAGCAGCTTGACGATTCTAGCGCGGTGTTCAAAAGCCAGCTTGATGCGCTTAAATCATCTTCACAGAATAAGATTGGAGAAGCGCAGGCATCGCTGCTCGCAGATTTTGAAGAATATTCTGTCGGCATAAAGAAGCAGCAGGATGCCATAACATCATCAATTGACGCTTTGCAGGAGCGTGCAGAAGCCTCGCTCGACACGTATGAAAATCGTGCAGAAGAAATTCTTGACCGTTTGCAGAGCATGTATGAAGATATGCTCAAAGATACGGAGGCCCGCGTGTCGCAACAGAGCATTGACGCGGCAAAAACGCTGAACGGATTGAAAGAACAGATAAATGCGATTGCATCTGAAAACGGCGAGAATCAAGCAAAGTTTGTACTCAAAATGCAAAATGATTCAAACGAAATTCAAAGCCGCATGAGCGAATTGAACAGGGAGTTGCAAAATGTCAAAGCGCAAATGCAGATGTACGAGCGAGCAGAGCAGATGAAATTGCAGCTTGACGAAAAAATTGCATATCTCGATGACGATTTTGGTCGTATTGCTGAATACGGCAAAATTGCACAGCGGCTTTCTGAACAATACAATGCAGTACGCAAAATGTACGACGACATCAATGCGCGCGCAAAAGAATTTGATGCACAGAAAACTCGCGTTGAAACAATCGGACAAAAATACGACAAGCTCATACATCTTTCAAACTCAATGGAAGATAAAATCAATGGATTGCAGACTTCTTACGATGCGCTGCAAAATATGGAAATTGCCATGCGCGATTTTCAGGAGCGATTCAATGCGCTCGCAGGTTCTCACGACCGATTGGAGCAAAAACAAGAAGTGATTGAACGCGTGAATAGCGATGTAGATGCGGCATTTGATAATCTTAAAATGCTTGAAGATAGGATTAAACAGTGCGCACGCGACACAGAATCGCTGCCGAATGAAATCAAAGCTGTGCAAAAAGATGTTGATAAAATTATTAAAAGTGGACCGAAACTCAGCGATGCAGTTAATAAATTTGCTTCGTTGCAGTCACTGCTTGACGAAGCAGACAAACGCATGGATGCGCTTACGTCAGCACGGCAGGGAATTGGTAGGAGTGAAGCACGCCTTGAAGAGCTAAAAACAGACATTGAGTCGAAGTTCAAACTGCTCAATCAGCTAACGAAAAAAGATTTAGAGAAACAAACGACAAAGCGTGAAGAGCGGCTTTCTCCGCAAGACCGTGAAAATATCAAGTATCTGAAAAAACAAGGTTGGACAGTTGCAGAAATTGCAAAACGTATGAAGCGCACGCAGACAGAAATAGAAATGGTTTTGGAAATGCCGTAGAGGCTGTCTAATAAGAATCGTTGTGCCGAGTTTAGTTCGGCACCTACACTATATGGTGTTGTCATTCCGAAATAAATTCGGAGTGGCACTGCAATACGAACGTTTAAAATACACGCTGAAATGGCGCGTGTATTTTATCTTGCAGTTTGCGAAGCCGCGCCGCAATTTGCTTCGCAAACTTGCTCATTTACGTGTGCGCATGCACGCCGTGCAACTGCGCACTACATGCACGCGCTCGCAAGTTGAAACTTGCTCGCTTGTGTATTTTTTAGGAACTTATTAGACAGCACCTACTTGCCAGTTTTCTACGAAAACAGGCAGTCACATGACGATTATAAGACGCGCCATCCGTGACGCTCATTCTTTGTGCATGAGCAGGCATGTGCACCATGCTTCTATGGCACGTCCTGCTCCAACATCGCCGAGTTTTTCACCTGTCTTTGCTTTTACAAAAATACGGTTCTGATTAACGCCGAGCGCAGAAGCGATTGATGCACAGATGCGCTCTCGATAGGGCAACAATTTTGGTTTTTCAAGTTTCACAATGCAGTCAAGGTTTAGCAACTGCCAACCGTCAGCAGCAACTTTTTCCCATGCAGTTTTTAATAATTTTAATGAATCCGCGTCTTTCCATGCGGCATCTGTGTCGGGAAAAAAACTACCGATGTCACCGAGTGCAGCCGCGCCAAGCAGTGCATCTGTTATTGCGTGTAAAAGCGTGTCTCCGTCTGAATGACCTGCTTCTCCTTTTTCAAATGGAACAATGATGCCGCCGATTATCAATTCCCGATTTTCTACGAGTTGATGCATGTCGTAGCCCATGCCCACAGCAATACGCTGTGGCACAAAATCTTGCTGATTGATGAACTGTTGCATATGCTGGTGACAAGTTTCATTCATGTCATCTGGATAGGTGATCTTTTTGTTGCATATGTCTCCTGCAACTACCATAACGTCACCTTCGTATTTGTTCCATATCTCTGTATCGTCAGTATATGTGATGCCGTCATGTTCAGCTTTTTGATGTGCGGCAAAAATGCGCCTAAAATCGAACGCTTGTGGCGTTTGAATGGAGGCGATTGCATTTCGTTGCAAGTGCGTTTCAATAAAGCCGCTCTTACCGACAATCTTTTGCGTATCTGTCGCAGGAATTGCAGGAGCTGCCGCACCATACATTGCGCTTGCGTTTGCAACATCTTTAATAATTTTTGGAGTGACGAACGGACGTGCTGCATCGTGGATGAACACTGTGCCGTCGAATGGAGCTGCTGCAGCAATTGCGGTGAGCACATTTTTTACAGATTGCTGCCGTGTTGTTCCGCCGTGTACAAACAGCACGTGAGCAGGCGCACATAGTTGCGCAACTTCTTTGTCTGCAAAGAGCGCATTTTTTGCAATAGGCTCGTCCTCATCGTATGGAATTGCTATTGCGAGAAAAGCGCACTCAAGCGTTTGCAAAAACTGCTTTGCGGATTCAGAGAGCACTGTGCCGTTTTTAAGCGGCATGTATTGCTTTCGTTGAACGCTGTTTATGCGTGCAGACATGCCGCCTGCAACTATGACAACTGCAATCTGTTTTTTTTGCAATTTGCTCATTTCAGCAACCTGTTTTATGGACACTACGATGCGCAATTAAAATGAATCGTCGTCGTATGAATTTGAGGAATCGTCGCTGTCTGCCTCATCGTTCATGTCGTCCATGAGGTTGTCATCTTCATCGTCATCAATGCTGATGGTATGCTTTACTTTTGGCATGGAGCCTGGTGGTTCAAGTTTTGTGTGAATCATCGCTTCTACTTCTTTTGCAGGCTTTCCGAGTGCAAACGAGATTTCATCTTCAAGCAGTTTTCGCGCGGAGTCGTACAGTTTACGCTCTAAAATAGGGAGTTCCTTTACTTTGCTGCGATTGTACAGACAGCGCACGATTGTAGCTATATCCAAGATGCTGCCTTTTTTGAGCAAGTCAAGATTCATTTGATAGCGCAACTTCCAATCAGATGTAATCGGTTCAAAATCTTCTGAAAGTAATTTGAGCGCTTTTTCCGCTTCGGTAGCAGAAACGATTGCACGGATGCCAAGTTCCTGTGCGCGCGCAACGGGAACCATGACGAGCATATCTGACGCTTCTATGTAAATCTTGTAATACAAAAGTTGTTCATCTTTGAAAAGCTGCTCGCTAATTTCAGTGATCTTTCCAACGCCTTGACTCGGATAGACAATTTTTTGGTTTAAACGAAAGCGCATTGGTTTTTTGGAAGGCGTGGTTTTTGTTAATTTGCGTGATGCCTTATCTGTTGTTTTACCCCTGGTTGTTTTTGCTTTTGTGGAAGAAACTTTTGTTGCTTTTACCGTTGTTTTTTTTGCGGCAGTTTTTTTCGGTGCTGTTGCAGTGACTTTCTTGACACTGACCCTTGCTGCTGTTTTTTTTGCAGAGACTTTTGCCGTTGCTTTTTTTGTTGCAGTTTTTTTTACCGATGACGTTGGTTTTGCAGCCTTTGCTGTTTTCGTTGCAGGCGATTTTTTACCTGTCACTTTTTTCTGCGCAGTTTGGGAAGCAGTTTTTTTTGCTTGTACCGTTTTGCTTGGAGTCTTTATTTTTCCCATAGCGTGTGAGTATAGCACAAAAGTTGGAAAAAATCAAATGATTTTTTGAGTTTTTGAGAGAGATTGGAGAAAATTTCTTGCGAATTAATAAAGCTGTACAAGGCGGTAAAAAGCGGCAAAATAAAGATTGACAAGTGCAATTAAAATGAATATTATATAACAAAATGTTTATAAGGATGCTGTGCTATTCTTGGAGGTGCTCATTATGAAAAAGAGAATTTTACTTGTTGTTGCAGTTGTTGTTACAACATGCTTTATTTCCTGTGCTGACATTTTTGGCTCCAATAAACGAGATGTTATAACAGTCACTATTCCCGCATTTTCATCATCTTCTAATAACGGCCGTGCGGCAAATACTGGCAGCACATTCAGCAACTGGAACGTATACGCGTTTCTTGTAGGCAAGAATATTGCGAGCGAGAATCTCAACCTACTGGCGAATGCTGCACCTGGTACAAGTGGGCTTAAAGATTTAATAGGACTTCCCGGCATTCTTGATGCGGTGGAGTACAAAGGGGTGAATCTTGCATATGATACGCTTGTGCGGTTCAAGCGCGTAAAGTCTGGTATGGAGTGTTTTGTGTACCTTGCCATTACGTATAAAGAGAGCATTGTCTTTTACGGATGGGGGCCTGGCAATGCGGTTATTCAGCAGGCTGGTTTACCTGGTAGTACCGCTCCTTTGTATTCGCTTAGTGCGCTCCATGTGGTACAAGCAGGCGTGAATAACATTGGTCTTGTGTTGAAAAAGAACTCTGAATCAAACGTGTATTTTTACTCACAAGAGGGAACAACTGATGCTTCTGGGGCTCCTACAACGCCGCAAGCGAGCACACCAAGAAAACCTGCCGCAGCAGTGAACAGCACCATGTCGTTGATTGAGGCGCTGCGAGAGGGAAAAACAACTGTTGTTTTGGCAGAAGATGTTCAACTGCCTTATGACATTGAAATAGATAGCACTACTACAAGCACGCTGTTGTCTGTTCCGGGCAACACACATACGCTCACTTTAGCAGGCGAAAGTTTAAATACAAAGAAAGTGGAAATACAAGGAACGCTCTGGCTTGTCGATGTTACGCTTGCTGCTGACATAGAAATTAAAGGTGCTGCTAAGCTTGCATTGAATGGCAACGTAGCAATACAGAACAGCCGCGGCAATGCAATTTCATTTGTAACGGCTGCTGGTACTGTTGGTACGAGTGCAAGCTATGGCGAAATTATTGTTGCAGGACCGCTCCAAAGAAATGTAGGAACACTGACGTTTGACCATGACTTGGGCTTCGGCTTCCCTCTAACGTACTACAATAATACGCCAATTATTAGAGATGCGGGCAGTATAAGCAATCCGAAAAACTTCTTTGGTGTTAACGTAGTAGGGATTAATGCAATTCCTACTTGGGGGCAAGAGCCATTTACTTATGAATTTAAGCGCAGCGGCAATGGATGGAATTTGTTTATTACTGTAAATCCGTAAAAAGACTGCTTGCAGTGAGTTGCTATCGCGCTAATTCAGTGCGCGGCTACATTGTGTGCAACTGCAACGAAATGCATGCGCCCGCACATTGAAACTTACTCGTCATGGAAATCAATTTTCAGGAGAATGCGCTTGTTTATTCGTGCTTGCCCGCTTGCATTTATTGTGCATTTGCGCTATGTTTAATAAATTGCCGATTGCATATATCGGCTGTATGTGTGCAATGTCTGATGGATAAGAGGCAGGTGTATTGCCGATAATTTTTGAATTATATGTTTGCCGTCGGTCGTCACACGAATATGCGGATATTTTCGTGAGGTATAGGTAACATATGGATTCACAAATCATCTCGTTTAAAGACCTTGGTCTTGATGAAAAGACTTTGGTTGCAGTTGCCCGCAAGGGTTTTGAAATTCCTTCTCCCATTCAAGTACTTGCTATTCCGCGCCTGTTGAACGGCAATGCAAATGTCATTGCACGTGCGCGCACTGGTACGGGAAAAACTGCTGCATTTGGATTGCCGCTTGTGCAAAGCCTTCGCGAAGGGAGCGAGCATGTGCGTGCACTTGTCCTTGAGCCGACGCGCGAACTTGCTGTTCAGACATGCGAAGAGTTGCAGGCGTTTACTGAGGGAAAGTTTCCGCGCACATGCGTTGTGTACGGTGGCGCGTCTATAGGGCAGCAACTTCGTGAATTGAAACGCGGCAGTGAAATCGTTGTAGGTACGCCGGGTCGCGTCATGGATTTAATAAATCGAGGCGCGCTTGACATTCATCAAATTGATTATTTTATTCTCGACGAAGGCGATGAGATGCTCGACATGGGCTTCATCGAAGACATTGAATCTATTTTTGAAGAGGCAAATCCTAAAAGCCGCATTCTGCTGTTCAGCGCAACAATGCCCGCACCTATTCTCAAAATTGCCTCTAGTTTTATGGGCAATTATGAAATTGTCGAAGAAGAAGATGTTGTCGATGAGCCGTTGCTTATTGAGCAAAGGTATTGGCTCGTGCGCGAAAGTGACAAAATTGAAGCACTCGTGCGTCTTATCGACAGTACTGATGATTTTTATGGGCTTGTCTTCACGCAGACTAAAATGGATGCAGACAACGTGTGCAAGCAACTCGACGAGCGCGGATATGAAGCTGCTGTTTTGCATGGCGACATTATGCAGAGCCAGCGGGAAAAAGTGCTTGCGCGTTTTCGTAGAAAAAAAACACGCGTTCTTGTTGCCACTGACGTTGCCGCCCGTGGCATTGATATTGCAGGTTTGAGCAATGTTGTAAATTATTCTATGCCGCAGGATGCGTGGACATATGTTCACAGAATTGGTCGTACGGGGAGGGCTGGTGCCGTCGGAAAAGCAGTAACATTTGTACGCCCCGAAGAAAGCAGGCGCAAATTGGCAAGTTTGCAAGCTGCAATTAAAAAGCGCACAAAGAATGAGCTTCAGGAAGAGGCAATTCCTTCTGTTGAAGAGGTGCTTGAAAAAAAGCGCGGGAGATTGTTTGAGCAACTTAAAGCCGACATAGGGCTTGCGGCGGCAGAAGACGGCTCACGTTCGCTTGTTGCTGTTGGAACTCAATTTTCGGTCATGGCTTCCGAGTTGTGCAAAGACAACGATGCTGAAAGTGTGCTTGCTGCGGTAATGTCTGTATTGTACGGAAAGTCGCTCGACAAATCTCATTACGGCGAAATAAAAGTTCAAAAGACTGAAACAAAGCGGAAGAGCGCGCGCAAGGGAGCGCGTGATGGTGCATCAGATGAAGACCAGCTGCGCCTCTACGTGCAGCTGGGGCGGCGTGATGGATATGGTCCACGCGAAATTGCAGATTATTTTAGCGACTTGCTCAATATACCTGAACGGGTTGTAGACCGCATCGACATAGCGCAAAATTTTACGCTTGTGAGTTTGCCTGTTGCATCTGCAAAGCGCGCGCTTGAAATGGCAAAAGGCGACAGCGACATACCGCACATGCATATTGATGCAAAAGATGTGGCGCGTGGCAGAAAAGATGATTTTGACGTACGGCATGGAAGGAGGACGCGTGCAGAAAAAAAAGATTCCCATGCTGAACGCCGTCCGCTGTCAAGGTCGCGCGCACGGGCAAATGTGCACACGCCTACTGAGCGCAACAGTCATGCAGGATTGTACAAGCGCAAATCATCTGCGGAACGATTTTAACATGGCGCATGAATGCGCTCGTTGTAATTAAGTTGCGCACAATGACACAGTGATATTTCACTCTTCTTGTCTGAGCGCGTCGAGTTTGTCGAGTCGTGCTTGGTCAAGTTCAACATAGAGATTTTTTTCCTGTGTTGGCAGTACCGTACCTTTTGGTCCGTTTTTTGCGCGGCGCAGATATTTTACTTCTGTACAATAAACATCTGCTTTTCCCGCTTTGCGCGCCTTTGAGTAATATACTGCAAGGTTTGCTGCATCAAGCAGAATAGTGCGAGGAATCTCTTTGCCCTGACGATTTTTTATAAAGACGTATCCGCCAGAGAAGTCGCGTACATGAAGCCATGTGTCACGACCACGCACATAGTGGCGCAAAAGTTCGTCATTTTCGTCGGCATCTCTTCCTACAAGTATATACCAGTCGTCAACAGTGTAGTCAATGCCGGGATGCGTTTTCTTTTTTTGCTGGACAGGCATTGTGCTTTTGCGTAGCAGTTGTTCAATTTTTACCGGGTTTGCCTCATTTTTTATATGTTCATACAGCGCATCGAGTGAAGCTAGTTTCTTTTCTTCAAGCGCAATGTCGCGTGCAAGTTGCTTTGCGCCGCTTTGCGCTTTTTTGTATTGCGCATAGTATGCGGCAGCATTTTCCTGTACGTTCTTTTTGGGTTCAATGGCAATGCGCACTTTTCCGCCAGTTTCATAGTCATCGCATTCAAGAAAATGTGCATTTCCAGAAAGCGTATGCCCGTATGTCAGAATCAAGTCGCCTTGATGCTTGTATTGCGCTGCATGCTCAAACGAGTTGAGTTTTGCTTTGAGTTTTTCGAGTGCTGCTTCACGTTTGCTTTTTGTCGTGTTGTACCATTTTTCTGCTTTGAGCAGGAGCGCTTCGCGCGAAAGCACAGACGCATGCTCGCCGTACCAAAAATCAACTTTTTGATTAAACGAAAGCAACTCTGCATCGGGATAGCGTGCGCTGTATTCTGTTTGCACATCGTCAAATGTGCGTATGTGCCAGTCGCGTTGTTTTGCAGAAGTTTGTTCAGGTGGGGAAAAAAATCCGCCGCTTATTTCATTTTTTGACGGTCGTCTGTACAGCGCATCTATGATGGTGTTTTTTTCATCACACAAAATGATATTTGCGGCTCCGCTCCACAAGCGCACATACATTATTAATTTTTCTGCTCCATGCGAAAGTGTAAATGCTACAATGCGCTCCAGCCCAAGCTGCATGCAGGAATCGATGCGCGCACCTTTTATTTTTGATTTTAATAATTCCATAAAACGGAGCGGTTTGTCGTTGCGCGTAATCTTTTTTGTTGTGCTGTGGATGCGACACGCATCGTTTGCGGTGCAGATAAGCAGCGTTGTGCTCGTGGCGTTTTTATATGTGAACAGCGCAATTGTATCGTATCCCGGTTGGACTATGTCCTGAATAAACGAGCCCGAAATATCAAGCTCGTTGAGTATTGCGTTTATTTCATTGCAGTTGAGCGACATAGTACTTGTTCAACGATGTACTATAGCACAGTACGCAACGTTACGCATCTGGAGTTTCCTGCATCTTCGTAATCTGTTCGTTCAACTTGATTGTACTGTGCGTCTGTTTTACAAGGCGTTGTGCGAGCATACGAGATAAGAACAGCCCGTAATGAGGATTTTTGCGTATCATCTGTAAAAAGTCGCCTTTTGGAATTTTAATAAGTTTGCAGTTTCCGACTGCAAGGATTGTTGCAGAACGCCTGTCGTTGAGCAGAAACGACATTTCTCCGATAAAAACGTCGTTTGGCGTCATAACGGTAACGAGTTTACGTCCTGAATATACTGCATATCTTCCAGACAGAATGAAGAATAAATCTGTCGTTGGCTCGTTTTCTCGACACACGATTTCTTTGTCTTTATATGTCACTGTTTCGAAATTTGACATTGCTTGAGGTATGGCTGTCGATTCATTTATGCGATTATTTATTTCAAACGTAACATGATTCCCGCGCTCATTGTACGCCATGCGTGAAACGAGTTGCGATGCGAGTTTTATGCCTCTGCCGTGCAAACTGTCGTTTGATGTTGCGTTTTTATCAGTAAATTGCCGCCAGTTGAATCCGTCGCCTTCATCTGCAATAGTGAATGTTGATTTTTGTTTGCCGATTGCATATGAAATTATAATTTGCCTATTTGCATAGCGCGAATCTGAAGCGCGTTCAAAGATGAGCCCATATATGTCGCCGTGTTGCTCCATGTACTTTGTCTTTTCTTCAAACGAAATGTTGAGGTTGCCGTGTTCAAGCGCATTTGTCAGGAGCTCTATGAAAGTCATCTGTAAGTTGGCGCGGTCGTCAATGTTTATTCTGTTCGTGTTGTACAAATAATTAATGAGAAATGATGTGTAAAAACGTATGTCGAGCGGGTCATTGCCACACGTAAATGCACCTGTCTCTTCGCCGCCAAAGTCATCCCGCATGCCGCGGTTTAAAAGGAATTTTCTGTTTTGCCAAAGAATACGCAGTAGGCGCGTAAAGTGAAACGCAAAGTCATCGATTGTCTGAATTGACAGGATGTTTGAATCTTTCGCTTCTTCAAGTTCTGCCATTTGCTTTCTGTCTTTGCATACTGCAATAACGCCGCCGTAGTGGAGCCATGGGTCGCCATGTATTTCATTGATGATGACGTTGCAATCTACATCTGGCGACGTGTAATCAAGCACTTTTATTTCTGGCATTTCATAATTAATATAACTGATGATGTCTTCCATGTTTGTTTTTACCGACATGTCAAAATCATCAGAAAACGAATCTCTCCCCGCTTTTACCGTGTCTATAACCCTTTTGTTAGACGAAACAACAAGTATCTTTTGCATATGTCTAGTATACACCAAAATGATTTTTTTTGCAGTATCATTGACAAAAAATTATAATTGGGAAATTATAGCTAAACAGGGATTTTTATGAAAAAAACAGGTGCACAGATTATTGTGAAATTACTCAAAATGGAGGGAATCGATATCGTTGCAGGCATTCCTGGCGGCTCGGTTTTGCCATTGTACGATGAGCTTGCAAAAAGTTCAATTAAGCATGTATTAGTCAGGCACGAGCAAGCAGGTGGATTTATTGCACAAGGCATTGCGCGAAGCACAGGAAATGTTGCGGTGTGTTTTGCTACAAGCGGACCGGGCGCAATGAATTTGCTCACTGCTGTTGCAGATGCGCGGTGTGATTCCATTCCGATTGTTGCAATTACGGGGCAGGTGAACACATCGCTCATCGGCACCGATGCGTTTCAAGAGGCGGATACATTCGGGCTGTCGTTTCCTATCACAAAGCACAGCATCATGATAAAATCGCCTGAAGAGCTTTTGCGCGCCATTCCAGAAGCGTTTGCGATTGCGGCGAACGGCAGGCCAGGTCCAGTGCTTATTGATGTGCCGAGAAATGTACAGGTTGCTTCGTGCGAGTTTGCCAGCTGGCCGGATGTGCATGCGGTAAAATTGCACGACATTCGATTCCATACGCCGCCATCTGAATATGCTTTGAGCATGAAAAAGATTGTAGATGTGCTCGCTCGTGCCCGCCATCCTGTGTTGTTTTGCGGTGGCGGCTGCAATTCACACGCTTCGTCAGGTGAGTTGAAAAAGTTTTTAAAAAGCTATCGCCTGCCAGTAGTGACGAGCCTCATGGGGCTTGGTTGCGTGCCTGCGTCATTTGAAATGTATGCGGGCATGGTGGGCATGCACGGCTCATCTGCTGCGAACGAAGCGATGCACGAAGCAGATGTAGTGATTGCGGCAGGCGTTCGTTTTGACGACAGGGCGACTGGCATTGTTTCTGGGTTTTGTCCAAATGCAAAAATTATTCACATAGATGTTGACGCTGCTGAAATTAATAAAATTGTTAATACAGAAATTGCAGTTGTAGCAAACGTCGAGTCGGTGTTTCCTATCCTCGTGCAGCTTGCTTCGGAAAAACAGGAATTGTTTGCATCGCAGTGGCAAAACGCTGAAGCGCGCGCGGTATGGCTTGAAAAGATAATGAAGCGCAAGGCGGAAACACTTTCACTTGAATGTGGCAGAGCAAAAACAGACTGCGTAAATCCTCGCGCGTTTATTGCATCTCTTCCTGCGTTTGCAGAAAAAGCAGGTGTATCGCGCAAAGATATTATTGTTACGACAGATGTAGGACAGCATCAGATGTGGGCGGCGCAGTATTATCCTGTTGAAGAGCCGAATACATTCCTCACGTCAGGTTCGCTCGGCACAATGGGATTCGGGCTTCCCACGGCAATAGGTGCTGCGCTTGCGCACAAAGACAAGCAGGTTGTGTGTTTCTCTGGAGACGGCTCGCTCCTCATGAATATCCAAGAACTTGCCACGCTTGCAGAGTTGAATCTTCCTGTAACAGTGATTGTCTTTGACAACGGTACGCTCGGCATGGTGTATCAGCAGCAAAAGTATCTTTTTAATAAAAACTACAGCGCATCGCACTATTCTGCAAGCGTCGATTATGTTGCTGTTGCGCGTGGCTTCGGCATAGAAGCAGTTGACGTGAGCGACGATGCACTGTGGTATGAAAAAGCGTTTTCACCTGCGCGAAAAAAAAAGCCGTTTTTGGTGCGCATAAAAATTGACAGAGAAGAAGATGTGCTGCCGTTCGTGCTGCCTGGCAAGAAGAATGTAGACGCGCTCATATGAGCAGGCATCCAATATTATTAAACCTGTTCAGAAGTCTCAGTTTCAGAACAGGTCTATTGAAGCGACGGAGCGCTGCATGTGATTTTGCTGCTCAATGCGCTCTGTGCAGTTTGATAAAACGCATGATATTTTCAACAGTGAGTTGCATGTCATTTTTTGCGCGCAGTTTTGCCGCTTCATAGTTTGCCGCAACGCGATTAATGCTGAACACAGCCGACACTCCTATATCATATGCGTTTTCGATGTTGTCTCCGATGTCGCCGACAACCGCAATGAGCGGAACATTTGCTTTTTTTGTACGCCGTGCAATGCCTATGACGACTTTGCCACGCAAACTTTGCGCGTCTATTTTTCCTTCGCCCGAAAAAACGTAATCTGCGCCATCAAGCAGCGAATCAAACTGCACTGTGTCAAGGATTGTTTCAATGCCCATTTGCAACTTTGAATGTGTAAAAACATTCATGCCGTAGCCCATGCCACCCGCTGCTCCCGCTCCATGTATATGTGCTGCGTCAATACGTAAATCTCGCTGCACAATTTCTGCAAGGTGACGCAGGCCTGAATCAAGCCGTTTGACCATCGCTTCGTCTGCTCCCTTTTGCGGACCAAAAATATGCGCTGCTCCTGTTTTTCCGTACAGCGGATTGTCAATGTCGCACATAGTGACAATTTCAACAGAGGCAAGCGTTTTATGCAATTTTGATGAATCAATTTTATTAATTTCTGAAAGCGTGCCGCCTGTTGGAACAAATTCTTTGCCTGCTTTGTCGAAAAATTGTACGCCGAGCGCCGTAGCCGCACCGCAACCGCCGTCATTTGTTGCGCTACCGCCTAATCCTATGATAATTTTTGTACAGCCATTTTTAATTGCATCAAGCATAAGTTCGCCTACACCGTATGTCGTCGTCTTTTCTGGATTAAGATTGTTCTCGACAAGCGGCAATCCTGCGCAGGCAGCCATTTCTATGACGGCTGTTTTTCCATCAGAAAGCATGCCGTAAAATGACGCCATGTCTTTGAAAAACGGATTTTTTACGGTGACGATTTGTTTTTTTCCGCCGACAGCTGTGAGAAACGCGTCTACGCTGCCTTCGCCTCCGTCTGCGACAGGAATTTTAATAATAGTTGCTTCTGGATAAAATTTTAAAATTGCGCGTTCCATAATGCTGCATATTTCTGCCGAACTCATAGTGCCTTTGAATGAATCAGGAATAAGCAGAATTTTTTTCATGCGGCAATGCCCCTTTTTGTTTTATGATTTTGGAAATAGTTCTTTAAATTTGTTAAATACTTCTTCTGTTGAAAATGCTCCGTCTATGTCAGTGAGTTTTCCGTGCTTGCGATAAAAATCTATGAGCGGCTCGGTTTGCTTGCGGTACACGTCCATGCGGCGCACAATCGATTCTTGCTTGTCGTCGTCGCGCTGAAAAAGTTCGCTGCCGCAGTTGTCGCATGCGCCTTCTGTTTTTGGAGGCAGCGAGAGCGTGTTAAAAGTAGCTCCGCATGCTTTGCATACGAGTCGTGTTGAAAGGCGGCGAATGACAATTTCGTCGGCAATTATAAAATTGACAACAGCAACATCGCTGCAGATGTGCGTGAACGCTTCTGCTTGCGGGATTGTGCGCGGAAAGCCATCGAGGATAAAACCGTTTTTAGCGTCGTCGCGTGCAAGCCGCTCTTTGACGAGCTCGCATGTAATCTCATCATTTACAAGCCCGCCCGAATCAATTATGCCCTTTATTTTTTTGCCAAGTTCTGTTTGATTTTTGATGGCAGCGCGAAAAATATCGCCTGTAGAGATGTGCGGAATGTTGTATTCTTTTGCAACTTTTACTGCGAGCGAACCTTTGCCTGCCCCTGGCGGTCCTAAAAAAATGAAATTCATACAGTCTCCTGAATTGTTAATTATTTGCTTGTGCAAATTCTAAAACCCATGTAGTTGTACACTTCATTTGGGTCAAACGAATAGCGGTCGCCCGCATTGATGAACGGCGTATATGGCGACCAGCTGCCGCCTCTGCTTACGCGCTCTGAACCGTATGCAGGTCCTGTTGCGCGCTCTTTTTGTTCTACATAATTTGCAAACCAATCCCAACAAAATTCAAGCACATTGCCACTCATGTCGTACAGCCCTGCGCTGTTTGCATTTCCTGCCAGCAGGGCAGGAGGAGCGTCGGGAAGAAAAACAGTGCCTGCTGTGGCAACAGTGCGCGTCATATTTGTGTTTTCGCTGAACCATGCAACGCGCATTTGCTCTGCCTGCTCGTCATTTGCTCCTGCTGCTTCAGCTTGTCCGCTTGCCCTGTCGCTGCGCTGCATTCCATTTTTTGTGATGCGTGCTGCGTATTCCCACTCTGCTTCGGTTGGCAAGCGGTAGCCGTCTGCATTCCAGTTGCATTCTGCCAAGTCGCACGAAGCGGTGTCTGTCGAGTCACGCAAAATTTTTTTCCGATATGTGTAGCACGGCGTTTTGTTTTCAAGTTCACTCAATGCATTGCACCATATTATTGCATCATACCAACTTATCATGGTGACTGGCTGCATGCTTCCCATGTCTGTTGGTGCTTTGCCACGCCTTCCTGCAGAGCCTTCTTGACCAAGATTTGCGAACACGTAGCCTCGTTTTTCCGCTGCAATTCGTATACGATACCAGAGCGCATATGTCGTTTCATATTTGTTAATTTTAAAAGAAGCAACTGTACGCACAGCAGTATATGTCTGGCTGTGTTCGCCGATGATGTATGATTGCCGTGCTGAATTTTGTACCGGTTGCGTCATGTCTATGTCGGAGAATGCAGCATGTGGAGTGCGTTCAATAAAGCGAGATGTGTTGATTGGCTTCAGTTGTGCGTGCAGTGCAGTTGATGCGGCCGCAACATTTAAAATTATCATTGTAATAAATTTTTTCATTGCATCTGTTTCCTTACAAGCAATAAATATGCGCTTCCGTAATGATAACAAAAAAAAACATAAAACGCAACGAATAATAAAGATGCAATAATCTGACTCATGACTCATCACGCTGTCAGCTGCCTATCGACTGACAAATGAGTTCACTTTTCATCGTCATACTAGACTAATTTACATAAAAGGCTATAATTATCTAAAATATTGATATATTGCGATTATAACTGCATAAAATGTTGACAAATGGACATTTTAATGCACTAAAATGTTGATAATTCACCATTTTAATAACGGCTCACAAACAAGCTAAACTTGAGGAAAACGCATGCTAAAACGAAAAGCGATTGTTTCTATTAAAAAAAAATTCCTTTTGGCTATAAGTTCATTGACGGCAATATTGGTACGAGTGCTGACAAAATCATTGCCGCCCCACTTTATATGATAGGATTGCTGTTCAACTGACATACAAACTTGAGCCGATGCTCAGATACAAGCGGTCTTTCACAGGCGTGGTTTTGAAAAACTCACGCCTGTGCACCTATGCCCCCTGTCGCGTTTGCACGAGGGCTCGCTTGCGCGAGCCCTCGTGTGTAAGCCACCTACTGCACAGTACGCACAAGGCGAAAGCCCAAGTAGTTGAAGTAACTCGCCGGCGAGTTGCCGCGGCGGTTAGACGCACGACAGTAAGAGGCGTAGTAGCCCCAGCCGCTGCCGCGAAGGACGCGGTACGAGCCCGATGAGGCACCAGTAGGGTCGGTCGCACTTGTAGCATAGTCACCGTACCAGTCCCAACACCATTCCCATACATTTCCACTCATGTCATAGAGCCCATAGCCGTTTGCTTTCTTTTTCTTTACCTCGTGGGTTTTACTGTCGCTGTTACCATAATACCATGCATAATCGCCTAGTTTATTTACATCACCGGTACCCGCATACACATCGCCTGTAAGTCCACCGCGTGCAGCAATTTCCCATTCGGCTTCTGTCGGTAAGCGATAGCCTGTAGCGTCTATTTTACCGTTTGCGTCAACTCGCATGTATGGTAATTTATTTGAAGTAGCATCATCTTTTGTGTATGGCGTTGTAAATGCACTATCACTAAAATACACATAATCTATATCACTACTTGAACCTCGTTTGATATTTTCTTTTTCCGTTCGCTCGTTGCAATATGCAATCGCTTCATACCAAGTAATATTTTCTACTGGGCGGTTTTCTTGCACTTCGCCACTTGCTGGATCACTACTAAAGGAACTTGGGTTATTTCCCATAACGGCTTTCCATTCTTTTTGCGTAACCTCATGGTCGCACATCATATAGGCTTTTGTAAGCGTTACATGATATGAGCCATCGCTATCAAGTGGCATGCTACCTGCACTTATTGTAACAAAACCGTTTGCATCGGGTGTACTTGCCGTGGGCTTTTGCGTAACCGTTACCGTGCAAGTCGCCGTTTTACCACCGTCTGCTGTGGTGCAAGTTATAGTTGCACTTTCCCACACAGTTGAACCTGTCATTGTTACTGTACCATTATCAACTGTTGCAATAGAGCCGTTGCTCGTTGTCCACGTAACTGTTTTATTACTTGCATTGCTAGGCTCTACCGTCGCCGTTAATGTAAAGGATTCACCTTGTTCTCGATAGATTTGCGAATAATTGAGTTTTACTCCTGTAACGCTAACTGTTGTTCCTCCACCACCGACAGTTCCATTGCCACCAGCGTTGTTCTTGCATGCTAGCCCGCTCGCTGCAAGTGCGAGGCTTGCAACGAAAGCAAGCACATTTGTCATTTTTTTCATACAATTTCTCCCTATATACGTGTTTTTCCATGTGCACAGAACACATGAAAGACCGTTGAATCAGTATAATATAATTTTAATAAAATGTACACATATTTAATGTGCACGGCGTGTTATATTTTTGCCTGTGGGTTTTTGCAAGGGCGTGCGACAAAATGCTAGTGATTTTTCTGTATCGATTAGGTAGTCAGTTCTGCTATTCATGATTTGTTACCAAAGCCCCGCTATGGTGATATGGAAATGTTTGTTTCTCAATTAAAGGCGGCAGGTTATGCAGAGGTACAGTTGATTGACGCCACAAGAGGTGTACGTTGGACTATTTAAAAGCAATCGATGTACGATGTTCAAGGAAAAAATATGTGCCTGTTGCATTGTTACGATAATTACGGTGCATTTTAGACAGTTTCTTCAAACGCAGATTTGTACAGGTATCGTATAAAATCAAAATCACGCTGCATATAGCGCAAAATATATAAAAAACATGTAAAAATGCGCTAAATTTAGCGTGCCACTATTGACATTCAGCAATTTCGGTGAAATAATCACTCCTGCATCAGAAACACTAAACGGGTGGGAACATGGAAATTGTCAAACGCACGGGAAAAACAGAATCGTATGACGGACAGAAAATTGTCAATGCGATGGCAAAAGCATTTGAGAGCGCTGGGCACGCTGTAGAGCGCGATACGTTTAGCGCGCTCCTTGCATCAGTAGAGAAAAAACTTGCAGCAGAGCAGACAAAATCTGTCGAAGTAATTCAGGACCTTGTAGAAAAATCGCTTATGGAAGCAGGATTTTTTGATGAGGCAAAACGATACATTTTATTTAGGCAAAAACGCACTGAACGACGCACGGCGCGAAAAGATTTGTGCGCGCTTGTTGCAAACGGTACGGAATTGCAAGACGAGACGCTTGAACGTGTGTTGCTCGACATTCAGACATCATATGACGACGACATGTATTCGCTTGTCATCTTAAAAGCAAAATTCACTTCATTTGCAAAAGAACGCATGACAAGGAGCGAACAGCTTGCAGCGCTCACGCGTGCAGCATCAGAATTGATAAGCCCCGAAGCGCCAAAATGGGAATTCATTGCCGCGCGATTATTAAATTTTTCGTTTCGCGAGCAGCTTGCAAAAGACATGGCGCAGCGTTGCATCTCTTCGCTCTTTGACAAAATTGACTACCTCACAAAAGAGGAGTTGTATGGCAGCTACATTCTCAAATCATACTCGCGCGCAGAAATTGAGCAAGCAGAAACATTCATTGATGCGGAACGCGACAATCTTTTCACGTACGCAGGGCTTGACTTGCTTTTAAACCGCTATGTCATTCACACGCGTAAGCTCGTGCCGCTTGAAACGCCGCAGGAAATGTTTCTCGGCATTGCGCTTCATCTTGCAATGAACGAAAAAACAGCACGCATGGAATGGGTGCGCAAATTCTACGACATGCTCTCTCGCATGGAAGTGACTATGGCAACACCGACGCTTGCAAATGCCAGAAAGCCGTATCACCAGCTTTCATCGTGCTTCATAGACACCGTGCCAGACAGTCTCGACGGCATCTACCGCTCAATCGACAATTTTGCAAAGGTGTCCAAGTTTGGCGGCGGCATGGGAATGTATTTTGGCAAAGTGCGTGCAACAGGAAGTACAATTAGAGGATTTGAAGGAGCTGCGGGCGGCATCATCAGGTGGATTCGCCTCGTAAACGATACTGCCGTTGCAGTAGACCAGCTCGGCGTACGCACTGGCGCTGTTGCAGTATACCTTGATGTATGGCACAAAGATTTGCTTGAGTTTTTAAACTTGCGCACAAACAATGGCGACGACCGCATGAAAGCACACGATGTGTTTCCCGCCGTGTGCTACCCCGACTTGTTCTGGAAAAAAGCAAAAGAAGATTTAAATCAAAACTGGTACCTCATGTGTCCGCACGATATTTTCAAGGCAAAAGGGTATCACCTTGAAGACTGCTGGGGCGCAGAATGGGAAAAGCGGTACAACGAGTGCGTGCGCGACAACCGCGTTTCAAAGAAAGTTGTGTCTATCAAAGACATTGTGCGCCTCATTTTAAAATCGGCAGTAGAGACAGGAACGCCTTTTGTGTTCAACCGCGACACAGTGAACCGTGCAAACCCCAATTCGCACAACGGCATGATTTATTGCTCAAACTTATGTACGGAAATTGCACAGTGCATGAGCAGCATTGAACATGTGTCAACAGAACTGCAAACGCGTGGCGGCGATACTGTCGTTGTGACGACGACGAAACCCGGCAACTTTGTTGTGTGCAACCTTGCGTCGTTGAGTCTTGGACACATTCCTGTACGCGATGCATCGTATTTGACAACTGTAGTGCGCACTGCAATCCGCGCGCTTGACAACGTTATCGACTTGAATTTTTATCCACTGCCATATGCAGAGCTTACAAGCAAATCGTCGCGCGCTATCGGACTTGGCGTGAGCGGCTATCACCATATGCTCGCAAAAAATGGCATCAAATGGGAAAGTGACGAGCATCTTTCGTTTGCCGACAGCGTGTTTGAAACAATTAATAAAGCGGCCGTTGAAGCGAGCAGCGATTACGCGCTAGAAAAAGGCGCATGCGCATGCTTCAAAGGCTCGGAGTGGGAAAGTGGCGCGTACTTTGAAAAGCGCGCGTACACAGCTGATGATTGGAAACGCATTGCACAAAAAGTAAAAGCGCAGGGAATGCGCAACGCGCATCTCCTTGCAGTTGCTCCCACAAGTTCTACGAGCATCATTGCAGGTACAACGCCTGGCGTTGACCCTGTGATGAAGCGATGGTTTCTCGAAGAAAAAAAAGGCTGCATGCTCACGCGCACTGCTCCTGAACTTAACGCTGACACGTGGTGGTATTACAAAAACGCGCACCAGATTGACCAAGCGTGGTCAGTGAAAGCGTGCGGAATTCGGCAACGGCACATTGACCAAGCACAGAGCATGAATCTTTACATTACTAATGACTACACCATGCGGCAAGTTTTAGATTTATACATACTCGCGTGGGAGTGCGGTGTAAAAACAGTGTATTACGTAAGGAGCAAATCGCTTGAAGTGGAAGAATGCGAAAGTTGCTCTGCGTAGCTGGAAAATTTTGGAAGAGAAAAGGGCTGGAAAAGAGAAAGGGCTGTCTAATAAGAATCGTTGTGCCGAACTAAATTCGGAATGACACTGCAATACGAACTTATTAGACAGCACCGTCGCGTTTCCAGTAAAAAAATAAGCTTTTCCATAAAAACAAAATGGGAGAAAACAAAATGCAATTAGTAAAACGACCGCTGTTTAATCCTGACGGCGACACAGACATGAGAATGCGGCGCATGGTTGGCGGCAACACAACAAATCTCAACGACTTTAACAATATGAAGTACCAGTGGGCGAGCAGTTGGTACAGACAGGCAATGAATAATTTCTGGATTCCTGAAGAGATAAATTTAGCACAAGATATAAAAGACTATCCTGCGCTTGACAAAGCGGAGCGCACCGCATACGACAAAATTTTGTCGTTTCTCGTTTTTCTTGATTCACTGCAATCTGCAAATCTGCCAAACGTGAGTGAATACATTACCGCAAATGAAGTGAACTTGTGCTTGAACATTCAGACATATCAAGAATGCATTCATTCGCAGAGCTATTCATACATGCTCGACACCATTTGCTCGCCTGAACAACGCAACGAAATTTTGTATCAATGGAAGACCGACGAGCATCTATTAAAGCGAAACACATTTATCGGCAGCAACTACAACGAATTTCAGCAGCATAAAGATTTTTTTCGTTTTATGAAAGTGTGCATTGCGAATTATATTCTTGAAGGCATTTATTTTTATTCGGGATTTATGTTCTTTTACAATCTTGCACGAAACGGAAAAATGCCAGGCTCCGCACAGGAAATACGTTACATCAATCGCGACGAGAATACGCATCTGTGGCTTTTTAAAAACATTATTCTTGAACTGAAGAAAGAAGAACCTGAAATGTTTTTGGATGAATACATAGACATATACCGCAGCATGATGAAAGAAGGCGTTGAGCAGGAAATAGCGTGGGGCGAGTATGTCATAGGCGACGACATACAAGGACTCACAAAAAAAATGGTGCGCGACTACATTATGTATCTTGGCAATGTACGTTGGACAAATCTCGGATTTGAGCCGCTGTATGAAGGCTGCGACAAAGAGCCTGCCGACATGACATGGGTGAGCGCATACGCAAACGCGAACATGGTAAAAACAGATTTTTTTGAAGCGCGCTCCACTGCATATGCAAAGAGCACAGCACTTGTGGACGATTTGTAATTTACGCATGCGCAAGGCTTGCTTGCCCGATGCTTGCAGCGAAGTCGTTCATTGCTCCCATACGCTCAATTTTTCTGCGGCAGTTTCCCACTCTTCGTTGAGTTTTTCAAGATGTGCACAGATTTCTGCAAGCTGCTTTTGCACAGTGCGCATTTTTTCGCCGCTCTCGTATACTTCAGGAAGTGCAAGCATCGCTTCAAGCGACTTTTGCTCGCTTTCGCACGTGGCAATTTCCGCTTCAATGCGCTCGACGTTTTTTTTGAGCTTGCGCTTTTCAGCCTTTTGCCGTTTTGCGTCTTCCCACGAAAGCGACGCGCCGTTTACACTGCCCGCAGTTGATGCGCCACCTGTACTCTGTGTGCCAGCGTGCGCGCCGTTTGTGGCAACGTGTTCGCCTGCACGGGAAGCGGGTGCCGCTAATGCACTGCGTGCATGCGGCCCTACGGCTGTCGCCATAGTGAATGCACCCACAGTGCCATTTGCTTCAGCTTCAAGCCGCTCTTGATAATACGCGTAGCCGCCAGGGAAACTTCGGTACTTTCCACAAGCAAGCTCCAGCACGCGCGTCGCAAGCGGTTCAATGAATCCGCGATCGTGGCTTACAAATACAACAGTGCCGCCAAAATCTTTAAGCGCGTCGAGCAACACATCTTTTGAATGCATGTCGAGGTGATTCGTGGGCTCGTCAAGCACAAGCAAATTTGTCGGCATCAACAGCAACTGCAAGAGCGCGACGCGGCTCTTTTCACCGCCTGAAAGCACGTCGAGGCTTTTAAACACGTCATGGCCACGAAACAAAAACGCACCGAGCATGCTGCGCACTTTTGGCACAACGTCGAGCGGCGCGCGTCGCTCAAAATAGTCGAGAATGCTTTCACTTCCTGAAATTTTTTCTGCACTGTCTTGCGAAAACCACCCGATTTTTACGCCGCTTCCAAGCGTGAGCGTTCCGCGAAAGTCGCTGTCTTCGCCTGCAATAATTCGTAGCAGCGTTGATTTTCCCGCACCGTTTTTTCCAACAACGACAAGCCGCTCGCCGTTTTCAAGCGTCAATTCAAAATTGTTAAGAATGTTCGCAGTGCCATCCCAGCTTTTTGTAATGCCGCTTGCACGGAGCACCACTTTTCCTGCGTGCGGCGCGCTCGGAAACGTAAAGTGAATTTTTTTGAGCGACTCCGGTATTTCTATGCGCACGATTTTGTCAAGCTGTTTTTGCCGCTCTTGCGCTTGCGATGCTTTTGACGCTTTATATCCGAAGCGGCGTATAAATTCTTCAAGGTGATGAATTTCTTCTTGCTGCTTTTCGTACGCGGCAATGAGCGTTTTCAATTCAACTTTGCGTACCGCTTCGTAATGCGTATAGTTGCCGGGATAGCGCTTGAGCTCGCCGTTAAAAAGTTCATACACATCGCGTATCGTTACGTCGAGAAAATAGCGGTCGTGGCTTACAAGCAAAAAACCGCCTTTGTATGACTGCAAAAACTGCTCAAGCCATGCGCGCGCTTCAATGTCAAGATAATTTGTCGGCTCGTCGAGTAAAAGAACATCTGGTTTTTGCATGAGCACTTTTGCAAGTGCAATGCGCATTTGCCAACCGCCAGAAAATGTTTCCGTCTGCTTGGCAAAATCACTGCGTAAAAAACCGAGACCGAGCAAAACTGTTTCTGCCTGCGCCTGCCTCCTGTGCCAGCCGCTTTCATCAAGCGCGCTTATGAGCTGCGACTGTCGCTCTGCAATTGACGTGGCATTTTGTGGGTTTGACGCAAGCTCCTCGCCAAGCGCATCTATCTCTTTTTGCATGTCGTAGCCGAATTGAAACGCAGTGTCTGCTTCTTCAAGCAGCGTTCGTCCGTGATGCGTTAACCCTGACTGCGGCACGTAGCCGATTCGCGCATCTTTTTGCACAGTGCGCACGCCGCTGTCACTTTCCAAAAGCCCCGCCATCACTTTGAGCAGCGTTGACTTCCCCGCCCCGTTCGCGCCAGTGAGAGCCGCTTTTGTGCCCGTCTGCAAATTTACTGAAACATCGTTGAGAATATCTGTGCCGCCAAATGCAAGCGAAACTTTTGAAAATTGAACAAACGCCATATCAAAAATTATTAATTTTTCTCAAAGAAAATGACAAATGGGCTTATGCCACGCCGCACAAGCGTATTGCCTTCAAACTGCGCACCAGTTGCATCTTCAAGACGAATGCCATTATCTGTCATTTCATATAAAAAATTCACTTTGTCTTTCATGCCTTCAAACGCAAATGTGAGGATGCCATCGTATTGAGAAGCAAGCGAATCGTCAATAAAATAACTAATTTCGACAGTGCCACCGCTCCGTGCAGATTGGCTTATAATTGCTGGAATGAGGCTGCGATTATTCCGCCACGTAAAAGACATGTCGTCACGCAAAGAAAGCTGTCCGTAGCTTGCGCTTTTAAAATTAGGTCCGAAATTATATAATGTGCGATATTCCGCAACGCGCCTGTCGCGTTCCGCCGCAACAATTTCAGCGATATTTTCTTCTTCTCTGAGCGTAATAAAATTAAAATCTCGCGGACGACCGCCCTCGTCAGAACATGTCACTACAATGTGTGTGTCGCTGCGTATATGTATTTTTACTGGCGTATCGGTAAATGTGTATTCAGCGTTGCCTGTTTTCAGTGCGCCTGCATAGCGCCAGGATCCGTGCATGTCAGGGAGATTGAGACTGATTTTTTCGTTTTCTTCATCAACAGTAAAACAATACGCTGCATTCATACGCGTTACGTCTATGCGCTGTGAATCTATCATAGCACGATAATAATCAGGATGCCATGTTTTTGAAATCACTTCTTTTATGACAAAATCTTCTTCTTCAACAGCTATGATTTCTCCGCCGACAATGCCACCGCCTCTTTCAGTTGCAAACTGCTCAAGGTTGTATGAAAAACACCAGCCCTGCGTGCCATCTTGCGTGAGCACGCGCATCCAGTCGCCTTCAAGCGCGGTGTTTCCCGCCATAACTGGGTCGCCTTTGCCTTTGTACAGCAGTTTAATAATTTCACCTTTGCGCAAACGATACACTTGACGCGCAGTGTTTACTGTGTCGGCGCGAACGGGAAGCCCATCCAATTTTACTGACGCATACTGATGACGATATGCTTCATATTGCGCTGCTGTTTTTTTCGCTTTACGACGCGACTCCGGCTCTGTGATTTGCCACAGCGGAATGTCAAAACGCTCTTTTCCGTCGGGCACAGAGATTGCATACGTGTGAGAAATATTCGAACGAATATACACTGGCACAATATCGCCATCTCGTAAATTGCGTTCAGGAATGTCCCAGAGCAGCACTCCGTATCCCATAACGCCTGAGCACGAGATGCACGCAAAAGAAAGTGTGCACAACAACGCAATTTTTATCAGTCGTCTATTTTTTATCACCATGATAGCACAGCATATCACAGTGCGCAAAAAAAGTCAGCCACAGTGATATATACATATTGGAAAACAGCAGAAAATTTAGTATACTTGCTTATATGGCTGATTTTGATAAAAGCACCGACAGCGCAGTTGCCGTTGCAGAAGAACATGCATACGATGTGCCGCCGTCGGGGCTTGTCGTTTTTTTTAACGATGACTATACGACAAAAGATTTTGTTGTTGAAGTGCTCGTCTCTGTTTTCCACAAATCGGAAGCAGAGGCAAACGCGCTCATGGAAGCAGTGCATGCAAACGGCTCTGCTACAATCGGCGTGTATGCATTTGACATTGCTGCAACACGTGCTGCTATCACCGTCAACCGTGCGCGAGCGCAGGGATTTCCGCTTCGTGTTGAAGTGCGAGAGATGCAATAGCAGACAGTTAGGATAATGCATGGAAATTAGTCTTGAACTTAGACACATTTTATCTGTCTCGTTTTCAGATGCAAAGAACGCGCATCATGAATTTTTTACGCCTGAACATGTTTTGCGCTCTGCGCTTGCCTTTACGTCTGTACGTGATGTAATTGAACTGAGTGGCGCAGATGTTGCATTTATTCACGCGCACGTAAACGAATATATCGAAAAAAATGTGCCAGTTGCAGTGGTGCAAGAAAACGCTGCGCACCTTGCAGACCCCATTGAATCGCAAGGCTTTCAAGCGGTGATGAACCGTGCAGTATACCACTGTGCGTCAAGCGATAAACCTTTTCTTGACATTACAGATGTGCTTGTGAGCATGATGGAAGAAGAGCGCAATTATTGCTCGTATTTGCTGCGCATAGGCGGAGTAGACAAACTGCGGTTGCTTGAAGCAATCAGCGCCAAATATATTGACGAAGAAGATGGCTTATACGAAAGTAAAGATATAGAAAGCAACAAAGAGCTATTCGAGCAAGATGAACCGCAGCACGATGACGAGCAGAAAAAATTTGTGCCAGGAATGCAACCGAGCGACGAGCAACGAAATGCAGACAGAGCAAAGAGCGCAAAAAAAACAGCGCTTGAAAAATTTTGTGTGGAACTCGTTGTAGAAGCACAGAACGGTAAACTTGATGCGCTCATCGGACGTGAAGATGAACTTGAACGCACTGTGCAGATTTTATGCCGCCGCACAAAAAACAATCCGTTGTATGTAGGCGATGCAGGTGTTGGCAAAACAGCGATTGCGAATGGACTTGCACTGCGCATTGCAGACGGCAATGTGCCCGAAGCACTGCAAGGATTTTCAATCTACAGTCTTGACATGGGGCTTGTCGTGGCGGGCACAAAATATCGTGGCGACTTTGAAGACCGCCTGCGCAAAATCACCGATGAACTTATGAAAAAACAAAATGCCATTTTGTTCATTGATGAAATTCACATGATAATGGGTGCGGGAGCAGGCGGCAACAGCACTATGGATGCGGCAAATTTGTTAAAACCCGTTTTAACGTCGGGAAAAATCAGATGCATTGGCTCGACTACGCATGAAGAATATGCAAAACATTTTGAAAAAGACAGAGCGCTTGCCCGCCGTTTTCAGAAAATCGACATACGAGAGCCGTCCGTCGAAGACACATTGCTCATTTTGCAAGGATTGCGCGAGCGATACGAGGCGTACCACGGTGTTGCATATGGCGACGATGCGCTCAAAATGGCGATTGACTTATCTGTGCAGTACATGCCCGACAAGCGTCTGCCTGACAAAGCAATTGACATTATCGATGAAGCGGGTGCATACTCTAAGATTACGGCGAAAAACAGATTGCGCGATGTGGCGCAAAATGAGCGCAATGCTAAAACGCGTGTGGATGCGCGCAATGTGGCGGTGGAGCAATGTAGTGACGACACAACAGCGCATGCTAAAGAACAATCCTGCGACAGTGAGTGTGTGCATGCGCGGCCGGCCGTTTCAACAGAAATTATTAAAATGGTTACTGCAAAAATGGCGCGCGTGCCGCTTGAAACTGTTACGAATGATGAAAAAGAAAAACTGCGCGAACTTGAAAATGCAATGCGCTCTGAAATATTCGGGCAAGATGCAGCGGTAACCCTTGTTTCAAAGGCAGTAAAAAAAGCGCGGGCAGGATTTAACAATCCTGAAAAACCTGAAGCGAGCTTCCTTTTTGTGGGACCAACAGGCGTTGGCAAAACAGAGCTTGCGCGCTCACTTTCACGCATTTTGAGCGAACCGCTTTTGCGCTACGACATGAGCGAGTATCAAGAAGAATATGCAATCAGCCGTTTAATTGGTTCTGCGCCCGGCTATGTTGGCTACGAAGAAGGCGGACAGCTCACAGAAGATGTACGCAAAAATCCCCATGCGATTGTGCTCTTTGACGAAATTGAAAAGGCGCATCAGAAAATTTACAATGTGCTTTTACAAGTGATGGATTATGGGTTTCTCACAGACAATCAAGGGCGCAAAGCAGATTTTAGAAACTGCATCATCATTATGACGAGCAATGCAGGCGCGCGCGACATGGAAAAAGGTGCAATCGGATTCGGAGCGGACGACATAGCAAACAACAATGATTGGCAGTCATCGTCATTGCGAGAAGCAGTTGAAAAAACGTTTACACCTGAATTCAGAAACCGCCTTGATGCTGTGGTAACGTTTGCGCATTTGGGAAAAGACATTGTAAAAAACATTGCGCAAAAAGAAACAGGCAAACTCGCTTTGCGACTCGCAGCAAAAAACGTTACGCTTGCTGTAACGCCACGCGCGCTCGATTATCTTGCGGAAAAGGGCTACTCACGCGAATTCGGCGCGCGCAACATGGCGCGAACTGTAGAAGAAGAAATCGCTTCGCCGCTTACCGATGAAGTGCTGTTTGGAAAGCTTGCAGAAGGTGGAACAGTTGTCGCAGATGTGCAGGATGAGCAAGAATCAGGCGCGCGTAATGCAAACTTGCGCATAATGTTTGCCTATGGAACGCGTTAGCTGGCACGAGCAACTCGGCACAGAATTGTATGGAAGCGATTTTTCATTTGTACGCTTTCCAATTCGTGCTAGCGTGCGCGAGGGGCTTTTAGGCTGCACAGAAATTATTACCCCCTCACTTGTGTTTTCTGCATATTTGCAGGGTATTTTTCCGTGGTACAACGAAGACGACCCGGTGCTGTGGTGGAGCCCCGACCCGCGCTTTGTACTTCCCGTACAAGAATTGCACACGCCACGCAGTGCCGCACGATTCCTTAAAAACACGCCGTACACATACACAATGGACAAAGCATTTGTCAATGTCATCACCTTGTGCGCGAATGTCAAGCGGCGCGATCAAAACGGTACATGGATTTGCAGCGACATGATAGACGTATATTGTGAACTTTTTGAGCGCGGCATTGCTCATTCCGTTGAAGCGTGGCTCGGCAACGAACTTGCAGGTGGCTTTTACGGCGTGCTTATCGGAAAAGTATTTTGCGGCGAGTCAATGTTTACGTTGCTTCCAAACGCGGGCAAAAGTGCGTTCATTTTGTTTATGCGCGCGTTTGAAACATGCGGTGGCAAACTTGTAGACTCGCAGGTATATACGGAAAATATTGCACGGTACGGCGCGCGCAACATAAGTCGCGCAGCATTTTTACGCATGGAAAGCGAACTTTTGCCCGCGCATTTGCACGGCGACATGCACATTGCATTTAAAGAAACTGCTAGAAAAACATGCCGCACGTAATTTGCAGCCGACGCAAAGTCTCTGCGCACAAAGTTGCGCACTCTTGCTCCCGCATGGTCATTCCGCTACAATAATCGCATGAATGCAATTATTACAGTCGTTGGTTCAGACAAAGTTGGCATCATAGCGAGTGTGAGCGCATTTCTTGCCGAGCATAAAATCAATATAGCAGATATTTCGCAGACGATTCTTTCGGGCAACTTTGTTATGATGATGATGGTCAATCTACAAAACGCAGACATTTCAATTGATGAACTGCGCAGCGCAATGAACGATGAGGCAGAAAAGATGGGCGTAGAAATCAACATAATGAACGAAAAAGTTTTCTCAGCAATGCATCGCGTATAAAAAAAGAGCAGCCGCGCATTTTGCCGCCCTTTTGCAATCCAATTGAGCTGTTATAGCGCTACGCGTCCATTTTCTATGAGGTTGCCGTTTTCATTATTGAACAGCAAAATCTTTTTTGCGTCGAACGTTACATTTACTTTTGTATCTATTTCAAAATCTATATCGCCAAAAACGACAGAAGTGACGGCTTCTTTTCCCTCAATATGCAGACGGAGTATTGTCTCCATGCCGCTTGGAAGCGTTGAATACACTGTTGCAGGAATGCCTTGCGACGCGAGTTGTATGCATTCAGGACGTATGCCGAGCGTAACTGATTCTGGATTTGCTCCTTCAAATTTTGCCGCAGGGCATATGCGTGCGAAAACTGCACCTTTCATAAAATTGATTGAAGGACTTCCGACAAAATCTGCGGTGAACATATTTGCAGGCGCGTTGTAGACAGCAAGCGGCGACGCATACTGCTGAAGCAATCCATCTTTCATAAGGCAAATTTTTGTTGCAAGCGTCATAGCTTCAAGCTGGTCGTGCGTTACATATACGAATGTCGAATCAGTGTCTTTGTGAAGCCGTTTGAGTTCAGTGCGCATTTCAGTGCGTAACTTTGCATCGAGATTTGAAAGCGGCTCGTCCATGAACAGCACTTTCGGCTTTGTTGCAAGCGTGCGCGCAATGGCAACGCGCTGCTGCTGTCCTCCAGAAAGCTCGCTCGGATAACGGTCGCCAAATTCTGCTATTTTCAGCATTGCCAAAAGTTCTTCTGTGCGCGCTTTGATGTCTGCTCTGCTCCATTTTAAATTTTCCAAACCGAACGCAATATTTTGATTAACAGTCATGTGTGGCCACAATGCATAGTTTTGAAAAAGGAAACCAACATCGCGTTTGTCAGGCGGCACATTTATGCCTGACTCGGAATCAAATACAACTTTATCGTCAATCGTAATTTTTCCTTCTGTCGGCATCTCAAGCCCTGCAATCATGCGGAGCGTTGTCGTCTTGCCGCATCCTGAAGGTCCGAGCAGCGTAATAAACGCGCGGTCGTCTATAATCATATGTAAAGCATCTACGGCGGTAAATTCGCCGAACCGCTTTGTTACGTTTTCAAGTTTTATTTGCGGCATTATTGTCCTCCTACGCCTTTGTCTATTGATGCGCCTGTCATTTTATTAACAATAAAGTTGATGAGCAGCACGAGCACGATAATCATCAAGTTGATTGCGTTGCCATACTGCGTGTAGCCTTTTTCGTTGAACTGCATAAGCATGGTGGTGAGCACTTTGTTTTGTGGCGTGACGAGCAGCGCAAACAGAGAGAGCTCGCGCATGCACGAAATGAACGGAAGCAAAAATCCTGAAAGGAATGTCGCTTTTTGAATAGGAACAATGACACGCGCCATACGTTTTATCCACGACACGCCGACAATGACAGCAGCTTCTTCAATTTCGTTTGAAAGCTGGAGCATTGCATTAACGCCGCTCCTTGATGCAAACGGTAGATATTTTACCGAACCGATGAGTGCAAGGATAAAGAATGAGCCGTACAGAAACGGGAGTTTTGTTGCTATTGAAAGATAGATTGCGCCGAATGCCATAGACGGCATGAGATATGGGAAAAACGCAAAATTGTTGACAAATGTTGACAGTTTTGAGCCACGCCGTTTGACAATAGCATAGCCGATGAGGATGCCGCTTATGCCCGCTGCAACAGAGCAGACAATCGACAAGCGGAGGCTGTTCCACAATGTACGCCACACGTCATGGTTGAGGAGAATGCCCGCATCCATGCCATTTTCAAGCGCAGACTGACCTGTACCAACCCAGAAATCAAGCGTAAAATTTTTTGGCGAATAATCACCAGGCATCAAAATCATGGATTCAAGCGCAAATGTTATGAGCGGTACAATCGCTATCAAGCAGAGGATGATGACAAGGACAATAGAAAGCGGCATGCGCGCGCCTCGCAAATTTACGAGAGAAATCTGCGAAGATTTTCCCGTAATTGTTGTGAACGATTTCCTTTTGCCCGTAAACCACTGGTTTAAGCCGAGTATGCCGACACCGAATAAAATCATAATAAATGCGATGATATATCCCTGCCCCTGAAAATTACCATTGAGCATTGTATACATTTTTGTCGTGAGCACCCAAAAGCGCACGGGCGAGCCAAGAAACACGGGAACTGCGTATGCGCTCATGGAAGAGGCAAATACTAGTAAGAACGTAGAGAGCAGCGCAGGCATAACAATTGGCAAAGTGATGCGCCCGAGAATTTTTGTACGGCTTGCTTTTAGAATAGCAGCCGCTTCCTCAAGGTTTGCGTCCATGTTGCGCAAAATGCCGCCGATTAAAATATACGCGAATGGCGCATAATGCAGCCCGAGCACGACAGCGCATGGAAAAAGTCCATAGACGAACCACTCCGGCATTGAAATGCCTGTGAGCGCGGTAAAGATTCCTGTAATGCCCATGCCGACGTTAGCGTTTCTAAAAAAGTTTGTCCAGAACATTGCGAGCGTCCAGGACGGCATGATGTATGGAAATACAAATACAAACGAAATGAATTTCTTGTATTTGATGTTTGACCGTGTAATGAGCCATGCCACTAATCCGCCAAAAAGGATTGCAATAGCTGAAGCTAGCATTGCCATAGCGACTGTGTTCAAAAGCGGCTTGTAAAAATTGATTATTGAATATTCACCGCTTGCAAGCAAGCGCATCCAATGCCATTGTGTAATCGTTCCGCTCGGTTTGCCAATAAGCTGCATTTCCATTGGGTGCACGCTGAACGTTTCCAGCATGAGCGAAAAAAGCGGATACAGCGTAAGCAACGCGAGCAAAATAAAAAATATAACGAGAATGATATTTGCAGGTTTTTGGAAAAATGATTTTATGCTATTCGCCATCTTTTTTGACATAGCGACTCCTATTTTGAGTAGCGCGCATAAAAAATGCGGACACGCACATTGTAGCGCATATCCGCATAGTTGAATTGGTGCTATTTAGCTAACTGTTTTGAAATGAATTCAAAGACGTCCGCATATGCTTGATTGATATATTCTGGTTCTTCCATGACGAGTCTGCTTCTCCAGTACGCAAGCGGACGGTCTTCGCTATTCACAGAAATGCTGTTGTTTGAAGAATACGCACCAATGTCTTTGCTCCAAGGAGCAAAACCTGTAGGCGTAACAAGGTGCTCGACAAACAGCATTGAAGTATATGGCATCGTTGTCGTCTTGACAATCATCGCATAGAGCGGATACATAAAGCCTGCGAACGGCTCGACATCAGCATTTTTGCTGTTTGCATAGTACGATGCAACTTGCAGATTTTCCGTGCGCACTGTCTTTGAGCGGAGCTTGCTCAAAACAAACAAGCCGATTCTTCCGGATGCCTGCTGATGAGAGATTTGCTCTGCCATTTTTGTGTCTGAGTCAGCAAATGAGCAGTTTGCAAGGAATTCTGCAATCCATTTATACCCTGCGTTTTTATATTCGCCCAAGTTTATATCTCTGCCATACAGATTTTTATACGCTGCTGCAAGTTTGTCTGCCCATGTTTTATTCGTGAGCATGATGAGAAAGTTTTCATTTACTTTTTCTGTTTCAGGACTTTTGAAAAAAACGCGCCCTTTCATCTGCGGTTCGGTAAGTTGCCAGACATTTGTAATCGCGGGCACATTTGAGCCGAGCGTATTGTAGATGAACAACTTGTTGATGTACTGATGCACAAGCGGCTCTCTGTCAGATATGTCAATGTCAGACACGACAGTTGGTGGCGTATAGTTCAAGAGGTAGCCTGTGTCAATCATCTGCACTTTCATGACAGCGCCATTTTGTGTAAGCACAACATCAGCTCCGTCAACGTTGCCAGTAATTTCTGCTTGCAGTTTTGTATATATTTCGCTGTCCTTGACATTTGTCGTTTCAACATCAATGCCATACAATTGCGTAAAAGATTTTCCTGCATCTGCAATGCGGGAACTTGTTCCATATACTTTAAATATTGTTCCAGATGATTTTGCAGCAGCAGCTTCTTCTTTCGCTTTTGCCACAATTTCATCATGTGTCATATTTTTTGCAACTGCAATAGTTTGTGCTGCTGCATTGCCACTTGCATCTTTCGAGCCGATTGCAAAAAGCAGTGATGCAGAGAAAACAGTCATCGCGCCACATATGAGTTTTTTCATTTTTACCCCCTTGTATAAAGAAAATTATGAAGTTCGTAAACTTTGCAATGCGGCTGAAATCAGTTCTCTCCGGAATACGCAATTCTACTACATATTTTTTTATCTGTCAAATCTGCATAATTTTATAGTTACAAATGCAGCAGCGCTTTTGTGATGCTGAAGTAAATTATCAATCCTGTTATGTCTACAATCGTGGTGAGCGCAGGACTTGCGACAAGCGCAGGGTCAAATTTAAACAGTGCGGAAACAAGCGGAAGCACAGCGCCTATAATGGTTGCAGAAACTACTTGAGCGGCCAGCGCGACCGCAATCGCAAGCCCTATTTGTTG
>JAFSRD010000004.1 GCA_017446265.1 Treponema sp.
GTTTAAAATGCGCGCTGAAATGGCGCGCGCATTTTAGCTTCGAGTTTTCTCGCGAAAACTCGCTCATTGTTTGCGCGTTCTCATTTCATTGCGAACGCGCGCTTTTGAACAGTTCAGATTTTCAAAAATCGTTCACTGTTCAAAATTAACGTAAAAAATTTTTCTTTACAAATTGAGAATTCTGCTGTATCATAAAAGCATTACCAATACGGCTTGCCTCAAAATATGGGCAGTCATCATTTGCGTAAACACATATATTTGACAAGGGGGTTAGAAAATGGCATCACGAAAAGTCTATATTGTCGGCGCCAAACGTACTGCAATAGGAAGTTTCCTTGGAGGGCTTTCTACCGTAAAACCAAAAGAAATGGGAACTGCGGTTGTAAAAGCACTGCTTGCTGAGAGCGGGTTGAAAGGTGGTGATATTTCCGAAGTAATCTGTGGAAACGTTCTTGGTGCGGGACTCGGACAAAACATTGCCCGCACAATTCTATTGGAGGCGGGCATTCCCGACAGCGTTTGTGCGCACACCACAAATATGGTTTGCGGGTCGGGCCTTCGCACTGTCATGGAAGCAGTTATGTCAATTCAGTGTGGTTTCAACGAAGTAGTTCTTGCAGGCGGTGTTGAGTCAATGTCACAGGCTCCATATCTCGTGCCGAGCAACACGAGAAGTGGCAATAAAATGGGCAACTGGCAAGCTGTAGACCACATGATTTACGATGCGCTTACCGACGCACGTCATGATGTGCATATGGGAATTACAGCAGAAAACATCGCAGAAAAATACAACATTACGCGTCAAATGCAGGACGAATTCGCATACGCTTCCCAGCAAAAGGCAATCAAAGCGGTCGATTCCGGCAAATTCAAGGACGAAATTGTGCCTATCACCATTAAAGGCAAAAAAGGCGATGTGATTTTCGATACAGATGAATATCCGAACCGCACGACAAATCTCGAAAAACTTGCTGGATTGCGCCCCGCTTTTAAAAAGGACGGCACAGTAACAGCAGGAAACGCATCTGGCATCAATGACGGCGCATCGTTTGTGCTCATTGCAAGTGAAGACGCGCTCAAGAAATACAACCTTACGCCATTGTGCGAAATCGTAGGCATTGGGCAGGGCGGTGTTGACCCGCTCACCATGGGGCTTGGTCCCACGCCTGCAATCCGCAACGCGTTGAATTGCGCAGGCTTGAAACTGTCAGATGTTGAGCTTGTTGAACTCAACGAGGCGTTTGCGGCGCAATCGCTCGGCGTTATCCATGAACTTGTAGAAGAACACAACGTTGACCGCGATGAGTTTATGAAAAAGACGAACGTAAACGGCGGCGCAATTGCACTCGGACACCCGGTAGGCGCATCAGGCAACCGCATCCTCGTTACACTCGTGCACGAAATGATTAAGAGCAATAAAAAAATCGGTCTTGCATCATTGTGCATCGGCGGCGGGCAGGGAACTGCTGTCATTGTAAAACGCTAATCCCGACCTCGCCACATAAATCAACCTTTTGTAAAAAGCATGAAAACCGTCTAGAATTTCGCGTTTTGGACGGTTTTTGCGTTTTAAAAAGATACGGTAAACGGCCGCATGACCATAAAAATACCTTTTCCATACTAAAACGAAATCAAAAATAATAAAATTTTATATATAATTTATTCTATATTTTATAAAATTTTGAAATTTATATTATTTTGTAAAAATTTCATTGACAGATTGAAAATTCTATCGTAAAATTTCAACATAGCGATAATCTATTTTTAGCAAACCAAAAGTAAGGAGGTTGTCATGCTGTTTAAAACAACAAAACAACATGAAGAGCTTCGCAAAGTTGTCAGGGATTTTGCGGAAGCAGAGGTAAAGCCATACGCCTTTCAACTTGATAAAGAAAGCGCGTTTCCTACTGAAGCGATTAAAAAATTCGCTTCAATGGGCATGATGGGGCTGCCCTATCCACAAGAATTCGGCGGTGCGGGAAAAGACATTTTGAGCTATGCGATTGCCGTTGAAGAATTGTCTCGCGTAGACGGCGGCACAGGTGTTATCCTTTCGGCACATGTTTCGCTCGGTACATTCCCGATTGCGCAGTTTGGCAACGATCAGCAAAAAAAGAAATATCTTATTCCACTTGCGAAAGGCGAAAAACTCGGTGCATTCGGCTTGACAGAACCAAACGCAGGTAGCGATGCAGGCGGCACGGAAACGACAGCCGTTCTCAAAGGCGACAAATACATTTTAAACGGCGGAAAGATTTTTATCACAAACGCGCCCGTAGCGGACATCTACGTCGTATTCGCCGTTACAACGCCTGACATAGGCACAAAAGGCATTTCTGCATTTATCGTAGAAAAAGGTTGGAAAGGCTTTGAATTTGGCGACCACTACGACAAGCTTGGAATCCGCTCATCTTCAACAGCAGAACTCATATTCAATAACGTTGAAGTGCCCAAAGAAAACTTGCTCGGAAAAGAAGGTCAAGGTTTTAAAATTGCCATGGCAACGCTCGACGGCGGGCGCATCGGCATTGCGGCACAAGCGCTCGGCATTGCGCAGGGAGCCTATGAAGCGGCTCTCGATTACGCAAAAGAGCGCGAGCAGTTCGGTGCACCCATAGGCGTGCATCAGGGCATCTCGTTTAAACTAGCAGATATGGCGACAAAGCTGCGCGCCGCGCGTTATCTCGTCTACTCTGCCGCAGAACTCAAAGAAAATCACGAAAGCTACGGCATGGAATCTGCCATGGCAAAAATGTACGCATCTGACACGGCACTTGAAGTTGTCAATGATGCGCTCCAGATTTTTGGCGGCACGGGCTTCCTCAAAGGCATGGAAGTTGAGCGCATGTACCGCGATGCAAAAATCACCACTATTTACGAAGGCACGAACGAAATTCAGCGCGTTGTCATTGCCTCATACTTGCTCGGAAAAATTGGCAAGGCGGCAGCAGCTGGTGGTGCAAGCAAAAGCGTTGCAAAAAAACCTGCACCTGTCACCGGCATCCGCAAAAACAAGATTTTCAAAGATGGCTCTGCAAAAGAAAATGTAGCAGCCCTCGTAGAAACGCTCAAAAAAGACGGCTACGATTTCTCTGTCGGAATTGCAGCAGACACGCCAATCAATCAGGCTGAGCGCGTCGTTTCTGGCGGCAAAGGCATTGGCGACAAGGGCAACTGGAAGCTCATCGAAAATCTTGCACAAGCCGCAGGAGCCGCAATCGGTTCTTCCCGCCCTGTTGCAGAGACGCTCAAATATGTGCCGCTCAATCGCTATGTCGGCATGTCGGGGCAAAAGTTTACAGGCAATCTCTACATTGCGTGCGGCATTTCAGGCGCAAAACAGCACCTCAAAGGCATTAAAGACGCGTCAACGATTGTCGCTATCAACAAAAATGCAAACGCACCTATCTTCAAAAACTGCGACTACGGCATTGTCGGCGACTTGAAAGAAATCCTGCCGCTGCTTGCCCAAGAACTCGGAACAGGTAAAAAGCAACCCGCCCCGCCTATGGTAAAGATGAAGCGGCCGCGACCGCCCATGCCCGAGCCAATCGGTCCAAAATATGTGTGCAACGGCTGTGCATATGAGTACATCCCCGAACTTGGCGACGAAGATTCAGATATAGCGCCTGGAACATTGTTCAAAGATTTGCCTGAAGATTGGGTTTGCCCTGAATGCGCGGAGCCGAAAGCAAACTTTATTGACGCGGCAACACGCGGGCTTTAATAACAAGAACATGCACCTTGACAATGCATTCAAGGGGCAATTTCGGCATCATGCCGCCTGTACGCAAAAAAAACTGAACGCGTACAAATTTTTATGAGGAGCAAAAATATATGTATAACGTGAGAAAAGTTACTGACGACCTGTATTGGATAGGCGCAAATGACCATAGGACGCATCTTTTTGAAAATATGCACCCTATTCCGTACGGCGTTTCCTACAACTCCTACATTTTGGTAGAAAAGGAAACTTGCGTATTTGACGCTGTCGATTGGTCTGTCACGAGAGATTATCTCGAAAATATCGAGCACTGTCTTAATGGCAGAAAACTTGATTATTTTATTTGCAATCATCTTGAACCTGACCATTGCTCGTCCATGTTTGAGTTATTTGTTCGATATCCTGAATGCAAAATTGTTGCAACTGAAAAAGCTTTTATGCTCATGCAACAGTTCGGCTACAAGGTTGAAGGACACGAAAAGATTGAAGTAAAAGAAGGCGACACGCTCAAAGTAGGTTCTCATACGCTTGCTTTTGTTGAAGCGCCTATGGTGCATTGGCCAGAAGTCATGGTTACGCTCGACGTTACAAACGGCGTGCTTTTCTCTGCCGACGGGTTTGGTTCGTTCATTGCAAATGACGGCAAACTGTTTGCAGATGAAGTGAACTACGACAGAGATTGGATTGATGAGTCACGCAGGTATCTGGTAAACATTGTCGGCAAATACGGACCGCATGTGCAACTGCTGCTCGGCAAAGCCGCAAAAGTGCTTGACAAAATCAAAATTATCTGTCCGCTCCACGGGCTCATATGGCGTAAAGATTTGATGTACATCATCGACAAGTACAACAAATGGTCTACGTACACACCAGAGGAAAAAGGCGTCTTGATTGTATACGCCTCAATGTACGGCAACACGGAAAATGCCGCTCAGGCGCTTGCGTCAAAGATTTGCCAAAAGGGCATGACGAATATCAAAATGTACGATGTGTCAAGCACCCATGTGTCGTACCTCATTGCGGATTCGTTCAAATATTCGCACATTGTTCTTGCATGCGTCACGTATAATTTAGAAATCTATCCGCCAATGCTCAACTATCTTGAAGAGATGCGCATGCTCCATCTCCAAAAGCGCACTATTGCCATTATGGAGAACGGTTCGTGGGCAGTGAAGTCAGGCGATTTGATGCAAAAATTCATTGAAGAACAGATGAAAGAAATGACTGTCTTGAACGAACGTGTAACGCTTGCTTCTTCACTTCGAGGCGACAAAGAAAAAGAGCTTGACGACATGGCACAGGCAATTGTCGATTCAATGAAAGAAACAAACTGACATGATATGGCAAGGGACTGTCCAAAAAGAAAAGGACTGCTCTTAACGAAGTTTTGCTAATTTCTAGGGCAGCCCCTTGCCACATAGATGGACATGCAAAAAGACTATCAGCAGGCATGCGGTCATGCTTGTCGTGGCAGTCTTTCGCAACAGTCTCATTTTATAAACACAAGGAAGCAGCTATGAAAAAAATTGGAGTTGTTGGAGCCGGCACAATGGGGCAAGGCATTGCAAATGCATTTGCATCGAACGGTTGCAGCGTTACAGTATGCGACATAAAACTTGAATGGGCACAAGCGGGCATTGATAAAATTGCAAGTTCGCTCGACAAACTTGCAAGCAAAGAAAAAATAACTGCTGACAAAGCTTCTGAAGTAAAGGCGCATCTTAAAACTGGCGAATACAAAGACTTGGCAGACGCAGATGTAATCGTCGAAGCGATTCTTGAAACTATGGAAGCAAAGAAAAAACTTTTCACTGAGCTTGATGCTATTTGCAAAGCGGAAACGATTTTTTGCACAAACACGTCATCTCTTTCCGTAACGGAAATTGCACGAGATGTAAAGCATCCTGTAGTAGGCATGCATTTTTTTAATCCTGCTGACCGCATGAAACTGGTAGAAGTTATTTCAGGGCTTGCAACGCCACTTGAAGTAAAAAATGAAATTATTGAACTTGCAAAGTCGCTTGATAAAACGCCTGTCGAAGTGCAAGAAGGACCTGGTTTTGTAGTGAACCGCATTCTTATTCCGATGATAAACGAGGCTGCGTTCATTTTGCAAGAAGGCATTGCGTCTGTAGAAGACATTGATACTGCAATGAAGCTTGGCGCGAATCACCCTATGGGACCGCTTGCGCTTGGCGATTTAGTGGGACTCGACATTGTGCAAGCGATTATGGACGTTCTTTATAAAGAAACAGGCGACAGCAAATACCGTTGTTGTACACTCATTCGCAAAATGGTACGCGGCGGACTGCTTGGCAAAAAAAGCGGCAAAGGCTTTTACGACTATGCAAAATAGAGGTGCCACGTATGAATACAGTTCTCTGTGAAATAGACGGTCACGTGGCAACAGTCACTATAAACCGTCCCGCTGCGCTCAATGCGCTCAACATGAAAGTGCTTGCCGATTTAGACACTACGCTTGGCGAGCTTGAAAAAAATACCGATGTGTACGCGGTCATCGTTACAGGAAGTGGAGAAAAGAGTTTCGTTGCAGGAGCTGATATTGCAGAAATGAAAGACAAAAATGAAGCAGAAGCAGCGCAATTCGGAAAATTTGGCAACGATGTGTTTTTATGCATTGAAAATTTCCGCTGTCCTGTCATAGCTGCTGTCAATGGATTTGCGCTCGGTGGTGGCTGCGAACTTGCACTTGCGTGCGACATGCGCATTGCATCAGATAAAGCACGTTTTGCACTTCCGGAAACGGGACTCGGCATTACACCAGGATTCGGTGGCACTCAAAGGCTTTCAAGGCTTGTCGGCATGGGCATCGCAAAGGAAATGATTTTCACGTGCCGCCAAATAAAAGCAGACGAAGCGCTTTCTCTTGGACTTGTGAATCGCGTTGTGCCGCCAGAATTGCTCATGACAGAGGCAAAAGACATGGCAAATGCAGCCGCAAAGAATGCACCTATCGCTGTCCGTCAGGCAAAAAAATCTATCAACGACGGCTACCAGACAGACATTGCAAGTGCTGTTGCCATTGAAGTGAAAAACTTTGCAGCGTGTTTTGCAACTGAAGATCAAAAAATGGCGATGACGGCATTTCTTAATAAAGAAAAAGTTGAAAAATTTTTAAATAAATAATCTTCTGCGGCAGACAGAATATACTGCCTGCTGCAATTTTAATGAACAGAAAGAAAGCATTTTTGTTCAATCACAACTTATATTTAAATATAGAGGTTTATATGGATATCCAAACGTTGTATAAAGAAAAGCTTGCCACAGCTGACAAAGCTGCTGCAATCGTCAAATCTGGAGATTGGGTAGATTACGCATGGTGCACGAATACGCCCGTTGCATTTGACAAAGCGCTTGCTCTGCGCATGAATGAGCTGCACAATGTACATTTTCGCGGCGGTGTTTTACTGTGGACGCCAGAAATTTTCAAAATAGAAAATCCTGCAGAACACTTTACATGGAACTCGTGGCACATGTCAGGCATAGAACGAAAAACATGTCAATTAGGATTCGGCTTTTACAGTGCGCTTCGCTACTCAGAACTGCCACGCTGGTATCGGGAAAATATTAGACATGTGAACGTAGCGGTTTTTCAAGTTGCGCCTATGGATGCACATGGCAATTTTAATTTTGGTTTGAGCGCATCGCATTTGAAAGCCGTCTGCGAAGTCTCTGACGTAGTGATTGTCGAAGTGAATGAAAACATGCCCCGCTGTGTGAACGGCATCGATGACTCAATCAATATTGCCGATGTAAATATGATTATTGAAGGCAACAACCAGCCTATAGGAGAACTTGGAAGCAGCGGAGAAGCAACTGATGTTGACAGGACGGTAGCAAAATTAATAATGGAAGAAATTCCTAACGGCGCATGCCTGCAGCTCGGAATCGGCGGCATGCCCAACACAGTGGGCTCAATGATTGTGGAGTCCGATTTAAAAGATTTGGGCGTACATACTGAAATGTACGTAGACGCATTTGTAAATATTGCAAAAGCAGGAAAAATCACCGGAGCAAAAAAGACCATAGACACAGGCAGGCAAGTATACGGCTTTGCAGCAGGCACAAAAAAACTCTACGATTACGTGAACAACAACCCCGAATGCATGGCAGCTCCCGTCTCGTATACAAATGATGCGCGTACCATTGCGCAAATTGAAAACTTCATTTCAATCAACAACGCGGTTGACATAGATTTATTCGGACAAGTAAATTCAGAAACGAGCGGACCAAAGCAGATTTCAGGTGCGGGAGGTCAGCTTGACTTTGTACTCGGCGCGTATCTTTCAAAAGGTGGCAAAAGTTTCATCTGTTGCTCGTCAACGTTCATGCAAAAAGACGGATCGCTTGCCTCGCGCATTCGTCCATGCCTTACCGAAGGCTCAGTAGTTACAGACGCGCGTCCATGCGTACATTACTTTGTAACTGAATACGGCAAAGTGAATCTTAAAGGCCTCTCGTCATGGCAACGGGCGGAAGCGCTTATTTCAGTTGCACACCCCGATTTCCGCGACCAGCTCATCAAAGATGCTGAAAAGATGAACATTTGGCGGCGCTCAAACAAGCGATGACAAAATATGCAGCCCGCACATGCGGGCACTTTTTTACTACTTATTAAACCTGTTCGGAAACCTCAGTTTCAGGGCAGGTTGCTTTGAAATTATTTCTGCAAAAACACATCTATTTCTTTTTGCAATATTTCTGCATTAACAAACTGATGCGTATATATTCCAAGCGACTTTGCCGCAAGACAGTTTTCTTCATTATCGTCAACAAAAAATACATGCTCCGCTTCAGTGTGCTCACCAAGCAAAATGCGCTGCCAGAATACAACATCAGGCTTTGACACACCCAACACATTCGACGCATATATCTTGTCGAACAGAGCATAATCACCACGCTCAAGGTGAACGCGATAATGGCTTTCGACTGTATTTGTTCCGCACACAACACGATAATTTTTTTCTCTCAATGTCTTAATAATTTTTACAACATCACCATTCAAAACAGGATTAAAAAAGATATGCATATAATCTGCATCTATGCGTTTTCCAGTACGCACATACACTTCTTTCCAAAAGTCAGCAGTTGTAATGTGCCCATCTGAAAGCATGGTCAAAATATCCGCTGAATGTATATCGACTATATTACTTTTTCCTCGTACGCTCCTGTCATATTTGCAACAGGAAAAAAAATCATTTTTGCTCATGCCGAGCATCTGTGCTATAGAGCTTTCTACTGCAACATTATCTGCAACAACTTGCCCCATATCAAAAATAAATAATTTCATAGAATCAAGCTCACTTTATGACAACACGAATTATTTTTTTCTTTCCCGCTTTGAGAATAAACTCTCCATCGTCGTCAGCGTCTTTAAGCGCAACAATAGTTTTCACGTCTCTTATGACATTTCCGTTTACAGAAGCCCCGCCCTGTTCAACAAGTCTACGATTATCGCTTTTCGATGTGCCAGGCTGAGCTCTTGCAAATAAATCGACAATGCCAATGCCGCTCTCAATCTCACTTTTTGCAAGCTCTACTGTAGGCATGTGCGCTTTGCTCCCTTGCCCGCTAAACGCCGCTTTTGCACCTGAAAGTGCGTTGTCCGCTTCTTCCGCTCCGTGAATGACAGCTGTAACTTCGTATGCAAGCCGTTCTTTCGCTTCGTTGATGTTGCCGCCACAAACTGCATCAATTTCATCAATTGGCAAAAAAGTGAACAACTTGAAAAATTTATTGACATCTGCATCGTTCACGTTGCGCCAGTATTGGAAAAATTCGTATACACTCGTAAGCGCTGCATCAAGGAAAATAGCGCCCTTCTCGCTCTTTCCCATCTTTTGTCCGTCTGCTCGCATTATAAGTGGAAACGTAAGACCAAAGCATTCGTGCTTGTTGTTGAGTTCAGTTGTACCGCCAAGCTTCCTGCGAATTAAATCGACACCCGCAGTGATGTTGCCCCATTGGTCGTCTCCACCAATCTGCAAAATGCAGCCATGCCGCTCGTGCAGCATAAGAAAATCGTAGCTCTGCAAAAGTTGATAGTTGAATTCAATGAACGAAAGCCCGCGCTCAAGTCGCATTTTATATGCTTCAAACGAAAGCATTTTATTTACGCTAAAGCACGAGCCTATATCACGCAAAAAATCAATGTAGTTCAAATCTGCAAGCCAGTTTTTGTTGTTTTCTGCAAACGCGCTCTTGCCATCAAAGCCAATGAATTTATCAAGTTGCTTTTCAATGCGCACAGCGTTTTCATCAAGCTGCGCGTAGGAAAGCATTTTGCGAAGCTCTGTTTTTCCGCTTGGGTCGCCAATGCGCGCAGTGCCGTCTCCGATGAGCGCAATGCCAGTGTGCCCCGCATTGCGCAAGTGACGCAACGCAAAAAACGGCACCATGTGGCCGATGTGCAGGCTCGGTCCTGTGGGATCGCAACCAACGTAAAACGTGATTGGACCTGCATCCATACATGCAGAAAGCCTTTCAACATCGGTGCACTGAGAAAAAAAACCGCGCGCTTTAAGCGATTCAAGCGTACTGTTCATGACCATTCCTTAAACCGCTTCTTGACATTGCCATACATGTCAAAAAACTTATTTCTTTTCTGCATACATTCCAACAAGTTCTGGGAAGTCGTAATTCTTCTCTACGAAATAGCGCAAGTCAAAATCTTCGTGAGTTACAACAACAAGAATTGTGGCATGTTCTGCAAGATAGTCTGAAATAACTTTCATTACATGAAGGCGCGTAGCAAAGTCAATGTGAGCAAACGGTTCGTCAAGCAACAGGATGTCTGGCTTTGCAGTCAACGCACGAGCAATGTCCATACGCTTCATCTCACCAGAAGATAATTCGTTCGGATGCGAGTTCAAGTGTCCCTTTGTAAGACCGACCTTTACAAGATTTTCCGCCAACTCTTCGACAGTTCCCTCGTTTCCAGCATTTGTAATTTGCTTGAAAGAATCTTGAATTGTCAAATCTGGGAAAAAAGAAAAGCGTGAATCTTGCTGCACAATTGCCATACGTTTTCTAAAAGGCTTAAATGGAATAGGATCCTTTCCTTTTTCCGAAGGCTTCAACTTTACAAGGTCATTGCCTTCCATAAGGATTTCTCCTTCCGTGTCATCTAAAAGTCGCAAGACAGCTTTTATCATGCTGGACTTGCCGCAGCCAGAAGGTCCTGTAACGCCATAAATTGTTGAACGCTCAAATGTTAGATTCAGCCCGTTAAATGCAGTAAAACGCCGCTCACCAAAAATACCGCGCTTTTGATACGACTGTGCAACTTCTTTCAATTCCATTGCACTTCCAGACGCACCTTTTTTTGCCTCTGGTTTTTCATAGCCTTCAAGCTCTGGCAATGTCTGAAGCTTTTCAATGTCTCCCTCTTTAAGCATAAATGCTTGCGTGAGCGTAAGACGGCGTATAAAATCTACATCGTGGCTAACCATAAGAAATGTCTTTGATTTGTCGCAAAGAATTTCTTTATTTAAAAATTCTACGAAATTTTTTCGCAAATTTCTGTCTAAGTTTACCGTCGGTTCGTCAAGCAAAATTAAGTTGCCAGGACGAGAAAGCAAAATCATAAGCGTGATTCGCTGCATTTCTCCACCAGAAACTTCATCAGGATAGAGACGCGCAAACGCTTCAAAATCAAGCGTAAAAAAATCGTTAAGACGGCGAACAATTTCTGGTCTGCAACCTGGTGCAAGCAAATTAAGATTTTGATCCAGCGTTAAAGCAGGATTCATTACTTGTGCAGTTTCTGCAGGAACAAACATAAGTCCAGATTGCTCAATTTCTGTCCACTTGTTATAGTCTAGTTTTTTGCCTGCAATGTATCCGTCTAAACCATTAATCTTCATTCCGCCTTCAAAAGTAAAAACAGTTGTAGGCAAAATTCCTGCAATGGCTTTAAGAAAAACAGATTTACCAGTTCCCGTTGGTCCCATGATTACAGTCGAAGTGCCTGCATCAATGGTGAATGAACATTTTTTAAGCGTAATTCTGTCGCCCAAATGAATACAAAAATCGTTAAGCTCTACTGGAATCATACTTCCCCCTTTGTCTCATTTAGGATGATAAGAAACGCCATGCTTACTGCAAGAAGCAAAATGGCAGGAACCCAGAAAAGCCATGGGTTAAAATCTCCTGAACTGGCAAAATCTATTATAGCTTTTCGGTTTGCAGCAATAAGAGCGCCGGGACTTATGTGTTGAGGAGTACCCGTTGCCCCTAAACCTACTTGAATAACATATCCAAAAGATGTGTCTAGTACAAGTGTTTTTAGCAAGATTCCTGCTGCCACTCGCTTTAATGTATCTTTCATTAGAGATGTTTTCATCAAAACATTCAATATACGATTTTTTGTAAAACCATATGAACGGAAAGAAACACTGTATTTCCTGTTGTACAAGTCAATAAGCGGAATTGCAATACTTCTAACAGCCTCTGGCAACACAGTAACAGTAGCAGCAGCTACGAATACTGCAAGAGATAAAACCTCTGAAGTAGACCCCTTTGTAGAAACTAAAGCTCCAGAAACAGGTGCATAGCAGAACAAGGCTATAAGAATTGCAGGAACAGATTGAACCGCATTAAATAAGTTCTGGAAAAATCTACCAACTTTCATTGATAGAACACTAATGTAACCAAGAAACACGCTTATAAGCATGGCAAATGCAAGAGTTGTTACAAGCGTAATTGAAAGTTCTTGGAAAGACGTAAACAAAGATTTTAGATAATCGCCACTTAAAAAAGATGATGGAATAATGCTTTCAAAATACTGATACGGTATCCATGAAATTAAAAGTGGTGAAATAAAAATAATTACTAAAATTATGTTAAAAATTTTAAAGCGCTTTTTCATACCACCTCGGATAAATCAAGAACAACATTGTTCTAACAAGAAAAGTAACAATCGTATTGATGCAAAGAAGTACAAATACAGATGTTATAAGCAAATCGGTATTTGTATTGATTAGAGCATCAATCAAGTTTTTACCAAGACCTGGAAAGTCAAATGCAATTTCAGCAATAGTTACAGAGCCGATAATTGCAGGAACTTTTCCCGCAAGATACGGAATAAAGCGAGGCAATGTTGTAGAAAAAAGATAGCCCGAATATGTTCCAGGAATTGGGAAAAATTTTCCAAGACCTCTACCAAGTGTAGAGAATACTATAGCATGAGTTTGATTAACTTGAGAAAGCATGTCTGTCTTTAAAAAGTTTAGTGCATCCCATGCAAGGCCGCCAAGTAAAACTGTTACCAAAGAAATAACAGGAATTGGCGCGTTTCCGATGATTGTGTATAAAACCCAAAAACCAACGAACAACGGAACAGCTGCAAAAATTGAAATTAAAAAACTTAAAAAGCCTTCAAATTTTTCACCTGATTTTACATTAAAGTGAACTGACATATATCTAGTAGTTACAGCATATGCGCCACCAATTAGTGCAATCAAAATAAGAAAGATGAGGGCAAGCAATGCAAGTGGCAATGTTTGAGCCGCACCCGCAAAGATAATCTGACCAGAAGTAAAACCTGGTCCCACTTTAGACAAATCTTTTTTTCCAATAAGCATTAAAAGAAACATCTGTAATGCTTCAAGATAGCCGTTTGAAGGCGTACCTATGGAAAGCAAGTATAATGCTGAAAGAATTATAGTTCCAACAATAGCAAAGACAACGCCATGTAGGAAAAACTCTCTAAATAAAAAACGTAAAAAACGCATGAAATCCCCTAAATAAAAGAAATCAAATACATAAAAACTTATTGCCTGTAAAATACAAAGAATGCAATGCCCGCCCTATAAAAGTATAAAGCGGGCAAAAATTTAATTTTTAAACTTCCAGTATTCTACAGAAAGGAACGGGTTGTCAGAGCCAATAGCAACGTCTCGCAGCCCACGCGAATACACATCCTTTTGAAGCGTACAGAGATACAGGGCGGGACAGAGTTCACTTATTCGCTCGTTAAGTGCATCTGTTTTTTGAATCAGTTCAGGAGCAGAAACTTCTTTTTCCCAGTCCGAGAACATATTGTCCAATGTTTTATCGGAAATGCCTGTAATGTTGTCTTTGCTCGTTGAACGATACAAATCACCAATTGAAGAATAAATATTGTCAAAGCCATCTCTATAAATGAGCGCAAGCTCATAATTCTTTTCTGAGAAAACTGTTCTGTTGAAAACTTGGTCACCTGCACGGCGGGCTTCAACTGTCAAACCGATTTCTGCAAGTTGTTTTGCAACTCCTTCTGCAAGCATTTTGCCGAATTCACCCATTGAATCTGGATATAATAATGTCGCATTCTGATTTGAAATATTCCCATTCTTTGCAAGCACTTTAGCCTGTTGAATATCGTATGGAAGAAGATTATCCATTTCTGTATCACGATATTCTGGCATGCTCTTTTGATAAAAGTTTGCTGGGAATGGACCATTGTTGATGCAAACCCCCTCACCCTGATCTGTAATATCAGGAACAAGTTCAGTCTTGTTGAGCGCCATAGCCATAGCTTGGCGACCTTCTGCGCTCGGAAAGGTGTTTGTGTTGATTACCACTTCATAAAATGCATACGGCATGTATGAATTAATGTCAACATTTTTAATCTTTTCAACAGTAGTGCGGTCCATAGGATTTGTTTCAAGAACAAGATTGATGCGCCCTCTGCGCAATTCGTTCATGCGGACTACCGGGTCAATCGTTCTTTTAATTACCAAACTGTCAGCTTGCGGTTTGCCATTTATATATAGACCGTTTGCTTCAAATGTGAGCCATTTATCTATTTCCCATTTTGAAAGCTTAAACGGACCTGTTCCAACAGGAGCAGTAGCAAATGCACGCTCGTTTTCTCCAGTGCGCATGTTTACGTTCATGTCTCTTCCACGATATTTGCAAGGAACTATTTTGAACGTAAGGACAGCTTGCGCGCGATAGTCTGGAATAGGATTGTTAAATTCAATGATCACAGTAGTGTCGTCTTCGGCTTCCACGCTCTTGATAAATGACAGAAGGTAATCCCGCTGCGGAGAACCGTTTTCTTCAAGCGTATAAGCATTAAACGAATACACAACATCGTCCGCAGTCAACGGGGTTCCATCGTGCCAGACAACATCGCGGAGAACTACTGTGTAAATCTTCTTTGTGTCTACATCTTGCGTAATGCTGTCCGCAAGCGCAAGCTCCGGATAGCACACTTTACTCACAGGATCAACAGTGTAGTTCACAAGACCATCAAAAACAAGTTCATTAGCATTTAAACCAGAAGTATTTTGCGGCAGCACAGGATTCAGTGAATCTGGCAATGTGGAAACTGCCACAGTCATGCCTTTTGGCTGAGATTTCATAATAGCAAACACAATAGCAGCAATAATCAGAATTGCTGCCGCTATGATGACAGCGAGTATCTTTTTGCTTAATTTTTTTGCCATAATTAGCGGCTCCTTACAACGAACGAATTATATACAACTACTTCACCAGAATAGCTGTCTGTTTTACCTTTTTGTATTTCAAAGAAATATTTATTTGTAGACAATTGAGAGCCTGCATTCAACACCGGCCATGAGTTGCCCACTTTGTTCTGCTTGCTTATCAAGTCTGGCAATTTTTTCTTTTCAATATCTTTACCACTGTGCGTATTCTGGTCGAACACTCTGACAGTTCTGTTGTCTTTGAGCGTAATGACAAGGTCGTTCATTTTTCCTCTCGGAATTTCAACCATGCCCCACCAGTATTCATTGTTTTTCTGTTTTGTCGCATTAAATTTTGCAGGGCGTGATTTTTGATTTGACGCACTTGAATTCGGGTCAGGATTAAAAAGACCGATGATGAGCGGCATGACAGTCTTTCCGCGGCTTTCAATCTCTTCCTTTACAGCAATTTCCTGATTGATTTGGCGGATTTTTGCATTTAAATCATCTTTTTGCGCTCTAGCTTCCGCAATGATGTCTGCGCCAACATCTTTTGGATATTTGGCAGCAAACGCTTGGAGCTCTGCAAAAATGTCGTCCATATTTTTGCCGACAGATTGATAATGATTACGAATATCGTACACGGTGAACGCTCCGTTTTTTCCTGTACCAGAACCTTCTTCTGCCTGTCGCGCAAATTCTTCGCCCATGCGGTCGCGATACGTATACGCCTCATCGCGGAACGCAGCAGAGCGCAAAATTGCGACATCTTGCCGCACCTTGTTAAAAGAGCGCACATTGGCAGCAACGCCGCTTGTATCTCCAACACCTGACTGCTTTACCGTAGTATTGATTTTTGTCTGCGAAGTTTGATATTTTGCGAGGATCGCATCGTACGCTGCAACCTTTGTATCAAAGTCTGCTTTTTCGTCAACTTTCTGAACTTGATTCAAAAGCGCTGCTTTTTCAGAAGAAATCACGCTCACAACGTCAATTTCTTTGCCAACAGTGGCAAGCGCATCGTTGGAGCCATATACGTCAACTGCGGTGTTGTACATCTTTTTCGCATCAGAAATCTTTTCAGATGCAAGGAGCTTGTCTACGCGTTGAGCGGTAAGATTAGCGCCTTTTTCACGAACGTCACCGGGAAGTTCAAGAGAAGCGTCAAGTCCGCTGAACTTTGTGAGCGCAGTATTGCACGCCGAAAGAAGACGAGATTCATTCGACGCTTTAATCGCATCTGTGCTGTCAAGTGCTTTTTTGCCGTCTTCAAACAATTTTACATAGTTCAGCCATTTATCGCGTTTTGCCGCGTCTTTAATGCCTTCCCAATATGCAGATGCCGCAGCAGGCTCTCTCGTATTCCATGCAGAAACACCTTTACCTACAGCAGGATCGCTGTCTATTGCATCTTTTGTTGACACACACGAAACAACCGTAACCGCGAGAGCAACCAAAATGATGATTCCGTATATTTTAGTTTTCATCAATAACCTCCTTGACGAGTCTGAATCCAACATCGGGACCGTTTGATTCAGCATCTATATTTTTATAATTTGAAATTCGCAAATCTACAGGTCCATCCATCCAAGAGCCACCCTTCACAGTGCGGAAGCCTTCCTGCGCTTCACGGCTCGTTGCGGTCCATTCCCAGACATTGCCCGCCATATCCACAAGTCCCCATGCATTGTTTCCGTTGTCGAAAGAACCAACAGGAGAAGGCGTTTTAAACGTACCGTTTCCTTTATAGTTGGCGCTTTTCGATTTTGATGGAACGTCATCGCCCCACGGATAAATATTTTCTGTATCTGCGCGCGCCGCCACTTCCCATTCATCATCTGTCGGCAGACGGAAATTCCAGCCTGTCTGTTCGGAAAGCCACTGCGCATATGCTTCAGCATCAGCTGCCGTTATGCCAACGACAGGCTGCTTGTCATGATTGTAGTCATCGTTGTTAAAATATTCTGGAGCAAAGTCTGCATCAATTGTATAAAGGTACGCTGCATACTGCATGTTTGTTACAGGATATACATCAATGGCAAAAGACGAGAGTTCTACCGTACGCTCTTTTTCCTTAATGCCTGCACGCCTGTCCTGAGCGACAGCGCCTGTTTTATATTCGCCTGCCTCTACTGTTACCGACTTATAAGCGGCTTCAAGGTTGTCATAATACACATAGTGACCTTCAACAGCACTGAGAGCATCAAGTTTTCTCATTTCTGTTGTAGCAGCATCTGACATTGAAAACGCCGTTGAAACGGTAAGACACACAATTTTATTAAGAAATCCTTCGCCAACAGGATAGTCAATTTTTGCATTGCCAGAGCCATTTGTCTTTACAAGAGAGACAACTTCAGGTATTTCTTCTGTAGTTGTTGAAATTGCAAGATCGGGAATTTCCCAGACAGCTTTCACGGATAAATTCGGAACAGCGGCACCAGTGTTGTCGGAAACGTTCACTGTAAATTCCGTATCTGGTCCTACAATGCCATTCTTTGCGGAAATAGTAAATTGAAGATTGTTCAAAATAGACTGGCACACGCTTTCTATTTTGCGTGAAAAAAGCTCTGTTCCATCAGCTTGCAGCGTCAAAAGCTCTGTTTCGCCGTTTGCAGCAAGCTCATTGAGAATGCCCACTGCCGTTTCAATTTTGGCAGCAACAGCTCCCTGCCGAGAAAGGCTGTCATACCGCGGCATTAAAGATGCGCGAAGTTTTTCGTCAAACGCTTTTGCATCTTTTTCCCAGTCTTTGACACTCACCCGATAATACACATTTAATAAATTTTTAGAATTCGGGTATGTTGGCTTGATATTTACAAGTCGTTCGGCAACGGAAGCATCGCTTGCCGTGATACGCGCAGCTTTTGAATTTTTTTGCCGTAAAGTTGCAGTTAAAGCTGTTTCAACAAGGTCTTTTTTTGCCAAAGCTAAAGCTTCTTCATTTGTAGCACCTTTGCCGTAGCCGTAGTAATAACCAGCTTCTTCTTTTACTGATTCTGATTTAGGCTTTGAAAACGCTTGCGCCGTTCCTGCTATGGCAATGCAGAGCATTGCTGCAAAGAACTTTGACTGACTCTTTCCAAATACTTTGTACATTTTTTTCCCCCATCAATGAGTTTAGAGGAAAAATTTATACCAAATGCTTTTTTTTGTCAATATCATTAGAAAAAACGTATTTTTATCCGCGCGGCGCTTTTGCCGGGTCAATTGGCATGCCGTTTTGAAACACCATAAACGTAAGGCGCGGATTTCCCGATGCATTTTTTCCTGCCGTTCCCACAGTATCGCCGCATACAACGTAGTCGCCTTTTTTTACGCTCACGCTGCCGAGCCACGAATATGCATAAATCAATCCTGTCTTAGATTCGACGAACACGATGTTGCCGTAGCCGCGGTACATGCCCGTGTACATGACAGTTCCCGCGCGGATTGATTTTACCGGCTCATCGTTTTGCGCTGAAAGTTCCACGCCCGACACTTTGCCCTTTATGTATACGACGTGTGGATTTTCTACAGGCCACAAGAGCGACGAGTCGCCTGTCACTGTCGTTTGCGCGCCAGTTGCAACACTGCTCTGCTGCGAACGAACGGCACTTTTCGCATTTACTTTTACAACCTGCCCTACCTTAATAACAGAGTCAGCAGACAGATTATTAATTGCAAGCAAATCGTACAGCTGCATGTCGTGCCGCCGTGCAATTGAATAGAGCGTATCGCCCTTTTGCACTGTGTAGCACTCTGCATTCTTTGCCGTGCTGGAAGCAGTTTGCACACTTTCTGCTTGAGTTGCAGAAAGAGCAGCCGCGTTTGAAATGTTTGCTGTAGGAATTATTAATTTTTGACCCGCTTTAATCACGTCGTCTTCAGAAAGATTGTTTGCAGTTCGCAATTCCGCAACAGTAAGTTCATAGCGTCTGCTTATCGAATAGAGCGTTTCGCTTTTTTTTACCGTATAAGAACTGTCTGCAAAAATTGGAGCGCAGAGAACTGCAAGCAACACGCATATCTTGAGAAACAATGATTTCTTTCTGGTGACATTCATACCGTTAGAGTATCGGCAAAAAAGCGTAATTTAATAAGAGGCTGCGGCAAATGGAAACGATTCTCGTATCTGCATGTATGCGCCGAGCGTGAGCACAACTTCCCACGCAATGCATATGTCATACCAGCCGTGCATGCAATCTGCGCGGTCAAAGTAATCCCACTGCGTGTGATTTATCTGCTCAGGTTGCCAGCCTTCAAACTCCGCGCTTTTTCCAAGCGCATTTTCTTTTGATGCCACGAGTTGGCGACACGCGTTCATCATGGAGCGCGCTGCATCGCAGTAAAATGCATTGCCGCATTTTTGGGCGAGACGCAAAAAATCACGTGCAATATACATGCCGTAAAAATCAAGGTGATGATGTGCAACTGAAACTGATGTCATGCCGCGCGTTTTAAAATGCGCTTTTGCAAGCGGCGCGCTGTCGGGAAATGGCACATCATACTGCCACAACCACGTGCACACAAAGTCAGCTGCTTTTTTTGCATCATCTAAAAACGCCGTATTGCCAGTAAAATCATGCATGTCGAGACTCTCGCGAAGCAATACTGCTCCGGACTCTTTGTCAAAGGAGTCTGCATCAAGCGTATCTCCATAATACTCTGCGCGCGCTATCATGCGCCTGTAATATGCGGCGGCCATGTTGAGCGACTCGGCAATGCGATTTTTCAAAACGTCATCACAATGCGGAAAAAGCGCTATCAAAAAACTGACTATATGCGCGCCGTTTGTGCCACAGCCATTGACGCTCGCCCCGTCTGCGCTCCACCATCTGCCAAAGCTGCCGCACCACTCGCTTGACGAATCGCGTATTTGATGCGCAAGGTAAAACTGCGCAACACGTTTTGGAAGCTCAATAAATTCGGCTATTTTTTTTCCGTGCGCGGCAAGCGTTTCATACAACGCAACGTATGCGCTCATCGCTTCGCCGTTGCACCGTGCATTTACGAACGATGCATAATCTGAATGCTCGGACACGCCAAGGTAGCCGCCCCACTCGTTGCGTGCAATGCTGTAGTTGTCGCGAAATACACCGCTTCCGCGTGGCTGCTCTGCGCGTAAAAAATACCGCCCTATCGCTTCTGCAAGCGCACTGTTTCCGCTCTTTGCAAACACGACTGCGCCTTCTATGCTCTTTACAAGAAACGAAGCGGCAGTAAAGTCGTAGATGTGCTGCAACACTCCGTTGCCTTTTCCCATGCGTATATACGCAGTGCCATCTTCATTTTTCTCCGTAAGGAATTCAAGATGTTTAAGTTTACGAGAAAACCATTCATCCCATGAGAGCGGGTTAACGTCATCGCGTGTCTGCCTGTGAGCCAGCTGCACAACACGGCGTGCAACGCACTGCGAAAATTCCCGGTATAGCGAAAAAAACGCGTTTGCATCTGCGTCATGTATTGTTTTGCTAAAAACAAAACATGTGCGTTCAAGCACGAGCGGCTTTTCAGGCGAGCAACCGACAGCGATAAAATCTCTTGTACGCGCTGCGTGGCGCACAGTGCGCGTTTTCCCTTCATATGAAAACGGATACTCTTGCGCGGGCATCTGCATTTCAATTGCGGTGCGCCCTTCGTCGCAATATGCGCACACATGCGCCGCCTCATCATGGCTGCTGCAAGGAGCAATGCAAAACGCTGCAAAATCATTGCCGCTTTTTAAAAGCACGCAACCGGGAAGCGGCGTACGCTCCTCGCGAAACGCAAACGACATGCCAATGCCGCCTTTTGGAAACGCGCCTTGCCCGCAGTTGTTGTTTTTATAGAGCACAGAAGGAATGCACAACTCAGGAGATGCAAATGGCAACGTCAGTGCAGCGCGCACTGCATATGCGCCCGGCCTTGTAATGCGCCACGACGACGTAATTGCAACACAATTTTCACTGACTGATGCAACAGCAATTGCAGCACGGCAGTCAGAACTGTCTGTCACGCAAAACGCCGCATCGCATAGAGGAATCTCACGCGTCAATGCCATTTACTCGCTACCCCTTTATGCCTGTCATGGCAAGACCTGCAACAATCTGCTTTCTGAAAAGCGCGTAAAAAATAAACTGAGGAATAGACGCTATGAGCGCACCCGCCATAATCATTGCGTACTCAGTGCCGTGCGTTCCCTGAAAATTTGCAATGCCTACAGTTATTGTATATTTTGCCGACTCGCTCACCGCAATAAGCGGCCACAAAAAATCGTTCCAGGCGTTTATAAATGAAATGATGATTGTCGCAACCATAGCAGCTTTTCCAAGCGGCATCATAATTTTAACAAATGTCGTAAATCTGTTTGCACCGTCTATAAATGCTGCTTCTTCAAGAGCTCGCGGCATGCCTTCATAAAACTGCTTTATGATGAACACGCCTATAGGAAGCGCAAGGCGCGGCAAAAAAACAGCGGCAAGCGTATCAAGCATTCCGTACATGTTGAACTGCATGTACAGCGGAATGATGAGCACTTGAAATGGAATCATCATCGCAGCCATGACAAACCAAAAAATTACGTTGCGCCCCTTGAACTGTATGCGCGCAAGCGCATAGGCAATAGGCATATCTATGAAGATGGTGCCTGCTGTAGCGGCAACTGAAACGATAAACGAGTTGCACAACCAGGTGAATATTGCGGTCGATGAAAACGCCTTGTGATAATTTGCAAACGTCGGATGGGACGGCAAAAGGCGCAGCACATCCGACATAACATCCTGCTCCTCTTTGAGCGACGTGACGACAAGCCAGAACAGCGGAAACACCCAGAGCACGAGAACTGTCAAAAGCAAAAAATTCAAAATGTATTTTTTCATGATTCCTCCGTTCTGAGCAATTTGTACTGAAAGAGCGAAATTATTAAAATGATAACGAACAGCACATATGCCATTGCAGACGAGTATCCCATTTTAAAATATTTGAATCCCGTCTCGTAAATATACTGCACGAGCACGCGCGTAGAGCCATGCGGTCCGCCACCTGTCATAACGTATACTTGCCCGAAAATATTGAACGACGCAATGATTTGCAAGATGAGGCACAGCACTGTTGTAGGACGAATGAGCGGCAGCGTTATGTAAAATACTGTCTGCATGTACCCTGCACCGTCTATTTTTACTGCATCATATATCTCTGCTGAAATTTGCTTTATTCCCGCAGAAAATAAAATCATGTTGAATCCCGCCGTCCACCATATCGTAGTGATTATTATAGATGCCATTGCGTATTTTGTGTCGGTGAGCCAGCTGACAGGTTCATTGCCGAAAAGTTTTACCACTTGATTGATAAGCCCGTAATTCCGCTGAAACAGCCATGCCCACAGCGTGCCGACAACAGTTATTGAAAAAATATATGGTAGAAAAAAAATAGTTTCAGCAGCATTTTTAAAAAGAGAATGCGATGTTGCAAAGAGAGCCATCATAAAGCCTATGGCGAGCAACAGCGGCGTAGATATGAGCACGAACACGAGCGTATGCCACAAACTTGAATAAAAAGTTGTGTCTTTAAAAAGTTTTATGTAGTTGCCTAAACCTGCCCACTGACGTGTTGAGAGAATGTCCCAGTCAAAAAAACTGATAAAAAATCCGAACAACATGGGAAAGATGAGGAACACCGCAAAGACAATCATAAACGGCAGACAAAACAGCATGCCGTCCCGTGCATCTGAATTTCCTGGAATCATATTCGCCACCACTATAAACATACAGAAAACTGCCGCCATGTTGCAGACGGCAGCCAATCGCTTCATTACACGCGCATCAATATCCTGCGAGTATTTCGTTCACCTTCTTTTCCATAGCTGCAGCGGCTTGCACACCTGTCTGATTTTGCGCAACAGCTGCTTCAAGCAAATCGGAAAGGTTGTCGTAGATTTCTTGCCAAGCAGGTGTATTCGGTGCAGCAATCACCGACTCTGCAGCAGTTGCATAATCCGCACGGTACGGAAGTGACGTGAACGAGCTTTTGCTGCGCACAGAAACCATTGTCGGAATATGGCCTGCCTTTGCCCACATTTCTCCATGCTGCGTCATCCACACAATAAACTGCGCAGCCGCTTCAATTTTTTCCTGACTCATTTTTTTCTGCACCGGTATTGCAAGCGTGTGCGAGCCTGCCCATGCGCCAGCTTTGCCCCACAGCGGAGGGAATGGAACTGCTGCAAAGTTCAAGCCTTTTTGCCCTTCAAACACGCCTGTCGCCCACACACCATTAAAATAGAATGCTGTTTTTCCGAGACGGAAATCTGTCATGGCAGAGTCATAATCGTATCCTTTTGGCGTAACGCCGTGCTTGTTCGCTGCGTCTATGAGACTTTGAATGACAGCTATGCCATTGCTGTTGTTGAACGCCGCTTTTTTGCAGTCGGCAGTGAGCACGCTTCCGCCGCGCTGCCCCATGCCAGAGATGAACGCGCGCGTGAGCGTATACGCTTTGTATGTTGCAGTCGTGTTGTCTATGCCAAGACCGATTGCACCAGTTTTTTCCTGCACTGTTTTTGCAGCGGCAATAAGCTCGTCGAATGTTTGAGGAATTTTTGCGATGCCCGCTTTTGCAAGCACATCTTTATTGTAGTACATGATGATTGGATGCACGTCGAGCGGGAGCGAATATAATTTGCCGTCAAAGCGGCATGCGTTGAGCGGAGCTGCAACATAGTCGCCGAGCGGCGCTTGTATAGTTTTAAGCACATCGTCAAGCGGATGCAGCAAGCCGCTCTTTACATACGGCAGCATGTTGTCGCGATGTACGACAACAATGTCGGGAGCATTTTTACTTGCAAGCGATGTCGTAAGTTTTGTGTAGTAGTCAGTATATTTTGCAGGATCGCTTTTAAGTTGAATGTCTGCATGCGTGCGGTTGAATTCGTCAATCATTGCGTTGAAGAATTCGCCATCGCCACCGGTAAATAAAGACCAAAACGTGAGTTTGACAGTTTTCGGCTTTGCATACGCAGACGGAATGCTGCATGCCAACAATGTGGCAATGCAGAACACACTTACAAATCGTTTCATGAAATACCTCCTAATTTGAATTCATGAAGTAGCGGCGGGTCTATTTTTTGTAGACTCCCTGAATATAATGCGCGTATCAAGATTTTTTGTCTCATACGGCAAATCCCTGTTTGCAATATGCGCAATCAACGCAAGCACTGCTTCGCGTCCGAGTTTGTACTTCGGCACATCGATTGTGCTCAAACGCGGCTGCATGTACTGCGAAATGCTCAAATTGTCGCACCCAAAAACTTCTACATCGTTTGGCACAGAAACATTATTTTCGTACAGCGATTTAAGCGCACCCATTGCAACAAGATCGTTGAAGCACATGACAGCAGTAAAATCAACTTGCATGCGGAGCGCTGAATTGACTGCGGCATATCCGTCATCTATGTGACCGTCAGTTTTAATTATTAAATTTCTGTCTGCTTTTTTACCGCGCTTTTCAAATGCCTGCACGTAGCCGCACAAGCGATCAAGCGAGTTGCTTATTGTGGCAGGTCCTGCAATATAGAGGATATGCTCATGTCCACAGTCAAGCAGAAAATTAACAATTTCTTCCGCCCCTTCCCTGTCTCTGTGCAGCAACGAATGATTTTCAAGCCCGCACACTTTGCGGCCTGCAAACACATACGGCACAGACAATTCCTCATACATCTTTTTAAGCGATGCATTGTTGTACAGCGGAACGCTTATAATGCCATCGACTTGCCTGCCTTGCAGCGTTTTGAGCGCCTCGCATTCATTCTCCACTTTTTCTTCTGTATTCATAAGCAGAATGTGATAGCCATGCTGCTTTGCCGTCTCTTCAATGCCGAGAATCACTTCTGCAAAAAATGGATTAGACGAATCCGCAGAGATAACGCCAAGCACTTTTGTCGTATGGGAGCGCATGCTTGAAGCAGCATAGTTGAGCGTGTAGCCAAGCCTGTCGGCGGCAGCCTTTATTTTTTTAGTTGTCTGCGCGCTGATTTTGCTGTCGCCGCGAAGTACGCGCGACACAGTGTTTACTGAGAAGCCTGTTTCCTGTGCTATTTGCGAAAGTGTCACTTGCATTGATTAATGATAATCCTAAAAATCATATCTGTCAAATTTTATGTGAAAATTTAGCCATTTTTCTGCATTAAAACTAAATTTTTTCAGTATTTATATAAAAATTAAGAATAACGATAATCTACTCGTAAAAATACTATAGCAATTGCTAGTCAACAACCGAGAGCTGAAAAACCTGCAGGCAAGGAGCATTTCATTCAGCCGCGAACTTGTTACGGCAAGAACTAATCGTTGCGCCCTTTCTGAAAAATTGAGTGAACGGTCTTGCAAAATTTTCCATTCTTTGTCATTTGAGCGCCATCTTTGCGCTCAACTCAAAGCCCATCAAAAAATCCTTTCGCTTTTAACAATTCTGCATTGAGAATGCCGCCACGTGCCGCCCCGCGTTTTGTATTGTGGCTGAGCGCAACAAACTTTACATCAAAGACGTTGCAATTGCGCAAACGGCCAATGACGCATGCCATGCCCTTTTCTGTTTCTCTGTCGCGTCGCGGTTGCGGCCTGTTTTCTTCGCTGCGAATGACAATCGGATGCAGCGGAGCGGACGGCAGCGAGAGCTCTTGCGGCAGCGATGAATAGGAATTCCACACGCGCTCAATTTCTGCAAGCGATGGCTTTTTGCCAGACGGCAAATCAAACTCCATGCTCACGCACGCAGTGTGCCCGTCAACAACAGGAACGCGCGTACATGTTGAAGAGACGAGTGGAAGCGGAGCTGTGACAATTTTTCCGTCTGCAATGCTGCCAAGTATTTTCAAACATTCTTTTTCCGTTTTTTCTTCTTCGCCGCTTATGAACGGCACAACGTTGTCGAGCATGTCGAACGACGGAACGCCGGGATAACCTGCACCGCTTGTCGCCTGTAGCGTTGTCACAATCATGCGCTTGACGGGAAAGCCTGCTTGCACGAGCGCGTGGAGCGGCATCATGTATGTTTGAAGCGAGCAGTTAGGTTTTACGACGATAAATCCTTTGTTCCAGCCGCGCGTCTTTTTTTGGGAAGCAATCACATCGAGGTGTGAAAAATTGATTTCAGGAATGAGCATGGGCACGTCTTCTGTCCAACGGTTTGCGCTCGCGTTTGACACCACAGGAATATCGCTTTCGGCATACGAAGATTCAAGCTGCTTGATTGCCTCTTTTTCCATTTCAAGCGCACTGAACACAAACGCGCATTTTCCACGCGCACACGCGACATCGTTTGCATCGTGTACAACAAGCGATGCAACAGAACGTGGAATATTTTCTCCAATGAGCCAGCGGTGCGCAACAGCCTGTGCATATTGTTTTCCCGCAGAGCGCGGACTTGCTGCAACATACGTCACTTCAAACCACGGATGATGTTCGAGCAATGCAATATAGCGCTGTCCTACCATACCCGTAGCTCCGAGCACGCCAACTGCTATTTTATTCATCTTGTTCTCCTATAAGGCTATCGCAAAATTTTTGCAAAGCAAACGCGTCAGCCATAAATGCGCCGCACACTCACAAACCGCACTGCACAAGCGCCGCGTTGATAATTTTTTTTGCCTCGTCTGAGACTTCGACGAGCGGCAGCCGCACGCTTCCGGCAGGCAAGCCTTTTGCGTTCATGGCATACTTGATTGACGTAGGGTTGCCATCTACGAATGCCGCTTTAAAAAATGGCAGCAAGCGATAGTGCAGCTCGCGCGCTGTTTCAAAGTCGCCAGAAAGCGCGGCACCCGTCAGCTGCGTTACAAGCGCAGGTGCGAGGTTTGACACGACAGAAACAACACCATCGCCGCCACACGCAATAAGCGGCAATGTGAGCGAGTCGTCTCCACTTAAAACGGCAAAGTCGGGCTTTGCGCGTTTAATGTCAGAAATGACATCCATCATTTGGCTAACAGAGCCGCTCGCTTCTTTTACGCCTGCAATGTTCGGCAACTGTGCAATGCGCGCGAGTGTGGGAGTGTCTATGTTTTTGCCTGTTCGTCCTGCAATGTTGTACACGATAATCGGAATGCCTATGCGCGAGAGCGTTTCAAAGTGACGGAACACGCCTTCGTTTGACGGTTTGTTGTAGTACGGCATGACGACGAGCGCAGCATCCGCGCCGCTTTCTTTTGCACGCTCCGTGTAACGCACTGCTTCGCGCGTGTTGTTGCTGCCCGTTCCAAGTATGACAGGTATTTTTTTTCCGCGTGATTTTTCTGCTTGACGCACCTGTTCCATGACAATTTTAATAATCTCATCTTCTTCGCCGCGTGCGTCGAGCGTAGGCGTTTCGCCTGTTGTGCCGAGCGGTACAAGCCCGTCTATGCCTTGCTCAATCTGGAACGAAATGAGCGCCCGCAATCCGTCATAGTCAATTTGACCGTCGCTTTTCATAGGTGTGATGAGCGCCGTAAACGCGCCGCGAAATTGTGTCATAGGCAAACCTCGTCAAAAAATATACGCGCGCACATGGTACGATGCACACACAACGCACGCCATACCATGCACAACATGTACTGCAAAACATGCAACAATAGTATGACGCGAAAAAGATTTTTTTTCAACGGCATGAATGTACTTAAGCAACACTCAAAAATACATTTTTGACAACTAGAAAAATTTGACTTTATTGCAAATTATGATATAATAAAATTATGCAGAAAAATGAGCAAAAATATAATGCATATATTAAAATCCTACATGAAGAGTTGATTCCTGCAATGGGATGTACTGAACCAATTGCGTTGAGTTTGGCAGCCGCAAAAGCACGGGAGGCGCTCGGCGCAATGCCTGACCATGTATCTGTCGGAGCAAGCGGCAGTGTTATTAAAAATGTTAAAAGCGTCGTAGTGCCCCATACGAACCACTTGCGAGGAATTCCTGCGGCAGTTGCAGCAGGAATCGTTGCAGGAAACTCTGCGCGTGAACTTGAAGTAATTGCCGACGTTTCTGATGAACAGTGTGCAGCAATAGCGCAATTTTTGGAAGCAACGCCCATCTCTGTGACACACATTGACAACGGCATTACGTTTGACATTATCGTTACTGTGCATGCAGGAAGCTCATATGCAACTGTCCGCATTGCGCACTATCACACAAATATCGTACTCATAGAAAAAGACGGAGCGCGCTCTATTGATATTCCTGTCGTGGAAGCAGATGACGAAGGACTAACTGATCGTTCACTGCTAGACATAGAAAGCATTTACGATTTTGCACAGACTGTTGATATAGCTGATGTGCGCGACATCATCGCTCGGCAAATTTCATACAACACGGAGATTGCAAAGGAAGGGCTCTGTGGCGCATATGGCTCATCAATCGGAAAATTGCTGCTTGCCTCGCAGGGAACTGCCGTCCATACGCGGGCAAAGGCAAAAGCGGCAGCAGGCTCAGATGCACGTATGAATGGATGCGAGCTGCCTGTCGTTATCAATTCGGGAAGCGGCAACCAGGGCATCACCTGTTCTGTGCCAGTCATTGAGTACGCAACAGAATATCACAAGAGCGAAGAAGAACTATACCGCGCGCTCGTGCTGTCAAACTTGGTGGCGATTCATCAAAAGACAGGCATCGGTCGGCTGTCTGCATATTGCGGAGCGGTGAGCGCAGGAACAGGAGCAGGCGCAGGAATTGCGTATTTGCTCGGCGCAGGAATTGAAGACATTTCAAACACCATCTCTAATTCGCTCGCCATAGCTTCCGGTATGATATGCGACGGCGCAAAAGCGTCGTGCGCGGCAAAAATAGCAGAATCGGTAGACGCAGGCATACTTGGATACACCATGAGCATGCATAAAAAAAATTTTTTACCGGGCGACGGCATTGCCGGGCGCGATATTGAAGCAACGATTACAAACGTGGGTCGGCTCGCTAAAGACGGCATGCATCAGACAAATGAAGAAATTATAAAAATAATGGTAGGACAGTAAACTGCCCTTGAGGAGGAAACGTATGAAATTTCTAACTAGTCTTCCAGTAAAACTGTTGCTGGGTGTCGCAGTCGGCATCATCGTTGGTCTTGTTGCCAACGCTGCCGTCATGAATGTCGTTGTGACAGTGCGCTACATCTTGAGCCAACTCATTATGTTCTGCGTGCCACTCATCATCATTGGTTTTATTGCGCCATCTATTACACGGCTGGGAAAAAACGCGTCGCGCATGCTCGTTGTTGCAGTCATCATCGCGTATGCATCAACGCTGCTCGTTGCCCTCTTGTCGATGTTCGCAGGATTCGGCATTATTCCGCTCTTGAACATCGTCTCATCAGTAGAAGGCCTCAAGGAGCTGCCGCCTGTATTGTTCCAGCTTACCATTCCACAGCTCATGCCTGTCATGAGCGCGCTCGTCGTTTCAATACTGCTCGGTCTTGCAGCAACATGGACGAATGCAAAAACTATAACGATGATGCTTGAAGAATTTCAAAAGATTGTTCTTGACATTGTAACAAAAATCATCATTCCCATTTTACCGGTGTTCATTGCGTTTACATTCTGCGGGCTTGCGTATGAAGGAACAATTACAAAGCAGTTCCCGGTGTTTGTCACAGTCATCCTCATTGTCATGGCAGGACATTTTATCTGGCTGGCAGTGCTCTACGCGGCAGCTGGCGTCTACGCAAAAGAGAATCCGTTTAAAATTCTGAAAAATTATGGACCTGCATATATCACTGCTGTTGGTACAATGTCAAGCGCTGCAACGCTTGCCGTTGCCCTGCGGTGCGCAGAGAAGTCGGAACCGCCGCTGCGAGACGACATGGTAGACTTTGGCATTCCGCTGTTTGCCAACATCCACTTGTGTGGTTCTGTTTTGACAGAAGTGTTCTTTGTGATGACTGTCTCTAAAGTGCTCTACGGCACGTTGCCCGAACTGCCAACGATGATTTTGTTCTGTGTGTTGCTCGGCATCTTTGCTATCGGTGCACCGGGCGTTCCAGGCGGCACGGTCATGGCATCGCTCGGCCTTATCACCGGCGTGCTCGGTTTTGATGAAGCGGGAACAGCCCTCATGCTCACGATTTTTGCGCTACAGGACAGTTTTGGCACAGCATGCAACGTTACCGGTGACGGCGCGCTTACACTGATACTGACTGGCTACGCGAACAAACACAACATTGAACGCCATAAACTTGAAGCGGTGTTCTAAAGCACATACGTCAGATTGGCGATACGGTGGAGTGTACGCACATGTATGCTCCACGTTTGTTGCATGAGCAGCTGCTCGGGTAAATATACAATTGCTGAAGTATATTTCCTTACACTTTTACACTGCCGTGCCGTACAATGCGCATGCCGTCCACAACGCTCACAATGGTCGAGGGCAAAGCATTGAACGTATCGCCATCGTCAACAATCAAATCGACTGCATGTTCAAACATATCGATAATTTCTTGAATGCACTGCATAACAGGATTGCCGCTCATATTTACGCTCGTCGAATATAACGGCGCGCCACACCTCTCTATAATCGCTCGCAACCAAACATCGTCAGGGCAGCGGAACGCAGTTGTGCCGCCACGCTTGTCATTTACAATGAGCGTAAGCGCGCCAGGCCACGCGTCGAGCAATGTCTGGGGAATTACGTCGTCAGTATAGGCAAAGATGTCGCGCGGTTCTGATATGAGTTGAATGAACGGTTTCGCTTCTTCCCTGCCCTTTATTGCGCGAATTTTTTCATCTGTGCGAAACTGTGCATTTTCTTCAACTATTCCTGAAAATCCGTAGATAGTATCTGTAGGCAGAACAACTATTTTGCCGCGCAAAAGCAGCGCCACACATATTTCAAGCGCGCTGCTGTCAGATTTTTTCAGTATCATAGCTGCACAGTTACACTTTTTTCTTCATAATATGTTCTTTTTCCATGTGCATGCACTTTATGAGCCATTGTACGTGTGCCGCCGCCTGCAAGTGAAAGTAAAATAAACGTAAGCGCAAAAAATAAAATTCCGCACATTTTGCATGCGCTCTCGCTCAAAAACGGAATAGGCTTTCGCTTGAGCGCTGTTCCAGTATCATACAGCGTCGCTTCATATGGTCTAAGCCCTGTAATTTTAACAATCTTTTCGTCATCGCCCACATAATCAAGCTTCCGCGCATATGCTGCAATCACATCTTTGTCTTTTTCAAGGGCAGTACGCTCAAGCGAAAGCTCATCATATATTTTCTGGATTGCAGCAGTCTGTCTGCTTATCTCATGTTTTTGTTCCTGTAGTTTTTTATAGACGAGCATACCGTCTCTTCCTGCGCAAAATGATAAAAAGGCATATACAAACGTACCCGCAAAAGCAGCGATGAAACTTTTTGTCCGCATCATAAACTGAATATCGGTTATTGGGGCTATTTTCTGAAATGGAAATATGTGCTATAATCACAAAGGAATGGCGCATTTATACTATTTTTTTAAGCAGCATATGCCGATAATGAAACTGAATTAGTATTCATCTTCTTTGAATAGAGGGAAACCATATGAGCGATGCATTAAACGACAAAAACGAACTAGACAGTTACGGTGTGTGGGTAAAACGTCCACCAACATCTGTGTCTGACAATAAAACAGACGATTTCAATTTTGATGCAGATATTCCTAATTTTTCTGAAACAGACGATGCAGCCGCATTCAATGATAAGATAGCTGACGATGCAACTCTTACAACAGAAGAATTAACAAATATCACTGATGACATACAGAGCGAAGAAGTTGCTCTAGATGAATTTCTTGATGACGATTTTTCTTTTGGCGACGATGCCAAAAAGACAGAAGATGTTCCACCGCTCGACATAGACTTATCTTTTGATGCCCCGCCGCAACAGGCAGCTCCCCAACCAGCAGAAGATATTGCATTCGACATTCCGTCATTTGATGAGCCTGCTGACTCATCAGAAGCGATTGACGCTGCTGCGCTCAACGAGATTGATTCACCTGTCATCACCGATGAAAACTTTGACGACATTTTTGACGAACTTCCAGACGAAACATTCATGCCAAGCGATGAACGTTCCGATTCTGTCAGCACTCCCGATGCAATGGAAGATATTGACGTTGCAGACTTCGGATTTGATGCAAACGCAGAAGAAACTCCTGCTACATCAAATGGCTCCGAAGCTCCAACTCGCGAAATTGTTGACTACGACCTTTCAGTTGCAGCAGATGACGCTCCATCATACGAAAGCAATATTGTTCCCGATAGCTTTGACGAAGAAACAAAATCGCTTATGGACAATGCATCAGATTCAACACATGCAAGCGACAGTGAACTCCTTCAACAAATAGTTGCTGACCTGTCAGGATTGAAAAATGAAATTGAAGGATTGAAAAATGAATTCGCTGAATTAAAATCTCGTGGTGGCATTGCAGCATCAAGTACAGAAACAAAAGGTGGATTTTTCAGCGACATGGACGAAGACGAAACTATTTCGCTCTCTGGCGATGAGCTTGACAACATCATGAACACTGCCGACTTTTCAAGCAATGATGCAGCCTCAGACCTCAACATCGTTCCAGATTCTTCGGGCATGTCAGATACAACACTCCCCGCTGACGATATTTTCGGCTCAATTGATGTGTCCGAGTCGCCTACTGTCGATGAGAATGCAGCTTCAAATCTCACTATGGATTTTGACAAAAACCTTGTTGAACCTGATTTGGAAGAATTTGAAGCAGACGCAGCAGATGAAATTCCAGAAGAGCTTCCAGAAGAAATAGCAATTCCACGCGCAGATGATATTGTTGTAGGACCTTCTCAATCAGATTTCATGGATTCAGTAAAAGATACTACAGAAATTGCAATACCGTCAGTCACCGAGATTGTTCCTGACAATGCAGATGCTGACACGCTTGAAGATATTCCTGAAGATATGGCATCTGTAGACGATTTCCTGAAACCAGAGCCGACAATAGCTGAATCATTGACGCAAGACAATCTCGATTATTTGAACACAGACGAAGCGGCAAAAAAAGAATTAAAAAATGAAAGTACAGCCGACATTTCGTCAGAACTTAAAGAAGAAGTAAAGTCGGTATTGCTGTACATGGATCAACTCCTTGAAAGCCTTCCCGAAGAAAAAATAGTAGAGTTTGCGCGTTCCGAACAGTTTGCGACGTATAAAAAACTTTTTACAGAACTCGGGCTGACATAATGGGATTGTTAAGCCGCGCAGGTAAAAAAACTAACGGACTGCTCGCAAAATCGCTTTCTGCAAGACAGGCGCATGTGTTTGCTTCGTTTTCTGCCTTTTGCCAAAAGCATCACTTTACTTCCTGTGCACTTTTAAAAATCATAGATGGCAGTTTTGTCATATCTGACTGTATGGGCATAGACGCACCCACTGTCGTTTCGTCTGTTTCCACTCCAGACTTTTGGAACGGCGCAATAGGCACAGAATACGCTCTAAAGCGGTTCGCCGCATCTGACAACACGCTTGCACCATTTTATCAACTTTTTTCAGAGGCAATGAGAGAAACGGTTTGCGCACTGCACATAGTGCGCCTTTCGCCAGAGGCAATTTTTATGCATGTTGCAGCCAATGAAGACACATCGTTTGCGGCTTCTGCACAAGAGGTGCGGGAGTCTCTTCTTGCTTTTATTGCTGCCGGGCGGACTACAAAAATGCAGCTTCCCGACTTTGCAAGCCCACTTTCTTCATGCAGCGCGCAACTTTTGCTTCTTTCAGTCAAAAACGTGTTAAACAGTTTTTCTGTCGAAAATGCCGCGCTCACCGAAACGATATGCGCTGCCGTGTACAACGAGCTTTTTGCCGTATTGCAGCAATCGCTGAAACAACCAAATTGCACGGTACAGACATCACACGACGAGATAAAATTAATAATCTTTGCGCAGGAACATTTTGACGAGCAGCTTTTACAGGCGCATATTGCCCGAACATGCTCAAAACTGCTTGGTGCAGCCGCTGAATCATTTATTATTATTAAAGCTGGCGTTGCGCATACAGTTCAAGAAATTACGCAGTTTGTTGACGAAGGATAAACTTGGCGTTAACGTTCCTCATCGCTAAAAATGGAAGCACCGCATGTTCTTTCGACGGCGTGCTGCTCCATTCAAAATATAATCCTGAACAAGAATCCGAGCGATTTGTCGAGTCGCTTGCAGTTTCATTTATACCGCATTATGTCGTTGTAACAGAACCCGCACTTTCTTATTGCGCCAAATTTTTGCGGCAACGCTTTCCGCACGCACGCATCTGCGCAATCCGCTACGATAAGTCGTTCGCCGCTTCAGACAACTTGTGGGATATCGTATTCAATGCGAGCAATAATTTGTCAAACGAACTTTTCAATACGCTCGGAGAAGAAGGCATTTGCAGCACGCTGTTCACTTCGTGGAAAGCTTCTGAACGTGCATATACACTACAACACGAAAATGCGTGGCACGAAATAAAAAAAGCGCTCGAAAAAAGCCGCGATGTACTCTTTACGCGAAGCTATTTTTCAAGCCGTTGGATTTTAAACGCCATCTCGTTTTGTACGCGCGTCAGGCATGCAGCATCTCTCAAAAAAGGAACTTGCCCTGTCGTAGTCGCAGCCTCTGGTCCAAGCCTTGAAAGCGCACTTCCCTATCTCAAAAAATTTCGCGCTTCTTTTTTTCTTATTGCAGTATCTTCTGCGCTCTCCGTTCTTGCTGCGCACAATATTGCGCCCGACATATGCATTTCCACAGACGGAGGATTTTATGCACGCGCGCACATGCTGCAGTTCAATACCCTTTTAAAAAAAGTGCCAATTGCACTTGCAAGTGAAGCAGCATGTGTGCGTTCTCTTTTTACTACAAGCTGCTTTATTCCGCTTTCGTACGGCGACGGCATAAGTTCTGCGCTTCTGGAGCGCTGCAACATTCCCGCAATGCACGCGGAGCGCAATGGCACAGTGAGCGGTACAGCAATGCAGTTCGCACAAAATATCACAGACGCACCGGTATTTTTGTGCGGGCTTGACATGGCTCCTGCACCGGCATTTCAGCATGCACAGCCGAATATGCTTGAACAAAGTGCAAGCTCATGCGACAGCCGCATATCGCCAAAAGAGACGCGCATAAATGCAGCGCGCTTTTCGTCCAAATCACTTGAACTGTATCGGGCGTGGTTTCAATCGTTGCCTGACGAGTGTGTAAAAAATGCGTTCAGGCTGTCGCAGCACTTTCACTATGCACATGAACTTGGCGCACTGCACGACGTTGATTTTGCTTTTTTTGAAAAGGCGCGCTGCCCGTCGCCTGTCATGCCAAGATTGACGATGCAGCATATCCCTTGTGTAGAGCAGCGCATGAGCGTGGCAAAATCTTTTATAAAAGAATACGCGCACAGCGACGCATGGCTTCATGAAATCTTTCCTGCGGAGTATATCGCATGGCAACATGCAGACAACGAAAAAGAGCGTAAATGGGAGCAGCTTCAGCAAAAAAATGAGACGCTCATTGCAAAGATAGAGAGGCTTTTAAAATAATGCGCCTGTATGCAGACATAATCAACGCAAAAAATGGCAGTCCTGTTCCGCTCTTTTCAAACGGGCACGCCATGCACTCGCGTTATGACCCTGAAAAAGAAGCGGCAGGATGGGCTTCGACAATCAACTACGCGTCGCTCTTTGTCATTGCAGGAACAGGCGGAGGTTATTCTATTGCCGCCTTGAGAAAACGCTTTCCTGAAAGCGTCATTCTTGCGGCAGAGCATTCCGAAGAAGACATTGCATTTCTCTCGCACATTCCTGCATTTCACCATTTGTTAAGCGACAGTCGCGTTGTCATTTTTCCTGTCAAAAAAACAAAAACAGTGATGAAAAATTATTATTTGCCCGCAGTTTACGGCACACTGGCTGTTATCGAAATGCACAGCTGGCAACGCGAAAATAGCGACGACATTGCAACTTTTAGGGCGTGCGTAGCAGACGCTTCCCGCGCAATTTCTGCGGACTATTCGGTGCAATCGCACTTTGGAAAATTATGGCAGCGGAACATCATGCTGAACCTCAAGCAGTGCAACGGGCAGCATGCACCTGTTTTCCCGACAGAAAAAACTGCATTCGTAGCGGCAGCAGGTCCTTCGCTCGACAACGCTATTTCATATGTACAGCAAAACAGAGCGTCGCTGTATGTCATTGCTACAGACACTGCGTATCACAGTTTTGCAAAGTGCGGCATTGCATGCGATGCCGTCGTCTCAATAGACGGGCAGATGATTTCTGCATCTCATTTTCATAACGCAGTGCATGTCGAAGACACGCTTTTTGTTTTTGATCTGTGTGCAAATCAAAGCGCGGTGCAGTTTATCAATCGGCTAGGAGGAAAAACTACATTCGTGCAGACAGGGCATCCGCTCGCGCAATACGCCTCTTGTTTTGCAGAAGAAAAAACAGGCACACGCTTCCCAATCATAGAAACAGGAGCAGGAACGGTGACAATCGCCGCGTTCGATGCCGCGCTCAAAGCAGGATTTAAAAAAATTACTGTAGCAGGCGCAGATTTTTCATACTCACAAAAACCGTATGCAAAAGGCACATACCTCGACGCGCTGTACAACACGCAGAACACGCGCACAGATACACAAGAAACGCTTTTCAGCCGCCTCATGTTCCGCACTGCTCTTGCTGAAACTGAAAACGGCATGAAGACGACAGACACGCTCGCATCGTATAAGGCGACGTTTGAATCATATATTGCACAACAATGTGATGTTATCTATGACGGAAAAATATATACTTGCCTGACAAAAAAATCAGCATCGACGCTCATAGGCGCAACACAGTTTGATTTTGACGCTTTTGCAGCGCGCTTCAAAAACGATTTTACGAATGCAAGAGACACTGCTGCCGCGCCGCAATTTCCTCTAGTAGTTGCAACGCTTTTTCCTGCCGTCGCTGCATACCGCATGACGCATTTAAATGAATCAGTTGCCTCTCTTTTGAAACTTGCATACAATGACATTCTGCGATATACTTAAACAATATGAAACAAAAAAGCATAACTGTTTATTCGATAATTATTTCTACAGTTTTTGCGGCAGCTATAGTATTTTTTTGCTGGAGACTCGGCTACGAATATGTTGCAGGCAGCGATCGCACAAAGGCGCAATTCAGCAACCTCAAAGACAGCACACGCACAGCCCTGTTGCTCTACGAACCTTCTTCCGCTGAATTCAAAAAAGCATTTGAAAAGGCATGCGGAAACTATGAAGACTACGCGTTTATCACGCTCAAAGACAGTACCCACGTATTATTTACATACCCAACACAAGCAGACACAGCAACCGCAGTTCGTTTTTGCGAACCGTATACATATAGTTTTTCTACAGGCGATGCCTCGTACATCCTTTCTGCTTCACTCTACCTCATCCGACCTTCGTCTGTTTTTTATTACGCACGATTCACGTTTTTAATAATCCTCATTGCAACAGCTTTTACTATTTTATTAATTATTTACGTGCATTTTTCTAGTTCCAACGCAATGCACGTACAAAACGAACTGTTTGAAGACGAGACACTGCTTGAAGACACATATGCAGAAAATGATTTTGCATCGTCATCAAAACCTGCATTGCTTGAAAAGCCGATGGCAGAGGGCAATGAAGCTGCACCTTCTCCATATTCCCTAGCAACATTTGAAGAGACAGCGCCGCAACCACAAAATGAAACAGAAAAAACTGCAACGCCGCAAGGACTTTTTTCGCCTGCGACAGGTTTGAGTTGGGAGCAGTATCTTGAAGTGCGCCTTGATAGCGAACTTATACGCGCTGCGTCAAGCGAGCAAGATTTATCGCTTTTTTTACTGCGAGTTCCTTTGCTTTCTTTGGCAGACAGCATTGCGTTACGCATAAGCACATATCTTTCAGAGCAATTTCAATACAACGACTTGCTTTTTGAATACAAATCAGATGGGTTTGCAATCATCAAAGAAAACACCGCTATTGACGAAGCGATATCCATAGCAGAGACGATGCACGCAGCTGTTTCAAAATTATTAAAAGAGGAAAACGCTTCGCTCGCATGTGCAATAGGCATATCTGCGCGCTCTGTGCGCATGCTTCCGGGAAAACGACTGCTTAAAGAAGCGGAAGAAGCGCTTGAAAATGCATTGGACTCGCCTGAAAATCCTATAGTCGCATTCCGTGTAAACGCAGACAAATATCGGCAAATCATCGGCAAAGAGCAGTAATTTTGACTCGTGCAGGCCGCTCTGCAACTGCATCACTCAACGACTTGTTCATTGGCAGACAATTCTTCTGTTTCATTCTCCTCTGCTTGTTTTTTGCGCGCGTCGTCTATGCGCTTTTCAAAATCTGAAATAGCCGTACTTTCAGGAAATCGCTCTTTTAATATGGCAAGCTGCGCTTCAGAAGCTTCAATTTCTTCCTGTGACAAAAGAATTGCAATATAGTTCACAAGCGGCGTTTCATTTTCACGCTGCTCGTCTATTAAATTCTCGTATGCGCTTTTTGCTTCATCAAAATTGCCGCTCATAGCTTGAATATACGCAAGTGACAATTTTAAACTCATGTTCTGCGGGTCGCGCGCAAGCAGTTTTTCGTATATATCTTTTGCCTCTGCCCAATTTTTCAAAAGTGCATATGCGCGCCCAAGTTTATACAATGCGCTCCAGTATAAATTCACATCGCGCATCGCAAGCTTATAATACTGAACGGCTTTGTCATATTTTTCAAGCTCCGCATATGCGTCTGCAATTAAAAAATATTCTGCATGGAGCGCTGCTTGTGTAACTTTTTTTTCACCGGGAATAGGAAAATGCGCGCTGCTAGTGCACGAAAAAATACTGGCAAAAAAAAGCGATGCCGCCAACAACACACGCATACTGTTTACAAATTTTTTCATCACTATCCCAAAACTATCTGCTCTATCTTATACAGCTGCGAACGGTACAATCCTGCTATGTTGCTGCCGTAATCTGCTATGAGCTGCATGATGTTGCGCGGCGCACTTTTAGCGTCGGCACCGTTCAAGCGATCGCCTGCATCGCCAAGACCTGGCATGATATATGCAGATGTGTTGAGCGCGGGGTCAAGCCACAATGTATAGCATGTGCAATTTTCAAGCGCGCGCGTTACGCGAATGCTTCCTTTGAGCGCGGAAATCGTGTTGAAAAATTTTATTGATTTTGGACGCACGCCTTGCCCTTGCAAATATTTTACGACAGTCACAAGCGAGCCTCCTGTTGCATTCATGGGGTCTGCAAAAATCAAATCTTTGCCATCAAGATCTTCAAGATTGAAGAACGAATTTTTGAGGTTGAGAATATACTCCATGTCTGCTTCGGCTTTTTCATCATTGCGGTTTATCTTAAAAAGTGCAAATGGCGTCACATAGCCGTGCGAGGAATACTCTTCGATCTCTTTTGAAATAATCATGCTCGGCAACAGCGCGCCACGCAACATGACGCACATGACAGAGTTTTCAATTTTTTCGTCAATGTCAGGAATTTTGTGTACAGCATAATTCTGCACAGGATTTGTCACAGGCGTTTTGACTGTAATGTAGTTTTTCTTGTCTGAACGCTCGTCAGTATACGCCATGCGGAAAATCATCTCATATGCGCGCTGACTGTAATAGATGAACTCTTGATGGCTTGTGTGCACATTGCGCAACTTTGAGATGACGCGCGAAGCTTCTGCATGCGCGCCTACTTCCGTGACAAAAGAAAACACGCGTATTTGCGGATGACCTGCACAGATTTCCTGCATCTTGTGCCCCATCGCGTTGTACGCATCTATTATCTTTTGCTCGTCCATAGGGTCAAACGATTCCATCGCCTCTTTGTACATTTTGTCAAGCGTATCAATATCTATTTGGTCTTGGCGCGTAAGGTAACCGTCCAAGTCTTCTGCTTTTAGAATAACTTCATCGCGTGCCATAATTCCTCCATGCAGCTTTATTAATTATTAAAGCAAGAACAATTTGTACAGTTGCTGCTTGCTTATCTTGATTCCCGATACGGTAATATTCGTAGGCGAATTTTGAACCGCTTGTGAATTTGTCAAACCAAATGCAAGCGCAAGCATCGCTTTTCCCATGTTCACAACTTTCTCGTTGTAAAAATCAAACTCAATCGACATGACATACTGATCATCGTGATGCGCATCGGTTATCATGGAACCGCACACATAATTAAGTTGCAAATTGAGATTTGCGCCTGTCAAAATTGTCAAGAACGAAAGCGGATTAGGTGCATAAAATCGTATTTCGCTTCCCGCGTCATCAAGCCACTCGTACACTGCATCGCTCACGCGGTGCGAAAAATCTTCCATAAACGAGTGACTGTCAAAATCAATGAGCATGGGACCAACATCTTTTGCAACGCATGCGATTTTATTTGAAGGAAACGCAAGCTGCATGTCTGAAACAGATGATGTATAATAAAAATATGTTCTGCCGCTTCCTTCAATTTTCAACTCCTTTTGATTCCAGGCAGCATGCTTTTTGAGCAGCGACTGCACGATTTTTTTTGGCACGCTTCCAGAAATTGCTGCCTGTATTGTTGTGTTGCGCCGCGCACGCGCAATGCCCGTGTAAATCGTGTCAATGTGAGAAGCTATCGTTTTTGCATCGCCCTCGTCAAGACCATCCACGCTTGAACGCAAAATACGCTCAACGAGAACAGGGTCTGTTTTTTTAGGAAGCTTAATATAAAACGCACCCGCATCATCAAGCAAATCAAGCGGCTTTATGTCCGTGCCTTGAGGAGCAGACGTGCATGAAATACAAGCTGCAAGAATGCACATGCATGCGCTTAAAATTAATAAACTACGCTTTTTCAATTTTAACCCTCCATGTTTTATTGTCCGCTTCAATCTCTGCTCCAAAAAGATTTTCTTCCCACGAGCATGATGTCGCAAGCGTTTCATTTGCAATAAAATCAGAAAACTGGGTGGAAGCAGCTTTTAGCTCCTCGTCGCCCGAAAGCATAAGCGAAATGCGATCGGTAACATGCAAGCCGCTTTCTTTTCGAAGATTTTGAATGCCGCGCACCAAATCGCGCACATAGCCTTCTTTTTTAAGCTCGTCAGTGATTTTTGTGTCGAGTCCAACAGTGAGCGTGCCATCGTTTAAAACTTTGAGATTTTCTTTTTCTATGCGTTCCACATTCACTGTAGCGCTGTCCAAATCTATGCTCGTTCCCTCTATGTCAATCGTTAAGTTTGAGCCGTCGAGAATCGTTTGAATGGCATCGCTTTCAAGCGTCTCGATTTTTGCAGAAGCGGATTTCATCAAACTGCCTATTTTTTTCCCAAGCACGCGAAAGTTCGCCTTTGCACGATATTCTACAAGCTCGTCCTCGCGCTCGTGAAAAATCACTTTTTTAACGTTGAGCTCCTCGCGAATAACGTCTTCCATTTCTGCAAGCACATTTTTTTCTTCAACATTCCGCGTAACAAACGCAACGCTTTCAAGCGGCTGCCTGTTTTTTATGTTGAACTGGTTGCGGAGCGCATGCCCCATTGAAACAGCTTTTTGCACTGTGTTCATTTTAAACTCAAGCGATTCGTTGCGCCACGCTTTGTTTGCAACAGGATACTCTGCAAGGTGCACAGATTCTGCATCTTTTTCCGTGCGGAGATTTTGCCAGATAGTTTCCGTAATGAACGGAATGACAGGGGCAGCAACGAGTGCAAACGTTTTGAGCGCACTATAGAGCGCGCTATACGCATCTGTTTTGTCTGTGTCATTTTCGCTTTTCCAAAAACGGCGGCGGCTGCGTCGTATGTACCAGTTGTTGAGTTCTTCAATAAAAATGACAATCGGGTCGATTGCGCCCGACAAATCATACGCGTCTAACGAGGTGCTCACATCCTGTACCATGCGCTGCGTAATCGAGAGCAGCCACAAATCGAGCGGATTTTGCGGGAGCGCGGCATCAAACTCAGTGCCGCACGGCGCAATGCCGTCTATGTTCGCGTACTGCACAAAAAAACTGTAGCTGTTCCACAGCGGAATGATAATCCCCTTGAGCACGTCACGAACTCCGTCATCGCTGTAGCGCAAGTCGTCCGCTTTGACAACAGCAGAGTGCACGAGGAAAAGCCGTATTGCATCTGCGCCAAACTGAGAAATCGCTTCTTCAGGATCAGTGTAGTTGCGCAAACTTTTCGACATCTTTCTACCGTCGGAAGCGAGCACAAGTCCGTTCACAATGCAGTTTTTAAAAGCAGGACGATTGAACAGCTCTGCGGCAAGAACAGTAAGCGTGTAAAACCAGCCGCGCGTCTGGTCAAGCCCTTCCGAAATAAAATCTGCGGGAAAGTGATTTTCAAAGTATGCTTTGTTTTCAAACGGATAGTGATTTTGCGCGTACGGCATGGAACCTGACTCGAACCAGCAGTCGAGCACTTCAGGAATTCGGTGCATCGTCTTGCCGCACTTTGTGCATGGCATTGTGATTTTGTCAACAAACTGCTTGTGCAAGTCTTCTGGATACACGCCGGCAAATTTTTTCAATTCTTCGCGGCTTCCAATGCAGAGCGTTTCGCCGCACTCATCGCACTTCCAAATGGGAATAGGGTTTCCCCAAAAGCGATTTCTGCTGATTGCCCAGTCGCGCGCTCCTGCAAGCCACTTGCCAAACCTGCCCTCTTTTATATGAGCAGGCTGCCACGCAATGTGCGCGTTCGCTTGTAAAAGTCGTTCACGTTCATTTGCAACTTTTACAAACCAGCTGCCGATTCCGCGGTAGATGAGCGGCGAGTCGCACCGCCAGCAGTGCGGATATGAGTGCACAATTTGCTCGCGCTTTACAAGTTTGCCTTCCGCCTTTAACCGCGCAATGATGTCTTTGTCACAATCTTTGACAAACCGTCCTTCGTAGTCGGGAACTTCTTTTGTAAACTTGCACTCCGCATCTACCGGGAGCGCCGTCGGAATGCCTGTGCCCGCAAATACTTTGCTGTCGTCTTCACCAAAGCCAGGAGCAGCATGTACAATGCCTGTGCCGTCTTCAGTTGAAACAAAATCACCGTTAAAAATGCGGAACGCGCCGTCAGAACCGTCTTCCTTTACGGCAAAATGCGCAAAATAAGGAAAGAGCGGCTCGTATGTTGCGCCGAGAAAATCCCTGCCCTTTTTCGTATAGATGATTGTGTAGTCGCCTTCGTTTTTGTAATATGCACCCAAACGCGCGCGCGCAAGAATGTAGCAGTCGCCAGACTCATTGTCGCGGACTTTCACATAGTCAATGTCGCTTCCCATACACAAGCCTTCGTTAGACGGAAGCGTCCACGGAGTCGTCGTCCAGGCAAGGAAATACGTATTGCCGTTTGCAAAATCTTCATCTGCAAGTTTTTCCGGCGCGCGCGTCGCTTTAAAGCGCACCGTGATTGCAGGGTCAGTGACATCGCGATAGCCGAGCGACAACTCGTGGTTTGAAAGCACTGTCGCACAACGAGGACAGTACGGAAGAATGTAATTGCCCTCGTATATCATGTTTTTATCCCACAGCGCTTTTACCACCCACCAAATTGATTCCATGTAGTCAGGCGCCATCGTTTTGTAGTCGTTGTCAAAATCAACCCAGCGCCCCATGCGCGTAATCGTCTTTCGCCATTCCTTTGTGTAGCGCAGCACGCTTGCACGACATGCGTCGTTAAATTTTTCAACGCCGTAAGACTCAATCTCATGCTTTGAGTTAATGCCAAGTTCTTTTTCGATTAAGTTTTCAACAGGAAGACCGTGACAGTCCCAACCAAAACGTCGCTCCACCTTTTTGCCTTTCATGGTGTGATAGCGTGGAATAATATCTTTAATTGTAGACGGAATAAAATGACCAAAATGAGGAAGCCCTGTTGCAAACGGCGGACCGTCATAAAACACGTATTCTTCTGCGCCGTTTCTGTTTTGAATTGATTTTTTGAACGTGTCGTTTTTTTGCCAAAACGCTAAAACATCTTCTTCCATCTTTGGGAAGTTTGCTTTCGGATTAACAGGTGTATACACAAAACGCCTCTGCAATCACCACCCCGTCGCAACTTCGCAGCGTAGCTTCAAGCGGCAGCGGGGCATGGTGTTCTCGTAAGGTATTGCAGCCGGATTTAATACACTTTTTACGACGCAAGCGTCGGGGTATTAAACCCTCCGCACGAATAAAATTACTCTACTTCATTGCAGTATGACAGAAAATGCAGAAAAATGCTAGAGTACGGAAATCAATTTTTGCAGCACAGTTTTTGCAAAAATTGATTTCTGTATTGCATTGACGCTGCAAATTGACAATCGCTTTTCATAATGCTACAATAACGAGTTATCTTTATCTCACTTATGAGAGCTTGGGGATGTAATCATGAAAAAAAGCTTTTATACAGTCGGACTCGGCATTGTGCTTGTCATTGCAGGTTTTGCATTTATCGTTTCACCAGCACTGCTTGGCAGAGCAGGCAATAGTAAACCGCTTTCTTTTGGTTCATATGGCGGTAAGGAAATCAGATACGAGGAAGGCTCTGACTTTGTAAACTACGTACAAAATCAAGCACGGTGGATGGAATGGCAAGGCATACAAATAACGCAGCAAAATTATTTTGAAATTTTTTATGCTGCGTTTTCTGATGTTGTTCAAAAGATGGCATACACGCAAGCAGTAGAAAAAAGCGGATATGTCGTACCGCAGAGCGCAGTAAATCGCAACATGATTCAGCATTTTCTCGACGAAAACGGGAACTATTCCCAGCGTAAATATCGTGAAACGCCAGCCGTGGAAATAGAAGCAATCCAAAAAGATTCTCGCAACACGCTCACTGCAAACCGCTATTCCGACGACATATTTGGCTCGAAAACTACATTTGATGACATTGCGTTGTATGGGTTAAAATCATCTGAACGTGAAATGGCATTCTTGCGCGAATTTGGAACTGCGCAACGCGCATTCAATATGGCTGTGTTTTCCATGAACGATTATCCTGAAAGCGAAAAAAAATCATACGGCATGGCGAACGCACAAAAATTTATTAAATACGACATGTCCATAATCACATGCGGTGAGAAATCACAAGCAGAAACAGTCGCTCGCAGGCTTGCAAACAATGAAATCACATTTGCTGATGCAGTCAGTGAATATTCCACGCAATACTACAGCGATGCAAGCGGCAAACTTTCAAACATATATCACTATCACTACGAACTTGAACGAATTATTAAAAATGCAGATGACGTTGCCAAGGCTGCGTCACTTGCAAAAGATGAAACAAGCGGCGTTATAGAAACGAACAGCGGCTTTTCGATTTTCCATGCAGACGGAAATGCGGAGCAGCCTGATTTTGAAAATGCAGACACGCTTGACATTGTTTCAAGCTATCTCAATTCATATGAAGTGGGGCGCATAGAAGACTACTACATGGATATTGCAAAAAATTTTGTAACAGCAGCAGTTGCACGTGGCTTTGATGAAGCGTGTATTGACTTTGCTGTATCAAAAACAATGCTTGACTCTTTTCCACTCAATTATGGAAGTACATCTCTCGCAAATTCTGTAGACACAAGTATTGCTGGACTTTCTGACGCTGACACAAACGAAAACTTTTTGCAGTCGGCATTCTCGCTCAAACTGCATGAAATCTCTTCGCCAATTGTAAATGGCAAGAACATTATTGTATTGCAACTCATAAGTGAAATTGTCGAAAATGCAGAAAGCGAAACAGATTCGCTTGAGAGTCAAGTTGCAAGCTATGACCAGACATCTTCATCATCTGCGCTTATGGCAAGCCCAAAACTTGAAAACAATTTTTTGTCAGTATTTCTTAACAATTTTATGAATTAGCTTCTAAATAATTGTTTTATTATTTGTTGCACAACGTGCAGAAATTGAAACAGTATGATAAAAAACGCCAAGGAAAAGCCTCAGCTGATTGAAACAGCGCAAGGCTTTTCTGTTGCATACAACGGCAGATACCTCTATTCAAAATACGCACCTCAAAAAGCAATTCTTGCCATACTTTCCTCACTTGAACTCCTTCCCGGTACGCTCATACTTGCGTGCTCGCCGTGTCTGTTGCTCGGATTGCAGGAGCTCTGCAAAAAATTGCCTGAAAACTGTTTCGTGCTCGGCTGCGAAAAAGACAATTCGCTCTTTGGATTTACAAAACAGCGGCTTGCTGGCTGCCACCGAGCCGCTACCAATCAACGCGACACAGAATGCACGCGTAATGATGCGTATCATCACGATGCAGCCCGCACACACGGCGGAACGGACTTACACAACGCGGCGGACCCAAGCAATGCAAAATTATTAATTAATAATTTTGCATTGCTTGAACCGACAGAACTCGACGCTTTGCCGTTTACGCTCCTCAAACGACATGCCGTACTTGCATGCGGCACGGTTTTGCCAAAACCAGGTACATTCCGCCGCGTAATCAGAATTGACTTTTCTGCTGGCACGCAGTTTTTTCCGCAGTATTATGATGCGCTTGCAAAAGCGGCAGAAGAATCGGTAGCACGATTTTGGAAAAACCGCGTTACGCTCGTAAAGCTTGGCAGAAAATTTTCACGCAATCTGTTTCGCAATTTGGCGCATGTTCCTGCAAGCGTGCCGCTACAATCGCTCGCGCACGCAGTTGCAAAACCAATCATTGTATTTGGCGCAGGTGAAAGCATGGAAGCAACTGCACAAAAATTGCTTGAAATGCACACGACACACAACGGATGCAAAACGAGCGTGCGCGAGCAGTTTTACGTGATTGCTTCAGATGCGGCTTTCCCATCGTTATGTGCGCTCGGCATTGTACCAGATGCAATCGTATGTGAAGAAGCGCAAACTGCTATTGCTCATGCCTTTTTTGGCACAGCGCAAAAAAAGGTACGCACATTTGCAGGCATTACATCATGGCCAAAAACATTTGATGCAAGCGGCAGCAACATATGCTACTTTGCCACACAGTACGACGACACGTTTTTTTTTGAAAACCTTGTACAACGGAAACTGCTTCCTCCTGTAATGCCGCCGCTCGGTTCAGTCGGCTTAACTGCCATGAACATAGCGCTTTTTCTGCGGTGCGACGAGCGCACGCCAATCTTTGCAAGCGGTCTTGATTTTTCTTATTCACTTGGAGCAACGCACGCACGCGGAGCTCCTGCACATACTGCGCGCCTTGCTAACACCACGCGTACAGCAGCTATTGCGAATTACGATGCGGCATTTAGCTACGGAGCGCAGCGCACGCAGGGAAAAGATGATGCATGCGTTTTTACCACGCCCACGCTTCTGTCATATGCACATACATTCCGCTCTTTTTTTGCATGTACGCGCAATGTGTATGACGCAGGAAAAAGCGGACTTGACCTCGGCATTGAGCGGCGCACCATAGACGAGCATATGCAGAGCGAAATGCTTGATGCATCGCCACTGTGCGCTACGACAAGCAAGACAATGCAAACAGACAACGTTGCAACGAGCAAGATGACAAAAACAAGCAACGCAACAACATTCACACAAAACGACAACACACTCGCAACGCGCATTGCACAGTTTTACGATGAAGAGAAATATGCGCTCACAGAACTTAAAAAATTATTGCAATATGGCCAACACATGGAAAAAAACAAGCGCAACAAAAAAATTGCAAAATTGCTTGAATGTCGCGAATACTTATACTTGCACTTTCCTGATGGCTGGAAATTTTCGCTTGCCCCCTCGTTTTTAACGCGCGTCCGCGCTGAAATTAATTTTTTTATAAAGGACATACGCATAGCGCAAACGTTGCTAAAACAATAGACCAGTTTGATAACTTCGTTATCAATACAATTTTACTCTATACATATTTTTCAAAAAATTTTACAATATGCATAAATATTCAGCAAATATGCAACAAGGGAATTATTATGGTAGAACGAAAAAATTATTTTAATTCACTCACCTGGAGAGAAGCTCGGCTTTTGTTAGGACATTGCAGGTCTATGGCAAGAGAAGAATTTGCAGACGGCGTTGCATCTCTTAAGGGGAAGAAAATCGTAATTGTTGGGTGTGGTGCGCAAGGATTAAATCAAGGTTTGTGCTTGCGTGCAAGTGGACTAGATGTAAGTTATGCCCTTCGTGAAGAGGCTGTAAAAGAAAAACGGCAGAGTTGGAAAAATGCTACAGAAAATGGATTCAAAGTTGGCTCATACGCAGAAATGATTCCTACCGCAGATGTGGTCGGAAACTTAACTCCAGACAAGCAGCATACTTCAGTTGTCACAGAAGTTTTAAAATACGCCCGCAAGGGAATCACTCTTTGGTATAGCCACGGATTCAATATTGTAGAAGAAGGAATGCAGATTCCAAAAGAAGACACTGTCATCATGTGTGCCCCAAAAGGACCGGGAACAGAAGTGTGGAATGAATATCAGCGTGGGTTTGGCGTTCCTGACTTAATTGCAGTTCATCCAGAAAACGATCCAGATGGTCGTGGTTGGAAAGAAGCAAAGGCGCTTGCCGTTGGAATGGGTGGAAGCAAAGCAGGCGTACTTGAATCATCTTTTGTGGCAGAAGTAAAATCTGATTTAATGGGAGAGCAAACAATTTTGTGCGGAATGCTTCAGGCAGGAACAATCGTATGTTTTAACAAAATGGTTGCAAATGGAATAAGCAGCGGATACGCTGTAAAACTTTTGCAACACGGATGGAATCACATTGCAGAGGCGTTAAAGTGGGGTGGCATTACAAATATGATGGACCGCCTCTCAAATCCTGCAAAAATTAAAGCAAACGCACTTTCAAAAGAATTAAAAAAATTGCTTGCACCGCTTTACAGAAAACACATGGACAACATCATAAGTGGACAGTTTAGCTCCACGATGATGAAAGATTGGGACAACGCGGACAAAGATTTACTTGCCTGGCGGGAAGCAACTGGCAAACTACCTTTTGAAACAACAGAAGAAAGCAGTGAAGAAATTACTGCACAAGAATATTTTGACAAAGGCATACTGCTCGTTGCAATGGTAAAAGCAGGTTGTGAACTTGCATTTGAAACAATGGTAGAAGCAGGAATTATGCATGAAAGCGCATATTACGAATCACTTCACGAAGTTCCACTCATTGCAAATTTAATCGACCGCAAAAAGCTGTACGAGATGAATCGAGTTATTTCAGACACCGCCGAATACGGTTGCGCACTTTTTGCAAACACTGCGGTTCCTTTACTAGAAAAAGAGTTTATGCCTTCTGTACACATAGATGTAATTGGCAAAGGATTAGATTCTCACAATAATGAAGTGAGCAACACAGAACTTGTAAAAGTAAACGAAGAAATTCGAAATCACCCAATAGAAATTGTTGGTCGAAAACTTCGTGCATACATGACAAGCATGAAAGCTTTGTGATATACTGATGCCATGACACGTTCAGATTTAATAAAAGCCATAACGGACACTGTCGCTATTGACAAAAAAAAGTGCAGCGATATTCTGTCTGCGTTGCTTGAAGAACTGTACGCAACGCTTGAAAACGATGGGAAATATACGCAGGCAGGATTCGGCACATTTGATACACGCGTCTACAACGAGCGCATCGGGCGCAATCCGTTTACAAAGCAGAAAGTACGCTATCCGAAAAAACGCAAACTGCGCTTTAAGCCTGCAAAACTTTTAAAGGACACGCTCAATGCCGAATAAAAAATCATCAAGGAAAAACACGAACGAGTCGCTCACACTCTCAACGCTTGCCGAACGTGTTAACAAAAAAATCGGCAGCAAAAATGTCGATGAAAACAACATCAAGCAAGTGACAAATGCATTCTTTGATGTAATTAAGCGCGAGATTCTTGACACTGGTTCATTCAAGTTGCTCGGATTTGGCACATTTGAAAGAATGCGCATTGAGGAATCGACGCGCAAAAATCCACGCACTGGTGAAGAAGTTATAACGCCCGAACATTATAAAATTAAATTTGTGCCTGCATCAGGACTTGCAAAGAGGATAAACAAACCATATGAGAGCTTGAAGCCTGAAATTATTGAAGAAGCTGCCGAAGACGAAGCGCAGGAAGACATAACGCGTGCAGAGCATGAAAGCGCGCTGCCAGATGAGGCGTGGCATGAAGACACATCAGATGCAAAAAATTATGCACCTATGCTTGAAGAAGCGTCTATTGTTAAATCTACTGCAAGCGAATTGGATGCTGTATTTGACGATGACTTAAACATATCGTTTCCTGATGAAGAAGTGCAAAGCATTCAGTCGCCACAGCTCGTTGAAGACACGTTTGCAACAGAAGTGCAGCCTATTTCTCGCGATGAACAGACAGTTGCAAATCAGACAGTGCAGCACGCAATCATTGAGCATCAAGTGATTCAGCAGCAAGTTGTGCAGCAACAGGTGATTCAACAGCAGCGCGTTCAGAACGAGTTTGACGATGACGCGTACGACCCCGACTACGACAATGACGACTATGACGAAGACATTCAAAAATATATAAGCCGCTGCTGGTTTTTTGCAGGCGTTGCGGTTGTGCTCACCGCTTTTATGATCAGCGTGCTCATCTACGTGCTCGTACACAGAGAGCCGAAACAACAAACCGAAGTTCCGCGCACGACGCAAGAAATTGTGCTTGATGAAAGTGTTGCACCGTATGCATTCCGCATTGCAACAGACGACAACTTATATGCGACGCTTGCCGCGCAACAGTATGGCGAGCGCAACTTGTGGCCGTATATTTTCAGCGCAAATATGCTGCGCTTCTCCGACCCTGACAATCCAGGTGGCGCATCGCAGTTGACAGTTCCTGTCAAGCCTGACAAAACGATTGACAGGCGCGACATAGAGCTTGCGGTAATCGACGTGTACGATTCATATCGTGCGCTCATAGCACAACACCCAAATGGACGCACCGCTGCTGCAAGGAAAGAACATGCAGTCATTGCACTTTTATGCGGAGAGTCGCTGTATTCAGGCTTTATCGACAAGTATGCAGTCCGCCTTGATGCAGAAGATGTAAAAGCAGCACGAGAAGCGATTGCTCATGCGCGAATTTATTATTAACAAAGAGGATACTATGGGCAATATAACTTATAAAACGCACGGAACATGTGCCCGCGCAATTCACTTTACAAAAACTGATGATGGACGCATTACAAATATTAGTTTCGATGGCGGCTGCAACGGTAATCTCAAAGCCATTTCAAAACTCTGCGAAGGCATGAAAGCTGAAGACATTGCAGAAAAATTGCGTGGCAACACATGCGGCAGCAAAAACACATCCTGCGCAGACCAGTTGGCAAAGGCAGTTGAAAATGAAGCATAACTTCTGCACAAACTCATTCAATACACGTAAAGATATGACACAAACAACATGAACACGAAAAATCGCGCACGCATTATACGCACTGCTGGATACATTGCACTTTTTGGCAATCTCGTGCTTGCTACGGTAAAGTTGATTCTTGCAAATATTGCAGGCAGCCTTGCTGTAACTGGAGACGGCATCGACTCGTTAACTGACGTTGCAATCGCTTCAATGACACTCGTCGTAAGCCATATCATAACGCGACCCGGAGACAAAAAACATCCGTGGGGATACGGACGCACAGAAACGACAGCAACAATGGCTTTGTCGTTTGTCATTTTTTTTGCAGGCTCTCAGGTTGTCGTTTCATCCATTAGGCAACTTGTCTTGCACACGTATCAAAACGAAGTGAGTTTTTACGCGATTGTAGCGGCGCTCATATCAATTGCAGGAAAATCGCTGCTCGCAATAAGCCAATATGTGCTCGGCAAAAAAAGCAACAGCCCTATGATTCAAGCAAACGCACAGAACATGAAAGGCGATATATTGCTATCTGCGGGCGTTCTGCTCGGCATCGCTGTTGCGCGTTTTTTGCATAAACCTATCTTCGACCCACTCACTGCTCTTCTTGTCGGTACATGGGTTATTAAAAATGCCATCGAGATTTTTTCTGACACGAATACTGAGCTTATGGATGGCAACACAAACGAAGAGATGTATCGCCGTATGTTCGATGCAGTGCGCTCCGTACAAGGCGTATCACATCCGCATCGCGCGCGCATCAGAAAAATCGCCTCGCGTTGGGACATTGATTTAGATATTGAAGTTGACGCAAATATGACTGTGTACGAAGCGCATGAAATTGCAAATAATGTTGAAAAAGCAGTGCACGCCGCTATATCAGACATATACGACATTATGGTGCATATTGAGCCTGCGGGTCGTGCTGTGCAAGACACAGACGAGCAGTACGGCGTTACCGAAACTGACGTGCAGTAAATCATCAACCTTGCAGGAATATAGAAAACACTGATTAACGTAAATGCGCGTTAATCAGCACTTCCTGTATATGCTCATTCATGATTTTCAACGCTTTTGCCGAAATTTACAGTATATGCCGTCAAAATATGCAAACAGCTACGCACAGAGCGATTTTTGGTCAAAAAAAGCGTTTTCAGAAGGCTATCCTGCCCGCTCCGTGTATAAGCTCAAAGAGCTCGACGAAAAATTTTCGCTCATACCGAAAAACTGCATTGCGCTTGATCTTGGTTCTGCACCAGGCAGCTGGACGCTTTACTTGCTTAAAAACGGCGCAGCACGCGTCGTCTCATGCGATTTGCATGAATTGGCAAAAAATGTCAACAGCGAATCATTAACATTTATCAAAGGCAATTTGAATGACGCGGCAGTGCGTGAAAAAATCAAAGCGTTTTCACCATACGATGTTGTTGTATGTGATGCAGCTCCCTCTACAACAGGAAATCGCACAGTAGACACTGCGCGTTCAGAACAACTCGTAGAAATGGCATTGTGGTATGGCGAAGCTATGCTAAAAAACGGTGGCAACTTTGCAGTAAAAATTTTTCAAAGCGGCGGACAGCAGCATGCATTGCAAAAAATGCGCACGCTGTTTGCAACAGCAAAAGGCTTTAAGCCCGAAGCGTGCCGCGTCGAATCATTTGAAACATACCTTGTCGGCATTGGGCGAAAATAATGAGATTGCAATTTATAACGATTTGAGGTAAAGTAACATGTTAAAGTTGCTAAAAAAAATAGTTGCAGATATGATACGCTATATACGTGAAAAAATATACGCACTGATTCCCTCTCGCACAGGACGCATCGCTGTTAATAGCATTGCTGCATTTTGTTTTGGCGTTGCAGTATGCGCGACAGGCGTTGCAATCACAAACAGCATTCAAGCGCACAGCGGTGTAGGTGGTCTTGAAACAACAGGCGTTCCGCAATTCACTATAGACATGCTTCCACACGCAGAGACGAGCATTGCAGACGTTGCACCAAACGCAGCGCACGAATTGATGCAGACATTTCCTGAAGAAAAAAATGCAGATGAAATCAGCTACTTTACCTACCGCGTAAAATCAGGCGACATGATAGGCATCATTGCAGACAACTACGGCGTTACACAAGACACAATCATTAGCGTGAACGGCATACGTCAGTCACGGCTCTTGCAAGTAGGACAATATCTAAAAATTCCTTCAATTCCAGGCATTCTATATACAGTAAAAAGTGATGGAGAAACGCCAGAGACTATTGCAAAAAAATTTGAAGTAAGTGCAGAAAAATGCGCCCATGTCAATTCTCTTGAACAAACATTCGCCTTAAACGCAGGTGTCACGCTCTTTGTTCCCGATGCTGAACTTGATTGGGTTACGTTGCAAGAAATAAACGGAGATTTATTCCGTCGTCCGCTCCGCGGCCGCTACTGGCTCTCATCATATTACGGCTGGCGCAAAAGTCCGTTCACCGGCGCGCGCTCGTTCCATTCTGGCATAGACATGGCAGCGCCAACAGGCACGATGATTTATGCAGCGCTCGCTGGTCGCGTTACATCTGTCGGCTATAATGAAGTATATGGCAACTACGTTATCATTACACATCACTCAGGATACAGAACGCTGTATGCCCATATGAGCGCAGTGCTTGTCGTGCGCGGACAGAGTGTCGATTCAAACACGCGAATTGGCAGAGTTGGCAACACAGGAATGAGCACGGGACCGCACTTGCATTTTACCGTTTTCAAATGGAACTCGACAGTAAATCCACTCACGCTTTTACAATAGGCAGCATCCCACCCCGTTGCTCATTCATTGTGCGCTTCAAGCGACATGATAATTTTTGCTCCTTGTCCTTGCAGGCTCTCTGCACGCACAAAGCCGCCAAGCGCCTGTACAATGCTTTTAACAATCGAAAGCCCTAATCCCGAACCGCCAACGCTCCTTTCGTGCGCCTCATCACCGCGATAGAATCGTTCAAATATGTGTGGCAACGCGCTGCTTGCAATTCCTGGTCCATTGTCAGAAATTATTATGTCGCAAAAACCGCTCCGTTCTGCGTGCTCGCATGAAAGCATGATATGCACATCTTCTCCTGCAAATTTTACGCTGTTTGAAATTATGATAGTGCACGCTTCATATAAAAAATCCGCATCTGCAAGCACGTAGCGCGCACTCGTTTCACGAACGGAATGAATTGACGAACTTTGGGAATCCGTTGCACTCGCGCCGCTTGCATCTTGAGCGCTTCCCATATGACACGAGAACGACACGCCGCTTGCCCAGGCAGCCGTGTCTGCAACAAGCCGCTTGAATAACGCTACAACATCTACGCGCGTTTTTTGGATATGTACCACGCCGCTTTCAAGGCGCGAAAGCTGAAGCAGATTGGTGATTATCGCTTCCATTGAATGAGCTTCACTTGCAAGGGCAGCAAGCGATTTTTCAAGCTGCGCTTTGTCATCCTTGCCCCACCGCTTGAGCAAATTTGCATGCCCTAGAATGACAGCAAGCGGCGTTTTCAATTCATGCGAAACGTCTGCGGTAAACTGCTTCTCACGCTCAAAGTCTTTTTGCAAGCGTGAAAGCAAATCATTGAGCGTTTGTGCAAGCGCATCAAACTCATCGCCCTTGTTAGAGACAGGCAAGCGCATGTCAAGCTGCGCGCTGCTTATCTGCCGTGCGGTCTCCGTCATATCGCGAACGCTTTTCATTGTGCGTTTTGAAATAAATAATGCTGCAAAGTATGACACAAATAAAAGCGGCAGCATCACAATCAGCAAGATTTTTGGCAAATCAGAAATGAGCGCAGACGCCGTGTCCGTGTCTAAATTGAGCGCAGTCTGTATGACATATTCGCCGTCGTTGCTGTGCAGCAACGCATAATAGAGAATGTCCAAATCGCCATCAGTAAAATAATTTTTTTCAGTATAACGACACGGATACGCATGTGTTGGCGGAAGTGGCGGCAAAAACGGATCATTCGTAAAAATCACTTCACCGCTTTGCGCATTGTATACGGCAAACAGCACATAATACGGCAATTCCACATTTTGCACTGCATTAAGCGAATTGTTTTGTAAAATCGCATCGTGCAGGGAATCAGCAGCAGCGACAAGCTCGCGATTTTGTCGAGAACGCACATTGAAGCGCAGCAGCAAAATCATGCTCACTGCAAGCACAAGTATCATTGCCGCAAGCAACATTGAAAACTTTGCCGCAAGCGTCCGCACCGCAGGCGTACCGCGTTGTGTGCTACGCATTGGCAGTGTCCCGCATGACGTAGCCGCTTCCGCGCACAGTGGAAATATATTCTTCGCCTGCTTTCTCGTCAATTTTTGCACGCAAGTAGCGCACATACACATCTACAGAGTTTTCATCGATGTAATGATGCTCGCCCCACACCGCATTGATGATTTTGTCGCGGCTCAACACAACATTTTTATTTTCCATGAGCGTTTTTAGCAAAAGATATTCTGTCTTTGACAAATCAACGCGTTCATTTTTGACCGCCACTTCCATGCTGTCAGAGTTGAGCGTTATATCACGCACTTTTAAAATCGACAAATTAGGATCGGCATTGCGGCGCAACACAGCTCTCATTCGCGCAAGCAATTCTTCAATTTCAAACGGCTTTGCAATATAGTCATCAGCACCGCTGTCAAGGCCAGTCACTTTGTCGAGCGTCTCTCCTCTCGCCGTAAGCATGATGACCGGTACATTTGATATTTTTCTAATGCGCCGCAGCACCTCAAGGCCGTTCAATTTTGGAAGCATAATATCAAGCAAAATGATGTCCGCAGCATCTTTTTCAAAATGGTCAAGTGCGCTCCTGCCATCTGCCTCGTGAAAAACATCAAATCCTTCGTGTTGCAATTCTGGCAACAAAAAATCGACAATACCTTTGTCATCTTCTACAATAAGAACACGTGTCATCAGTCATCCTCAAAGCGCATGTATTCGCCACGCTGATTGCCGCTCATTTCATCAAGATGATTTTTCAGCGCGCCGACAAACCTAAATTCATATTCACGGTTAAAGCGCAAATCGTCAAATCGCATCTGATAGAGCGGCATATTGTTAAAACTTTTTGCATCAGGCAACTCAATATGAAAAAACGGTTCGCTCCGTCTTGAAACAATAATTTCAATAGGCAACAGAATCTTTATCTTTGTGCCTTCTTTGTTGAAAGCAACTATCGCTTCCGACGGCAAAGAGCTCCCGTTTATGCGGATATGCCGTTTTTGCAATGTGCGCGGGTCAACAGGAATATTAAATTTTATTTCAAGCTCTGCAAGATTATTTTTTTCACGCTCGCTCTCTATCGCTGTGACAAAAAACAGCATGTGCTCTTTCATCATTCGTTTGCCGCGGTACGGGGATGATTCTCTTGCCCGCTGATTATTTTGTGCAAAAGCAAAAAGAGCACAGAGGACAAAGATTAAATGCGCCGCAACTAATTTTTTATTTTGCTCCATAGCTCTATCATACGACATTTTTACGCTTTTGTGTTGAAATTGCGCATTAAAATTTTTTAATTTTATTTCAATACACACTTCATGATTAAAAAACGCTGTTCGTGTATATTATATGCAGGAAGTTCGCACGAACTTTTATCTTAACTTTATGAGGTGTTCACATGAACAAAAAAATTATTAAAAATGCAGCCGTAGTGTACGCAACTGTTTCGCTTTTTGCCGTTCCGCTTTTTGCAGATTCGCGCAAGCAAAATCAAATGCCTCCAAGAAATCAACATGAAATTCCCTCACGCCCAATGATGCTGGACACTGCGGCACATGCAGTGCTTGGTGATTGGATTTTACGCACGCAAAACAGCGAAATTAAAATTGAAATTGAGCGCGACGGGGAAATGGAAATCATCTGGAAACAAGGATTTATGACAGAAACAGAGTGGAAAGGATTTTGGACTGCAACAGATTCCGAAATCACATTCACAGTAAGAATAAAGGAAGTAGAAGACTGGAGTGGCGGAACGAAGAAAAAAACGAGCGAAAGCATGAATGCTGTATGGAAGATAGCATACACGCGCGATGGAAACACGCTTACGCTCAACAGCAGCGATTTGCCGAAAGAGATTGGCGGCAACGTAACGTATATATTCGACTATTATTAAAAAACTACAGCAATGAACCTGCGGGCAGCTTTTCATAAGCTGCCCGCAAAAACATAGCCACTTGCCCTACGCCCTGCTTCACCGTGCTCCACGACGCTCTACACTGCAATGCCCTGCACTTTTGATTAGCACGCATTTATGCTATACTTTTGCAGATGGCACAAAATAAAATCGAGGCTACAATAACAAAGCACATTGCCGAGCAAACTACTGTGTTCGTATTTCCCACACAGACTGCGGCAGATTTGTGGGCAGACCGCACTACGCTAACAAGCGGGGCAAGCGCAGTTGCAATGGATAGGTTTCTCGCATGGGATGATTTTAAAAGCTCGTCAATCAAAAGCAGCAAGCAGCACAGGAAAGCAATTCCCGCTGTAATGCGCTCTGTGTTTGCATCAATGCTCATCTCACAAAATGCAGCATCTCCATTTTTGCGCTATTTCATTGCGCCAAAATATGCCAAAGAAGCTTCAGGATTCGTCTCGTGGCTCACAGGGCTTTTGCCGTCGCTTGCTGCGTGGAAGACGCTCTTTGAAAAAACACAGCGCATAGGCGATGATGAAGATGCCGATTTGCTTGCACTATACGAGCGCTATAAAAATTTTCTCGATGCTCATAGTCTTTTCGATCCTGCATGGGAAACACCGCCGTTTGACGCAGACGGCAAAACATACATCATCTTTTATCCTGAACTGCTCATGGACTACATTGAATACAAAGAGATTCTTTCGTCAAGTTCCGACATCATATTAATAAATTCTGATACAGCCGACAATGCAATAGAAACGCGACCTACTGTCGATTTTTTCTCAAACGCGCGCACAGAACTGAAACATGCGGCGCTTGCTATAAAAAAGGCACACGAGCAAAATCATATTGCGTGGCACGACATTTCACTCAACGTGCCCGACATAGATACATACGCACCGTATATTGAGCGCGAACTTTCGCTCTACTGCATTCCTTATTCGCTTCAAAGCGGCAAAACGCTTTCATCGTCAGGTGCAGGAAGTTTTTTTGTACAAGCAGGGGCGTGCGTGCAAAATGATTTTTCATTCGAGAGCGTAAAATCCCTTTTGCTTAATAGCAAACTGCCATGGAAAAATGAAGATTTGAACAATAGCCTTATCAATTTTGGCAAAGTGAACAACTGCTTGTGCGCGTATGAATATGACAACAAAAAAATTGACGTGTGGCAACGCTCGTTTGCAAGCGCGAACGAAGAACAACTTGCAAATTATTACAACTCGTTGAAACAACAGCTTACAGCGCTTGTCCATGCAAAAACGTTTTCTGATATTAGCAAAAAATATTTTTCATTCCGCGAAACTTTTTTCAACATGGACAACTGCTCTGAGCAGAGCGACAAAATTATAAGTCGTTGCATTGCAGAGCTTGGTGCGCTCATCGATTTGGAAAAAGAATTCCCTGACTGCATGGTCAATTCTCCATACAATTTTTTTATCAATCACATTGCAGAAAAAATGTATGTGGCACAAAGCACGACGACAGGTGTCCATGTACTCCCCTACCGACTTGCCGCTCCCGCGCCATTTGCATTTCACGTTGTCATTGATGCAAGCCAAGCATCTCTTTCAATCGTATACAAGCAACTCGCATTTTTACGGAGCGACAAACGAGCGTTGCTCGGCTTCACAGACGATGTAGATGTATCAAATCATTTTATTAGATTGTATGCAGAAAATTCACTCGTAGTGCCTGCCTATTTTACTGCAAGTGAAAAAACATTTTCCACTTACAGTTTGAGCCACAGCTATTTTGCAGAAAACGACATGCGTTCCGCGCTACACAGCAATGATGACGACATGTACGCCATAGAAAAATCATACATAGCACAAACAGGGAACTTTCCCAAAATCATTACAGAGCTTGAGCAAGATGGATTTGCCGCATGGGAAAAAGCGCAGCAAAACATAACAGCAGCTGACTCGGCAATGCCTCAAAATGCTGCTCACGCCTCCCATTCGCCTGTATATGCAAACTCGCTTGTTCCCCAAACCTCGTTCACCCCAAAAATTGAAAAATTATTAATTGATAAATTATATCGAGAAAATAAACTGTGCGTAACATATTCAAATCTCAAACTGTTTTACACCTGCCCTCGCAGCTTTGTTCTTGAACACATACTCAACGTACGAGAGCAAAACAACGAAGCAGAACTTATGGACGCATTTGCGTTGGGTAACTTGCAACACCGCATGCTTGAACACTACTGCCGCGCACTCAAAATGCAAAATATGGCGCTCACGCTCACTGAAAACGGAGAACTGCCACAATCACAAAAAACGATTTTATTAAAAAGCATTGACGAGGCAATAGCTACATGTAAAATAAGCGTGCTCGGCAAAGAACTTCTCTTGACAACGAAGCAGGCAATTACGCAGAATATGACGCAGGCAGTCGTTGCATTTTCAACTTTTTTTGACGGTTGCCGCATCGTAGCAAGCGAGCAGGAATATACGCTGCACCCCCAAAGAAAAAACTACTATTGTTTTGGGCGCATAGACTGCCTGCTGCAAAACGAAATTGGCGACTACATTCTCGTTGATTTTAAAAGTAGTGGAAGCAGCATTCACAAAAGCACGTTTTACGTAAACGACAATGTTTCTGTGCCCGATTTCCAAATGCCCATGTACTTGTATTTGCTAAAACACCAAACACCACCTATTGACGTTGAAAGCGCTGCATTTTTTAATATTGGCGAAGCAGGAAAAAAAGACTGCGACAAAAGTAAAATTTTAGCGCCTGTTACCGGCAAGCTTGTCGCAGAAAACAAACGTATTGACTTTGCACCGACACAAAATCGCTTTTTTGAACTCCTCGATGAGTTTGTAGAGCGCATCACAGCACGGAACTTTGCAATAGATTCAGAAAAACAAGATTTCGACGCATGCGCCATCTGTACGTACAAAGCAGTATGTCGCAGAACATTTACTGTCGGAAAAAGCAGCGAGATAAGATAAAAAATACTTGCAAACGGCATAATCCGCAATGCTACTTTTTCTGTACTGCTTCCGTGTCTTTGAGGCAGCGCAAAAATACGTGCCTGCACACTTTTGCATCATCGTATGCGCGGTGCGCACTTTCCACATCAATTCCCATCGCGTGGGCAAGGTACTGCAAATTGTGGCGCTCTGCTGCAGGATATGCCCAACGACTCAGTGCAAGCGTATCAATCGCCTTGTTTTTAAGCGCATCCATGCCGCACAGTTCCAACTCATTGTTTATAAAGCGCAAGTCGAACCGCGCGTTATGCGCAACGAGTATTGCATCTTTGGCAAAATTAACAAAATCACTGAGCACTGTTTTTGCGCTCGGTGCACACGCAACCATTTCGTTTGTAATGTGATGAACGCTCGTAGCTCCCGCAGGAATTTCGCAACACGGATTAATGAGCGAACTGAATGTGTCAAGCACGCCACTGCTGTCAAAGAGGACTGCTCCAAGTTCTATGACGCGGCTCTGTGCAACTGAAAGCCCTGTTGTTTCTGTGTCTACTGCGCAAAAAACTGCCCCGCTGTTTAGCAAGCGGAGCAGCCGTTTGTAGTCGCACAAAAATTTATTTGGCAACTGCATCAAGCGTTTTGCTTATTTCTGCTGTAATCTTTTCGACGAGCGTATGCGACTCATCTTTTGCCCTTGCAAGAGCCACATCGCTTGCGTTTTCTACGGGTACAACAGTGTTTATGTAAAACTTGATTTTTGGCTCAGTGCCACTCGGACGCGCGCTCACTTTTGTGCCATCTTCAAGGAAAAACTGCAAAACGTTGCTTTTTGGCAAATCAACATTTTGCGTTACACTGGGCGTTTGCGGGTCAAACGAAACGCTACGCTCTATGTCGCGGATTTGCACAACACGTTTTCCTGCAAGCGTCTTGAGCCCTTCGCTGCGCAGTTTTGTCATTATATTGTTCATTGTAGCTCCACCTGTAGGGCCTGGAAAATATTTTTCAATCGTCTTGTCTTCAAAAAAACCGTATTCTTTGTACATGTCGTCAAGATGCTCAAGCAAACTCTTGCCTTTGCTCCGCCAGTAGAGCGTCATTTCCGCGCACATTGCAGAGGTGGAAACACCATCCTTGTCAAAGACTTCTTTTTCGATTTTGTAGCCGTAGCTTTCTTCAAAGCCGAACACGTAGCTGTGCGAATTTGTTTTTTCCATTTTCGACTGCACTGACGCAATCCATTTGAAACCAGTAAGACATTCAAAAAGTTCTACACCGTATTTTTTGCAAATATAATCGACAAACGGAGATGTGACAATCGTGCGCACAGCAGCAGGATTTTTCGGCATAGCGTTTAATTCTTTTCTGGAAACGAGGATGTAGTCGAGCAAGAGTGCGCCCATTTGATTTCCCGTTATCAAAATGAACTTGCCATCTTTGTCGGGAAACGCAGAGCCGAATCGGTCCGCATCAGGATCAGTTGCCATAACGCAGTCAGCTTTTTCTTTTTCACCGAGCGCAATCGCCATTTTAAGCGCAGGGGCTTCTTCAGGATTTGGTTTTTCGACTGTGGGAAAATCTCCGTTCGGTTCGCGCTGTTCAGGTACAGCAATCACTTCAAGCCCTAAATCGCCAAGCACTTTTTCTACATGCATTGCACCCGTGCCGTGCAACGGTGTGTATACAATGCGCACATCCTTTGCACTCTCTTTTATAAGTTCAGGACGGAACAATTGTGCCTTGCACATGCTCCAAAATTGCTCGTCAATCTCTTTATCAATAAGCTCAAGCATGCCGCGTTTAAGCGCATCTTCTTTTGAAATAGTCTTTATTTCCTTGACGGCGTTAACTTCATCTATAATAAGCGCATCATGCGGCGGAATAACTTGCGCGCCATCATTCCAATACGCTTTGTAACCATTGTATATGCGCGGATTGTGCGAAGCAGTAACGACCACACCTGTGTCCGCTTTGAGCATGCGTACTGCGAACGAAAGTTCTGGCGTGGGACGAAGAGCAGAGAAAAGGTATGCTTTTATGCCGTTTGCCGCAAAAATGAGCGCCGTCGCCTCTGCAAACACATCTGAATTTTTTCTGCTATCGTACGCGACTATTGCAGAAAGCGTACCTGCTTCCGCTTTTTCGGGAAACGCTTTACGCACGTAATTTGCCAAGCCCTGTGTAGCGCGGTGTATCATGAGCGGATTCATGCGGTTTGTGCCACCTCCCATAATGCCGCGAAGTCCGCCTGTGCCAAATTCAAGTGACTGATAAAAGCGATCTTCAAGTTCAGCAAAATCCTCTTTTGCCAAAAGAGATTCTACTTCACTTTTAAAACGTGCGTCTTTTTCTTCTGCAATGTACGCTTGTGCTCGTTTAATAATTTCAGATTTTTCCATGACATGTACTCCTATTCATATGTTTCTACTCGTACGCCCGAATAGCAACTATAGCACAGAATGCAGAAAAAAACTATAGGCAAAATACATAAACTCAAAAATCAGTTTCTTTAACAGAATATGCAGGCGGCAGTTCACCGCTCCTATCTTTCCCACACGCAATGAACCTTGAAATAAAAAATAGGCGTGCATAAAATGCAGCCTATTTTCAAAGAGCAAAAATGAAATGCGTTTTATTCGTTACTCAAAATAAGCTGCTACTCTCACGACTCCAAAACCTGTCCGATTCGTTGCAGAGGAGCCACTTGCACTTGAAGAAACATTCGGTGCAGCAGTGTTCACGCCTTCAATATCGGCAGGTATTGCTGTTGTAACAAGAACTGATGAAGCATCGTTTACCGCACCCTGCACAGGCGAAGATACCAAACCTATATTTGAAAAGGCAACATTTTGTCCAGGAAGCACCACAACAGAACCTGCTGGAGCACCAGGAGCTATCTCGTCGGCATTCGTTGCAACATTTGAACTGCCGCTTGACGGTACGCCTTCATTCGCGCTGAATTGGCTGCCTGCATACGTTACTATTGCACCCTCTGTACATGAAATGGCACCGTTTGCTTGAAAGTCAAATTCCGTACCACGCACGGAAGCGACTGCCACTGGATTACGCACCGTGTAACTGACACGTTTATTTTCCGTCTGGCGAACAGTTGATTTTACCACACCTGTGTTTAAGTACACATTAACACTGTCAGAAGTTGTACCTTGCAAAAGCTTTTCAAGCGTAATGCGAGTAAGCGGACCAAGCTGCATGACAGAACCTTCATAACGGATAACAGCTTTTGATTTAAACCCTGTTGAGATGACTTCGCCTTCGCGCACCGTGTCGTTTGCAGAAAGTGCTACCCAGCCGCCTTTCCGTGCAACTTCAACCTTGCCTTCTATAGAAACAACTGTTGCCGTACTTGCAAAAAGCGGAAGCGCAAAACAACCGGCAATAATCATCATCGAAACTAATCTTCTGAGTGTTTTGATACTGTTCATATAAACAACCTCCTGCTTGATTTTCAAGCAATGTTATTCTACTAGAAAACAAATGTTCCTGTCAAGAGAAAACAGGTTTTATTGTTTTCATTCTTTTGCGCAACATATTGATACATGCCTGCGGAAAGTTGCAAATCATGGAAGATATTCCACATCACATTGAATTGCCATTGGAAACCATTGTACGCAAGTGTATCAAAACACGAAAAAACAACTGTGCAATCTGCGCCCAAGTACACGCGGGAAGCTATCATGTAGGAGCCTGACACGCCGAACTTCAATTTGCCCTCATATTCTGTACTAAAATCAACTGTCTCTGTTGCAAGTACGGCAGTTTGTGACGTAAACCCGCGGAATGCACTGAGACTGCCATTGTTGCCCGAAGCATAGAGCGCATTAAAGCCAACTGTTGCATTTTTCACTGGAAAATATGACAGCGCAAACTTGCTCAAGTTTGAAACGGTGCCAAGATTTTCCGAGCCAATTGTTGTAGAAGCAGTATAAAATACGTTGCGCGCAAGCGGTCCTGAAAGCATGAACGTCCAGAACGATCGATAATACCTATCATCAGAATAATCAAGGAATATCCACTCTTCTGCTGTAAATGTTTGATTTAAAAACAGCGGTGTCAAACTAAGCGTAAAGCCGAGCGGAATGTATTTTGGACCGAGTACATACAGTGCTTTTGCGCTTGATGTTGGAACAATTGTGTCTGAATCCTGACGGAGAATAACAGCATCATGGCTGTTCAACAAGCGCGTAATGCCGGCATAAGCGCTTATTGAGCCGGCAGGAACGCTCACTTTAGCAAATATGCCGTCATTCACTTGATTGAAGACAACGCCCGTTGCATCGCTCACAGCAAAACGACCAACGCCGAATTCAATTGTATCTGCTGTACGGCGATGGAATGTGCCTGTAAGTTTTAATAAGTTTACATCGATAATATTTTTTATTGTATCAGCGTTTTGGTCATATCTGAATTCATAAGAGATATCTGAACTGAGACGAAGATTTTCGTTGAATTGTTGAGTAAGCCACAAATGCACCTTTGCGCTTTCATACCATTTAAGCGAACTGAAATTGACGCCTTGATATTTTGTCGTGCTGCTTATCCTGCCGCCAAAATCAATTGAAAAAAGAGGTGCAAGCGCACACACAACGACAACTGCAAACAGAATCTTTCTTTTCATTGTGCATCTCCATATTTTTGCTGGCACGCAGTGTACAGGTTAAGCACCTCTACGCCTGAAACTTTTTTTGATGGATTTGCATCGTTAGATAGAATGCCATCTGCTTTGAACTGGCGGAACGCATAACGACCAGAACCTTTTGTTATACGATACATGAGTCCGCCTTTTATGTTCCACAGTTTTGCCATAATGCGGGACAGTTCTTTAAGCGACACGACATCGTTCTGACCGACTGAACTGCGAATCTGTCCCGCTTTTTGGAGCGCTATAAATGCATCTGCATACGAAGCCGACTCACCAACCAACCCCTGATACACGGCAGAAAGATAGCTCACTTTGCCGTATGTTGCTGTACTAGTCTCTATCATATCAGTGATGTACTCGGCACGCTGTGCAAACAGCGTAAACGATAGAAAAGCAACAGCCGCACACATTAGCATTTTCTTCATGTTTAAATCTCCATAATTATTATTATAATGTAAAAAAGGTGATTTGTCCATAAAAAAAAACAAATATCACAAAAAGTTATATCTATGCAAAAAACTGTCCGCCCAAAAATCATCTTGGAACGGACAGTCATTTTAAACGCGCTGCTCACATATGCAAACTTGCACGCTAGAACGGACGTTTCGCCAGATAGTCATATTCTTGCCAAATGCGTTTAGCTTGCGTTGTCGCTTTGTCGAGCAACACTGATGCGCGTTCGGGATTTGCCGCTTTTAGCGCCTTGAACCGCCCTTCTGCATACATGTAGTCTGCAAGTTGATAGTTCGGCTCTTTGCTGTCAAGCTGGAACGGATTCAACCCCTGCGCAACACGGCGCGGATCATAGCGATACAGCGGCCACAATCCACATTCAACAGCCTGCTTTTGCAACTTCAAGCCGTCTGTCATGTTGATTGTATGGTTGATGCAGTGCGAGTATGCGATAATGAGCGACGGGCCATCAAAACTCTCTGCTTCACGGATTGCCTTTATTGTTTGATTCGCGTTTGCGCCCATAGCAATTCGCGCCACATAAATATAGCCGTAGCTCATGGCAATCATACCCAAATCTTTTTTGGCAATATCTTTTCCGCCCGCTGCAAATTTTGCGATTGCGCCGACAGGTGTTGCTTTAGACATTTGACCGCCCGTGTTTGAATACACTTCCGTATCAAGACAGAGGACATTCACATTGCGTCCTTGCGCAAGCACGTGGTCGAGACCGCCAAAACCGATGTCATAGCCCCAGCCGTCGCCGCCAATAATCCAGTTGCTTCTCTTAATAAAATTGTCTGCAAGAGAGAGCAGCTCTTTTCCAAGCGCATCGGTTGTACCCACAAGCGCTTTCTTGAGCGCAGCGACATTCTTACGCTGTGCGTTGACAGCAGCATCGTCTGACTGCTCCATATTTGCAAGAAGCGCATCAATCTCTTTTGCTGCAATACCTTTCGCTTTTACGTTCGCTGCAACTTCACATGCATACTGGGAAAGTTTTTCTGCAGACAAGCGCATACCGAATCCAAACTCTGCCGCGTCTTCAAAGAGCGAGTTGCTCCACACAGGTCCACAGCCATTTTCATTTTTTGCGTATGGCGTTGTAGGCAAGTTGCCGCCGTAAATTGACGAACAACCTGTTGCATTTGCAATCATTGCGCGGTCGCCGAACAGCTGACTGATGAGCTTAATGTACGCAGTCTCGCCGCAACCTGCACACGCGCCGCTGAACTCAAAGAGCGGGCGCTTCATGGAAAGCCCCTTTGCCGTACCGAGATTGAGTGTAGAATCGTCAACTTCGGGCAAGCTCAAGAAGTATTCCCACGTCTTGATTTCCTGTTCTTTGTACTCAGGCGTAAACAATTCAAGATGCAGCGATTTTGTCGGCGTCGGGCACGCATACACACACAATCCGCAACCAGTGCAGTCTTCCGCAGAGATTGCAAGCACAACTTTTGTGCCAGGTTTTGCAGGCTTTGCATCTGCCGTTTTGAATCCTTTCGGCGCTTTTGCAGCCTGTTCGTCGGTGAGCGTTTTCATGCGGATGCACGCGTGCGGACAGACGAGCGCACAGTTGCCACACTGAATGCACGTAGCAAAATCCCACGAAGATACGCGCTCGCCAATGCCACGTTTTTCATACTGCGTCGTTGCAGTCGGGAACGTACCGTCTTTAGGCAGTTTTGAAACAGGAATTTTATCGCCTTCTTGAGCCGCCATCATACCGAGCACATTTTTAATAAACGGATTGTCCGTATTTTTGATTGACGGCGTCATGTGCAGTTTACTGTCAGCTTTCTTGTCTTTGAGGTCAACTTTTTCGATTGCAGCAAGCGCCATGTCAATCGTGGAGATGTTTTTATTAACAATATCCTGACCTTTGCTGCCATATGTTTTGGTGATGAATTTTTTCATGTATTCGACAGCAACAGTTTCCTTGAGCACACCTGAAATCTTGAAAAATGCCGCAAGCATGACAATGTTGATTCGATTGCCCATGCCTGCTTTTTCAGCAATTTTAAACGCGTCAATTACATAGAACTGCGCTTTCTTTTCGAGAATACGTTTTTGCTGCTCTACAGGAATTTCTGCCCATACATGTTTTTTATCAAAACGGCTGTTGAGCAGGAAAATACCGCCTTCTTTAAGATTTTGCAGCATGTCATACACATCCATGTACGCAAACTTGTGGCACGCAAGGAAATCTGCTGCAGTAATCAAATACGGGCGGCGAATCGTCTTTTTGCCAAAACGCAAGTGCGACACCGTAATGCCGCCAGATTTTTTCGAGTCGTATGAAAAATATGCCTGTGCATTTAAATCGGGGCGGGCGTCACCAATAATCTTAATTGCAATTTTGTTTGCGCCTACTGTACCATCAGAGCCGAGTCCATAGAACATGGCCTCTGTCATGCCGCTTTCTGCAATGAAAAAATTCGGATTATATTTGAGCGACGTGTTCGACACATCGTCGTTGATGCCAACGGTAAAATGATTTTTTGCTTTTTCACCTTTGTCGAGATTTTCAAAGCACGCAATAACCATGGCAGGCGTAAATTCTTTTGAACCGATTCCGTAGCGTCCTCCGACAATCTGCGCTTTTCTACCTGCTTCTTCAAACGCAGTGCACACATCTTCGTACAGCGGCTCGCCAAGCGACCCTGGCTCTTTTGTGCGATCGAGCACCACAATCTTTTTCGCTGTTGCAGGAATTGCGGCGAGCAACTTGTCCGCAGCAAACGGGCGGTACAGATGCACTTTGACCACGCCTACTTTCTTGCTTGAATTTTTGTTGATGAATTCAACTGTCTCATGCGCAGTGTCTGCGCCAGAGCCCATGATAATCATAACATACGCGGCATCTTTTGCACCAACGTAGTCAAACAGCTTGTATTTGCGTCCAGTAATCTTTGCAAATTTGTCCATCTCTTTTTGAACGATTGCTGGAGTTACCGTATAAAAATTATTAACTGTCTCACGGCTCTGGAAATACACATCGGGGTTTTGCGATGTGCCGCGAACTTCAGGCTTTTCGGGATTCAAACCACGTGCACGGTGCTCGCGCACAAGGTCGTCGTCAATCATCTGACGCATCTCTTCAAACGAAATTTCATCATATTTTTGCACTTCGTGCGAGGTGCGGAATCCATCAAAATAGTGAAGGAACGGAATGCGAGAGCGCAGTGTTGCCGCATGTGCAATGACGGCCATGTCCTGTGCCTCTTGAACAGAGTTTGATGCAAGCATAGCCCAGCCAGTCTGACGGCACGCCATAACGTCAGAGTGGTCGCCGAAGATTGACAGCGCGCTTGTAGCAACAGCACGCGCCGCAATGTGAAACACAGTGCTCGTCAATTCGCCTGCAATCTTGTACATGTTGGGAATCATGAGGAGCAAACCTTGTGAAGCGGTAAATGTCGAACTCAACGCACCAGCAGTAAGCGCTCCGTGCACAGCTCCCGCCGCACCTGCTTCAGACTGCATTTCGACGACTGTCGGCACGGTGCCCCAGATATTCTTTTCGCCTTTTGCCGACAAATCGTCAGCAACTTCACCCATCGGACTGGACGGAGTAATCGGATAAATGGAGATTACTTCGCTCAGTGCATGCGCAACGCGACCGACAGCCGTATTGCCATCGAGCGTCACTTTCTGTTCTTTTGTTACCATTGCTTTTTCCTTATGTTATTTAGAATATTGTGAGACAATTCGCACACTCATTTTACACTTGTTTGCATGAATTGGCAAGACCAGAAAAATATTTTTTTACCACACGCTGCTGCCATAAACAAAAAAACACACAGCCCGCCTCATATGCAGAGCACGCGCCGACAACCGTGCACACTATTCTTGCAACACGCCGTCATCAAGCACAACGCATTCGCTGCCGTCTTCATACGTGAATACAATGGTGGGATTTTTCACAACGCCATCCAAATGGATAAGGGCGGGCGCGTCATTGTCGTAGTTTTCGCCAATGGCAAAGTGGCATGTACGAAACGCCTTTTCGTCTTCAAGCATGTTGCCCGTAATCGCGGCGGCAGGATTCAGCCCGATGCCAAGCTCACCTATGTTGCGCGCATTCTTTTTATATGCTGCACCCATGCCTTTAGGCAGCTTCCCCTCTTTTTCTAAAGCAAGCGCTTTTACCTCTGCGTCTGTAATTGTTTTTTTAAGACGGGCAGCCTCTTCGCCGCCGCTCACATCTGTTACAAAGCCGTTTTCAATTTTTACCGTGATAGGCGTTTTTAAGAGCGCATCTCCATCGCCGAACGTCATAGAGCCGTCAAAGACAATGACGCCACTCGTGCCGTTCTGCAATTCCGCATCATTGCCGTTTTCCAAACTTTTGCACGTCTGTGCGCCCGACGGCACAGGCGGGCCGCTTCCCACAACAGGGCTGATGAACACTTCGCCTGCGGGCATGTTGCCGCCAAGACCAGGCTTTGAAAAATCGCCATTGTCGCTCATCGCTTTGCGTCCTTTGACAGGCACAACAACGTCAGTTCCCGCAGGCGACGTAACGTGAACGCTTGCAACGCCCTCATACAATTTTTCGATTCTTGCGCAACGAGCAGCAAGCTGCGCGTAATCAATTTGCACCGTGCGCTCGTACATGTCTTGCGTAATGCCAGGCATCCACACAGCACGCATAGATTTTTTGCCGGCAAGCAAGTAATCAAACACGTGGTCAAACTGTGCGCCATCTTCGGCAACATATGGATGCGCTGCAGCCTGCTCGTCTTTGCCGAGTTTTATTGAAGAGACAGAAATGCATGCATCAGGATTTGATGCAATTGCGGCAATCACTTCTGGAGCAGCGTTGTCGAATGACGTCTTTGCGCGCTGATATATGAGAACCGGTTCTGCGTTCGCGTGTATTGCCGCTTCAAATATATCTTGCGCAATCAAATTCATTTCGGGATTTGCAACAATGAGCACGCGCTCGCCTTTTTTGATTTTGCATACATCGAACACAATCGTCTGCGCAGGAGTCATGCCTTTCATTTATCCTCCGAAGCGAACATCGATTTGATTTCTTTGCTGTAGATTTCGCTTATTCTAAAGCGCATGATTTCCTGCTTTGCCGAAAGTTCAACGCCTATTTCAAACGGCTTTGTGATGAGCACAAATTTATTGATGCGTTCAAACATCTTGAAGCCGTTCTTTGCATTCACCAAGCTGTTTATTTCGCTGTCGTACAATTTTTGAATGTCATCGGAGGCAAGCAAGTTTTCGTATGTGTCGTACTGAATGCCGTTTTCAGCAGCATACCCTTTTACTTCATCTTCATTCACAAGGATAAGCGCGCCCAAAAATCGCTCGTCTTGCCCGACCGCAACGGCAGCGGTAATGTAGCGTGACTTCTGTAGCTTCTGCTCAATAGGAAGCGGCTCAATATTCTCGCCGCCACGAAGCACAATCGTGTCTTTCATGCGCCCTTTCAAAACTATCTCATCGTGAATAGTCAATATGCCAATGTCGCCCGTATCAAACCAGCCGTCAACAGTCATCACTTTTTGCGTAAGGTCAGGACGTTTGTAGTAGCCTTTCATCACCGTGCCGCCTTTTACCTGCACCACCCCCTGCTTGCACCGCCCAAGCACAAAACCTTCCGTGTCCACAATGCGCGCCTTTACACCACGAATAGGCGAACCGACATTGCCAAACACGGGAGTTGCAATCGGACGCACAGACACGACAGGCGCCGTTTCCGTAAGCCCATAGCCTTCAACAATATTCACGCCGATTGCCCAAAAGAACTCATCAATGGTACGCGGATATGCACCGCCGCCTGCAATGCCTGCACGAAAATTCTTTCCGAGCATCACTTTGATTTTGTGAAACACAAGTACATTTCCAAGCAGTTTGAGCGGGTAGAGCGCAAGCCATGGAATGACAAGCACAATCCACATGAGCGCAAAATAGTCAGAACCAAAGCGACTGTTCTGGCGGAACAATATTCTGTGCATACGGCTGTGCACAAGCGCAACGCCTATAAAAAATCTGAACAGCGCGTACACAATGCCGCCTGTCTTGCGCATTTTAGAATAGATGCCGTCATAAATCGCTTCAAACACGCGCGGAACAGCAGGCATAAGATGCGGATTGACTTTTTTAAAATCGGCAAGCATGATGCTTCCGACAGGCTTTGAATAGCAAATTGCTGCCCCTTGCACAAAGACAACGTACTCGCACAAGCGTTCAAACACGTGCCACACGGGAAGCACACATAACGCGCGCTCGCTCGGATTAAGATAAATGCGCTCTTGCAGTTCGTCGAGCTGCGTTAAAAAATTACCATGTGAAAGCTCTACACCTTTTGGCGTACCTGTCGTTCCCGATGTAAAGATGATGCATGCAGTGTCATTCCACTCGCCTTTTTCAAGTTCCGCCTCTATTTCCGCGCGGTGCTCAATGTTATACTTTTTGCCTTCGTTGAGCATGTCGCCAAAAAAATGCAACGTTATCTTTTCTTTTGCAACATCGGCGGCAAGCGCGCTGTCAACCTCATCAAAAGAAATGATATGCTGCATGTGCGGCAAGTCGCTCCGAATAGAAAGCAATTTTTTTACTTGGGCAGAATTTTCTGCAATCACTATGGCGCATTCGGTAAACGAAAGGATATAGCGCAAATCGCTGATAGTCGCATCACAACCACGCGGCACGTCAACAGCACCGAGCGCCATAATGCCCATGCTCGCCTGCTCCCATTCTTTGCGATTATCTGAAATAAGCCCGATTGTTTGGGTGCGCACAACGCCGAGCAGTTTAAGCGTAGCAGCAAAATCAAGCACAAGCTCATACAGCTCGCGGTATAAAACAGGCTCAAAAACACCTTCTGCATTCTTTGAATACTGCGCCGCAACTTCTGGATAGTCGCTGGCAGTTTTTCTGATCATTTTCGGCAACGTCTGTTCCATAAAGTACCCCTCGTTTTAATATGACAAATTTTACATTTTTGTAATATTGATTATAGCCGCAAACGTCGTCAAACGCAAGTGATTTGCCGCCACTGTCGGAGAGAAATGCAAATCTAAATAAAACATGGCATGCGTACATATAAACAACGGCGCACAGCCGGAACCTGCCCAGCAAACACACGAGGAACGTAATAGGTATTGGACTGCACGAGCGCCCTGCCTGTCTGACGCAAGCAGAGCAGGCAGGGCGCTCGTTTGCCAACGTTCCAAGTGTGTTTTTGGTCAGAATCCGACCTGCGCCTTCGTTATAGCAGCAAATCAACCATATTTTTTTTCACATCCACTTCTCTCCGACAGCTGCAAAACAGCGGTAAAATAGCAGAATAGAACAGCGTTAATCTATTTCAAATTTAAGATTAACGCTGTTCATTGACAATGATTTGCCGCCACTGTCGGAGAGAAGTGCAAATCTAAATAAAACATGGCATGTTATTTGCCAATGCATGCCGCTACACGAAATGCAATTTTTTTGCTATAGTAAAATGCATGGCAAAAAAACGGATTGACCGCGACAAAATTATCAACGCGTTTCTCACCTGTGCATTTGAAAAAAGCGCAGGCGCAGTTTCACTTGCAGACATTGCAGCGTTGCTCGACGTGAACAAAGCGTCGCTGTACAATCACTTTTCAAGCCGCGATGAAATCTATGAGGCTGCAATTGATTTATGCGCGCAGTACATGGCGTATGTGCACTTCATTAGCGAGCCGTATAACACGCCACAGCCAAGCATTGCCGCTTCGTTTGACGACGCACTTTCGCACATCATTGTGCAGTATTTTCGCTCATATGAACTTGAACCGCTTTTCTACATGCATACATTCATTCACTCAAATAAATTTTTTTCAAAAAAAGCAGCAGACGCTGCACAAAATGAAACGCAAAAAATCGCAGACGGAATGACGGCACTCATCGTCCGTTTTTATGGCAGTGTAGACGCATCGTTGGAAAATACACAGACGCTGCAACAACGCGCTCATTTTTTTGCCCACGCGCTCTGTGCGCAGTTGAATGAGTACATCGTTCACAAAAAAGAAATGATACGCCTGAATCCTGAAAGCGGCGCAGGCAGTCTGTTCGCGTTGCCAAGTGATGACGCAGCGCTTGCAAACATTGTCGTAAGCGCAACGCAGTATTGGAATGCATAAAAAAGCGCGACAAAAAAACAAGCCGTTGAATGCTGCAAAACATGTTGACTGGCTGCATGCAACTTACTCAAATATCACATTGCTTTTGAGCGATTCAAGCGCGCTTTCAAGTTCTTGTGACGCAGTGATTGCGCCTGCATCGTCGATGAATATGCCGAGCACACGCGCATGAAGGCCTGGAATCTCTGCAAGCGTGCTGTGCACATGTTGTGCCGCTGCAATTTTTTTGAGCAGTGCCATGCCACGCTCTTTTCCGAGTGCAAACACACTCGTTGAAAGCGCATCTGCCGCCATGCTCGACTCGCATATAATCGTCGTAGAAAGCAAGCCTGCATCCGCAGGGCATCCTGTCTTTGTGTCGAGAATATGATGATACCGTATGCCGTCCTCAACAAAAAAACGCTCGTACACGCCGCTCGTGACTACTGTTGAATTTGTCAAGCGCGCTATGAGCGCAGGGGCGCCTTCAGGAAAATCAGGATCTTTGACTCCAACGCGCCACAGCGCGCCGTCTTTTTTTTTGCCATACACAAACACGTTGCCGCCCAAATCAATTATTGCGCGCTTGACATTGCGCTTTTGCAAAATTTTTACAAGCTCGTCTGCGGCGTATCCTTTTACGATGCCTCCCAAGTCGAGCGACATGCCGCGTTGTGAAAGCAGCACGCTGCCGCTGCCGTCTGCATTTTCAGCGATGGTGACATTGCGCCAATTTACTAACGGAAGCGCATTGTCAATTTCCTGCTGCTGCGGAACGCGCGCGCTGTCAGTGTTTATGCCCCACAGTTTTACGAGCGGACCAACAGTCGGGTCAAACGCACCGTCAGTGAGTTCCGCATATTGCAGGGCAGTTTTTACTACGAAAAAGACATCTGCTGAAACAGCCACTGCGCGTTGCCCCGCAGCATTGTTTATAGCAGCAATGTATGATGACGCTATATTTACGCTAAAGTCATTTTCAATTTCGGCAATGCGCGTAAAAAGTTCGTCGTACAACTCTTGCGTGCCGTATTCATATGCGTTCACCGTGCATACTGTTCCCATGAGCGACTCGACACGCGGTTGAACAGCACGCGTGCACGATACAAGCGCAAACACAGTCAGTGCAGTACAAAGATAAAATAATTTGTCAATCCGCATGTTTCGTTACCGCAATATGCAGCTCGTCAAGCTGTTTTTTATCAACTTCGCTCGGACTGTCGTCCATAGGATTTTGCGCCATATTGTTTTTTGGAAATGCAATCACTTCATGGATGCTCTCTTCGTGCTCCATTATCATAATAAGGCGGTCGAGACCAGGCGCAATGCCTCCGTGCGGCGGCGCGCCAAACTTGAACGCCTGCACCAAAAATCCAAATGCCTTTTGCGCGCGCTCTTCGCTGTAGCCTACAATTTTAAACACGCGCTTTTGCAAATCGGGATTGTTTATACGCATTGAGCCTGAAGCAAGCTCGTAACCGTTGAGCACTAAATCATACAAGTCGCCTTTGACTTCTTCCGGGTGAGATTCAAGCGTGTCCCAATACTGTTGCTGAGGCAGCGTAAACATGTGATGCTCTGTCTCCCATTTGCCCGCGTCCTCGTTCCATGCAAAATACGGAAAATCGATAATCCACACAAAATGAAATTCGTCGCTCGGATTATATAAATTGAGCTCTTTGCCAAGCTGCTTGCGCACAGCACCGAGCGCGGTACACGCAACCTGCCATGTTTCATCGCTCACAAACAGCAATAAATCATTTTTTCCCGCACCAAGTTTTTCACACACTTCCGCTTCTTTGCCTGCAAAAAATTTGCTGATGCCGCCTTCAAACATTCCGTCGTCGCCAACTTTCATCCACGCAAGCCCTTTTGCCTTGTAGCGCTTTGCGACTGCTTCAAGCGCTTCAATCATCTTGCGGCTGTACGACTGCGCACACCCTTTTACGACGAGCGCTTTAAGACCGCTCCGCTTGTGACGCGCAACAGTACGCCCCGCGTTCGCCGCACCCGCCTTAAACGCGTTGAAATCTGAAAGAGATGCCATAAACGCGGCATCTTGCAACTGCAAGTCAAATCGCAAATCAGGCTTGTCTGTGCCGTACAAATCAAACGCGTCGTCCCACGCAATGCGGTCAAAGCGCGCAGGCAAGTCAACGCTCATCGTCTTTTTAAAAACGTAGCGCATCATTTCTTCGGTAACGTTGAGCACTTCTTCTCGATTTGTAAAACTCATTTCCATGTCAATCTGCGTAAACTCAGGCTGCCTGTCGCCGCGCGCATCTTCGTCGCGATAACAGCGCGCAATCTGAAAATATTTATCAAATCCTGACACCATGAGCAGCTGCTTGTACAGCTGCGGGCTCTGAGGCAACGAATAAAATTTTCCAGAATGAACGCGGCTCGGCACAAGGTAGTCGCGCGCGCCTTCAGGCGTCGATTTAATAAACGTAGGCGTTTCAATTTCGAGGAAGCCCTGTTGCGTTAAATATTCGCGCACGGCAAACGTCACCTGCGAGCGCAACATGATGTGATGCTGCATGGGCGCACGGCGCAAATCGAGATAGCGGTATGTAAGACGCAAATCTTCATTTGGAATGACAAGCGTGCCGTCTTTTTGACGCACCTCGTCAATGGCAAACGGCAACGGCTCAGACGTTGTAAAAATTAGCAATTCTTCTGCGGCAACTTCAATTTCGCCAGTTGCCATATCTTTGTTGACATCTTTGTCCTGCCGCGCGCTCACCACGCCTTTGACAGCAATACAATATTCACTTTTTAAACGTGCTGCAGTCCGCTTTACGTCCGCGCTTGCAGAGTCTCCTACAACAACTTGCGTAATGCCATAGCGGTCACGTACAAGCAAAAATGTGAGCCCGCCCAGTTCGCGCGTGCGGTGCACCCATCCATTCAAGACAACAGATTTTCCGACATCACGCTTGCAAAGCTCGCCACACGTGACAGTGCGTTTTGTATGTTCCATACAGCAGATTGTAGCGCAAAGACAAAAAAGTGGGAAGCGAATTTTTCGGTTAGTGTCGGAGAGAAGTGCAAATCAAAATAAAACATGGCATGCGTACATATAAACAACGGCGCACAGCCGGAACCTGCCCAGCAAACACACGAGGAACGCAATAGGTATTGGACTGCACGAGCGCCCTGCCTGTCTGCCAATGTTCCAAGTGTGTTTTTAGTCGGAATCCGACCTGCGCCTTCGTTATAGCAGCAAATCAACCATATCTTTTTGCACATCCGCTTCTCTCCGACAGCTGCGAAACAGCGGTAAAATAGCAGAATAGAAAAGCGTCAATCTGCTTCAAATTTACGATTAACGCTTTTCATTGACAGCACAGTTTCGGCTAGATTTTTACTAGGGAGATGCAATGAGTTGCTGCTGCTTCCATCGCAACGTATTTATAAACGAACAAGTGCGTACGCTTTAGCATGCGCACGCACTCATACAGTTCGAAAGTATTTTTAAATATTTTTTTTTAATAAAACTTTTTTACTTGCGCAGTCCACTTCATCGGTGCCATACACAAAATGCTTAATCATACATATAAGCGAACATAGTGTAAGCATATGCTTACACTATGAATATAACAAAATTTTAATATACAGTCAATAGGCGAACTAAAAAAAAACACTGAAAATAACTAAATTTTATATTTTATACACTTCTTTTTTCGTGCCATTTTTTTTCAAATGCTCCGATTTTTTATCATACTCAAAAAACGCAGAGCGCAGGAGGCGCGAAACTGCCCTGCAAGAATTTGCGCCCTACTCTGCACTCCAAAGAAAATTCTTGCATCGTTTGAAAAATACATGGATGTATTTTTCAAACGCATGGGCTTGTTTTTTCGCTGCCAACTATGATAGAGTGATGCTATGCTACCTGTCATTCTTTCTGGCGGAGCAGGCTCACGGCTCTGGCCACTTTCAACGCCTGCTGTTCCCAAGCAATTCCTCCCACTCATGGACGCGAAACAAACAATGATTCAGCAGACAATCATGCGCCTTGACGGACTTGACTTTATGTCGCCGCCGCTTGTCATATGCAATGCGCAGCATTTGCCGCTCGTCCAATCGCAACTTTCAGAAATTGATAAATTGCAGCGGCCTGTTATGCTTGAACCTGCCAGTAAAAATACTGCGCCCGCAATCGCGGCAGCTGCCCTATACTGCAAAGCGCACGAAGATGACGGACTCATGCTTGTGCTTCCTTCAGACCACACTATTCTAAACATAGACGCTTTTCAAAGCGCAGTCGCCGCCGCGCGAAACGCAGCCGCAAAAAACACATACGCGCTTTTCGGCATTGTGCCTGCACGCGCAGAAACGGGATACGGCTACATAGAAACAGAAGCATGCACAGACAACAACGCAAAAATTGTTAAAGCATTCAAAGAAAAACCTGACGAAGCAACTGCAAAAAAATATGTTGCCGCAGGAAATTACTATTGGAACAGCGGCATGTTCGCAATCCCAGCAGAATTATTTTTACACGAGATGGAATTGTTCAACGCCGACACGATTGCGCTCGTAAAAGAGTCATATGAGCATGCCGAACATTCCGATGCTGCAATCACACTGAGCAAAACAAGTTTTGAAAAAATTAACGGCAACTCAATTGATTATGCAATCATGGAAAAGACAAAAAACGCTGTCGTTGTTCCGCTTGATGCAGGCTGGAGCGATGTAGGCTCATGGAACATGGTATGGGAACTTTCACATAAAGACGCAAGCGGCAATGCGGCAAATAATCCTGCCTTCTTCAAAGACGCTTCAGGGAATCTCATTTACGCAGAAGACAAACGGCCCGTCGCGCTGCTCGGCATAAAAGATTGCGTTGTCATAGAATCAAAAGATGGGTTGCTCATTGCAGACATGCATTATGTACAGGAAGTAAAAACAGCTGCAGAACGTTTGACAAAATCACGATAAGAAATTTACCTTATGGGCTTTACGCCCCTGCCGTATTCCCTCTTGCAGCAAATTGCTGTTTTATAGTATAATCCAACTATCTAATGGGGATATAGCTCAGTTGGTAGAGCGATAGGTTCGCAATCTATAGGTCACCGGTTCGATCCCGGCTATCTCCAATTTGCGCAAGCGAATTTGACACATTGTCACCTGCCCGCTATAATCAAAAAAATGAAAGTATTTCTCGGCATTCCCGCTTCAGGCGGCGCAGGAATTGGAAAAGCATTTGTTATTCCTGAAACTGCAAAAAAATCAATTCCACAAAAAAATATACAAGAATCAGAACTTGCAGACGGGTGGCAGCGTTTCCAGTCATCAGTGCATATCGTTACAGAGCAGATACATACGCAGCTTAAAAATTTGCCAAAAGGCAGTCCGTCAAATAAAGCGCAACGTGAATTGCTCGAAGCGTATATCCTCATGCTGTCAGATCCCATTTTTATTGCCGAACTCAAAGACGCATATGAAAAATCGCTCAAAAATATTGAGCACGTAATAGACATCAAAGTTGCCGAATACGCAGAAAAATTGCGCAACACAGGCGATGACATGCTTGCCGAACGTGCACACGACATAACGGATGTGTTCAGCCTTGTACTCAACAATATGCTCAACATCTCGCAGTTCGACATAAGCGCCGTTCCAGACGGTGCGGTCATCATAGCATCTACGCTCTCACCCACAAATGCGCTTGTGCTTTCAAAACGAAAGATTGCAGGGCTCGCGCTCACTGAAGGCGGCATCTCAAGCCATGTCGTCATTCTCGCACGCAGTTACGGCATTCCCACTGTTGTCGGTCTGAAAAACATCACGCACCAAATCCAAACGGGAAACGACGTTATAGTAAACGGCAACACGGCAGAGTTGTTTGTTAATCCAGATGATAAAACACTCGCAGAATATAAAAATAAAATTGAAGTAGAAAGACGACGTGAAAAAGCGTTGAAATCATTTCTCAATAAACCTGCGCAGACAAAAGATGGAACGCGCTTTACTATTTTAGCAAACATCGGCACGCCTGAAGAAGCTCTGCTCGCAAAAGAGATGGGAGCAGATGGCATAGGGTTGTTTAGAACTGAATTTCTTTACATGAGCACTGTAAGCGAAACAGCGAGCTTTGCCTATCACTCATTTGACGAAGACACGCAATTTAATGCATACAAACAAGTGCTCAGCATTATGGGAGAAAAGCCTGTCACCATTCGCACGCTTGACGCAGGAGGCGACAAACTAATTCACAATGCTGACATTCCAATTGCAGAAGAAAAAAATCCGCTCATGGGTTTGCGCGCAGTTCGTCTCTCACTTGCTTATCCACACATTATGAAAACACAGCTTCGCGCATTGTATCGCGCAAGCATCTATGGCAATCTCAAAATCATGCTGCCGCTCATTACAAATGTTGAGCAAGTACGTCAATGCACGGCACTTGCAGAAACAGTGCGCAAGGAGCTTCGTGCAGAAAATATTCCATTCGACGAGAATGTGTCTATAGGCATTATGATTGAAACAGCTGCCGCTGCAATGACAGCAGACTGTCTTGCAAAAACATGCTCGTTTTTTTCAATCGGCACAAACGACTTAACGCAATACACGCTCGGCATAGACCGAGAAAATCAAGCTGTATCGGGGCTATATGATGAATTTAATCTTGCAGTGCTGCGGCTCATAGCGACGACACTTGAATGCGCGCAAAAAGAGGATATTCCCGTGTCTGTGTGCGGAGAAATGGCAGGAAAAGATGACAGCGTGCTCGTCCTTACCGGAATGGGATTTAGGAGTTTGAGCATGAGTTCAAAATTTATTCCCGGTGTAAAAGAACTGCTTTCCCGCTTTACAATCAACGAGTTGCATGCAATTTCTGCAAAGCACCTTAACAATCTGTAACATATTGGAATTATTAATTATGAAAAAATATTTTACAGCGCAACAAACAAAATCATTTTCAAATTGTCCGACAGTTGTCATAACAGGGCGGCCAAACGTAGGCAAGTCAACGCTCTTCAATCGTTTTATGAAAAAAAAAGTTGCAATCACTGACCCAACGCCAGGCGTAACGCGAGACCCTGTTGAAGGCACTGCGCTTTTAAACGACAAGCCAGTGTACCTTATAGATACAGGAGGCTACAAACTTGAGCGGCTTGAAGGAACGAAAGAAGCTGTGCTTGATGAACTTGTCGTAAACCGCTCGCGCAGCATGCTGAAAAAAGCAGATTTGATTTTGCTGTTGCTTGAGCCTGAAAAAATTACGGCAGAAGATGAAGAGTTGATTTTAGAGTTGCGGCCATACTGGAATAAAGTAATTGCAGCAGTCAATAAAACTGAAGGCGGAAAAAACAAAGCTGCTGCATATGAATACGCACGTTTCGGATTCAACGAGCTTGTGTTTATCTCCGCCGAACATGGCGACCATATTGCAGAACTTGCAGAAAAAATTGTGGCGCGTCTTGATTTTTCACGTGTCGTTGAAACGGAAAAACAGCACGTCATCCGACTTGCAATACTGGGCAAGCCGAACACAGGAAAATCAACATTGTCAAACCGTCTCACGCATTCCGACGCTTCAATCGTAAGTGATTACGCGGGCACAACGCGTGACGTTGTTGAAGGCACATTCATCTATGCAGAAAAAAAATTCCAAGTGCTTGATACCGCCGGCATACGCAGAAAATCAAAAGTTAAGGAAAACGTTGAATACTATTCTGTCAATCGCGCAATTAAAACGCTCGACGAATGCGACATTGCCGTTTTATTAATCGACGCGCAAGACGGGCTTGACGAGCAAGTAAAAAAACTGTGTGCGCTTGCACATGATCGCGGCAGGGGAATCATCTTTGCACTCAACAAATGGGACACACAGGAAAAAGGTCGTACGCCATTAAAAAAAGCAATCGAAAACATTCACATCATGTTCGGCCACATGACGTATGCGCCTATCCTCGCCCTCTCTGCACTTGAAGGAAAAGGCATAAAAGATTTGCTCAATGCATGCATTGAATTATACGAGCAGCTTAATAAAAAAATAGACACATCTGTGCTCAATGTTGCACTCAAAGACTGGCTTTATCAGTATCCGCCACCTGCGTCTAAAGCGACGCATTTCAAAGTGCGCTACATGACGCAGACATCTGTAAATCCTGTGTCGTTTTTAATTTTTGCAACGCGTCCTGAAGTCGTGCCGCTTTCTTACATTGCGTACCTAAAAAACAAAATCCGCGCAGATTTAGGCTTTGACAAAATTCCCGTGCAGATTCAATTCAAGGCAAGCAGGCAAAAATGGGAAAACCGTGCAAACAATGAATAAATCTCGACAAAAATGCAGCGGTCATCGCACGAATAAAAACAGCCAGACTACTGCTTTTGATACGCTTTACGTATCTCTTCTGCAAACAGCTTATTTTGGTCGTGACGTTCAGGCACAGAAAATTGAGGTTTGCCGTCTTCTTCAGAGATGCGGTAAATCTGCATGGGCGGCGCAGTATACGCGGGGCTTTCAGGATTATTAATAAACCAATCGAGCACGGCTATAACGCACAATGTATATTTCAGTAAATTTGCATTGTTGGCATTTGTGTTTTCTGTTGTATTCTGCGCGCCAAGCAAAACATCAAGCCGTTTTGAAATTTCATTTGGCATGACAAAACTGTAATGCGCCCATGGGTTTTGAATAGATTTTACACTGCCGCGCGATGGAGCGGCAATATCACATTCACGCACAACATCAGAAAGGTACTTGCGCACAAAGTCAGTACGCATATGCAATGGCGCATATTTGCTGTCGTTCGTGGGACGTTCAAGCACGAGCGGCTCAAATTTGAAATTTGGTAAAAATTGATAATTTGTTTGCCATAGGATTGTCGTCATCAATTTCTTGCCAAACGCCGATGTATCAAAATCACTTTGCGAATACACTTGATTCACAAGATTTTTCAACGGGTCGCAATAAATTTTCTGGAACACTGTTTCACGGTACGCGCTCCAATCATCAAGCACAGCAGTTATTGAATCACCTGATTTTTTACCCGGTTCATCAACTTTGCCACTGTCAAGAAAGTGTATGTCACGGCAACCGTGAAAGAAATCTTCTATGATTCTCAAAAGTACAATAATTGTCTGCATCGGATTTACCGGTGACAGCATGTTAAACCCTTCATCAAATTTATAGAGCGGCTGAAAATAAGGAAAAAAGTCTGGACGCGAATCGAGCTTGGTAAATCCCGCTTGTGGAAAAAGACGCTCCAGCAAATTGATTCCTGTATTAACAATTTCATCACGCTTTCCTTTTATTTCGCGCACCACAGGCTTTTTCACAGCCTCAGCAGCTTTAGGAGCGTCGTTCGACTTATCTGGAAGCAACAAATCAAATTTGTGCAGCCCAACAAACTGCAAAATGTCTGCAACTTTTGCCGTAAAAAAGTCTGGATATGACTCAAACGTATCGGAACACATGCGCATGAGCAATGGATACAGTTTTTTAATAACTTCCGTTTCAAGATACAGCCACTCTGTTATGGCCTCTTTTGCAAGCGAAGAAAGTTTTTCTTTATTTGAATCGGGATACGATGCTTCGTCCGCATAAATTTCTTTAATAAGTTTCGGAATTTTTGAACTGCCGTAATAGTACACCATCATAAGTGGCTGATAGATGGCACGGACAAGCGGCATTAAATCTACCACAAGGAGCGGTGGCGGCAATTCCTGCAACTCCATATACGCTATCTTTATAGGCTGTATCATCCAGCCTGCAACCATGCGCAAAAATTTGAATTTTGTCTCTGAGCTATTAACAATTTTTGCCTTATACGTACTTGGCGCAACTTGTATGAGCGTTTTAATAACTGTAACAAATGCCTCCAAATTATCAATATACATTTTGAGCGTCACTTCATAAAACGCTTGAATGATTCGTTCAGTTCCATCTTTTTGAAATTTGCGGATAAAATTGAAAAATCCGTAATTCGCCTTTATCTGATATTCATTTGACATCATAAGTTTGTCGATTTGTGCACAAAGTTTCGGAGAAAGAGACGGCAGCTCATTTTTACGGCGATTTCTGAGCGCAATAGAATTGTGTGCAGCCGGAGGAGCAGAAGATGCGGCTTTTGCGCCGTTTCCAGAAGAGGCAGCACGTTGCCCTATGCCTGACGGTCTGCGCCCTAGACTTGTAGATGTTGACCGTTCATTCAAAACTTCACCTCCAAGTTTTTTTGCCATTGCTGCCGCTTCATGCGGCTCTATGTTTCCTATTGCCTTTCGCGTTTTATCAAGCGTACCCGGCTCCCAGTCGGCAGTTTTTCGGTTACTCATATTACAACTCCTCAATTACCAAATTTACTAAATTCTCAGTATATTCTTTTTAACAATTCCAGGAAAGTTTCTAATCGTAAGCTTTTCCCCTTCCTCTGTGAGCAGAACACCGTCAAATACACCGTAAATGTTGCTGTATTCATTGCGCATTATTAAAATATTAAGCATGCGCTTGCTTATTGACAACGGTGTAAAAGTTAAGTCAACCATAGATTCCGTATCCTGCACAACCCATGTTTTATTGATTCCAAACGAATGCGTTATTGTTACCGCAGGCAGAGGGATTATGTGTCCGTCAAAAATGATGACGTTTTCATTGCAATTGTCGGCATCTGGAGAATCTGCATTTGTGTTGACAAATCTGAACAGCAACTTGCGCCCTTCGTAATCGCCAAGAGCGCACATCATCTCGCTTTTTGAGCGCTGCTTGTGATGTGAGCGGTTCATAGCCATGAGCGCAATACCTGCGGCGCTTTCCATAGGCACAGCAGCAGTATGTTTGCCTGCCGCAATAGAAAGCGAGCCATATATCTTCATTGCGGAAAGCCATGTTGCAGAACAGCGATTTGTCGTAGGCGCAGGCATGACGACAACCATCTCTTTAAAAAACGCATCGTCAAAATGTGCGGTGAATTTCCCTTGCGCAGGAGGACGCTGCTTGTCACCTGCAACTTTAAACGACAACGAAATGCGATTCTTTTTTCTGCTCCATAATAACCTGATATAGCGCGATTTTTTATAGCTTACGCAAACTGCTTCATCAAGACGGAGCGGTATAAATCTCCCACGCGGAGGCATAAACACGTGATACGCAAATTTTTTGCCAGTTGAGCGGTACCAAAAAATCACTTCTGCCAGCCCGAACAGCTTGTCGTCAAAGAATTCTACCATGCCGATATAATCACCTATGGAAAACATGTACGCAATACGGCCCTTGATGCGCAAATTAGTAAAAAGAGAAGGAATGGGAAAACCTGAAACCGAAGAAGCAAGCCCTTTTATATCAAGCTTTTTCGGCGTTGCAAAAAATGTGCCGAACACAGCCTTTCCATCTTTAACAATTGCTTCAGGGACCTCGCCTATAGTTCGTGAATACAACCGCAACCTCGTAACAAAAAAAACTCCCATACTCAACAACCTCACTCAAAAACCTCGCCGCAAACGATGAGGCATGTTGTTCTCAAAAGGCAACCTGTTCTAAAATTGAAGTTTCCGAACAGGCTTAATAATTATACAAAAAAATGGGTCATACTGCAATTATATTTTTCCTGCTGTCAATAGCTTTGATTTTTCTACTTGAGAAATACCAAAAAGCGTGGTACACTTATTACATGTTTTTTTTCGAGGAGTTGTAGTATGGGCATCAGTTTATATTCACTTGGCGCTGCAGAAGAAGTTACCGGTTCAAAACACATCTTTGAAATAGACGGTCGCCCGTTTATGATTGACTGCGGCGCATTTCAAGGCAAACGAAAAAGCGCAGACGAAAAAAACCGTAATTTTACTATTGCAGCAGACAAACTTGAATCTGTCATTTTAACACATGGACATCTTGACCACTGCGGTTTGCTTCCCGTTCTTGCACGTAAAGGTTTTAGAGGCAACATCTACGCTACTCCCGCTACACGCGACATCGCATGCATCGTAATGATGGACAGCGCAAATATTCAAGCAAGAGATGCTGAGTTCTTGCGCAAACAGGCGCAAAAAAAAGGCGAAAAATTCGACTGGCGGCCGCTCTTTACCGAAAAAGACTGCCTGACTACTGCAAGCCAAATTGTTTCAGTTTCGTATAATCGCAAAATGTACATTGCGCCTGACGTTGAACTTGAATTTTTTGATGCGGGACATATACTCGGTTCTGCATTCGCAAATATCACCATAAAAGGATTGCACGGGAAAATAAACGCGCCGCATCCTGGAAAAGCAGGCGAAAACGAAGTACGCATTTTATACACGGGCGACATGGGGCGTCGCAACCAACCGATTATCAGAGACCCCGCAACAAATGTTCCCGCGCCAGACTACATCTATCTTGAAAGCACATACGGAAGCCGCAAACACGGAGAAAAAGAATTTGCCATGAATGAACTTGAGCGCGTTGTGCATGATGCAATAAATCGAAAAGGGAAAATAATAATTCCGTCGTTTGCAATTGAGCGCGCGCAAGAGCTCGTGTTTTACCTGCACCTTCTCGTAGACGCAAAAAGAATCCCTGCGCTGCCAATTTATGTAGACTCGCCAATGGCAGTAAACGCCACAAGCGTCTTTAAAGTACACCCTGAATGTTACGATGACCAGACAAACGAAGCGTTTATACAACATCATAAAAATCCGTTCGGCTTCAACTCGCTTACGTTTACCGACAGTGTTGACGAATCAAAATCGCTCAACAAAAAACCAGGTCCAATGATTATCATAAGTGCCGATGGCATGTGCGAAGCAGGCCGCGTGCTCCATCACCTTGCAAACAACATAAGCGATGAGCGCAACATTATCCTCGCTGTAGGCTACATGGCAGAAAACACGCTTGGGCGCAGAATTCTCGACGGTGAAAAAGAAGTCAAGATAATGAACAATTTGTATAAAGTTAAAGCAAAAGTTGAGCAGATTGATGCATTCAGCGCGCATGCCGATTACACAGAAATGACTTCATGGCTCGACACAATTGACAAGAGCCGTCTCAAGCAGATTTTCCTCGTGCACGGCGAGCCTGACTCACAAGCTTTTTTCAAAAAATATCTTGCAGAGCATGGCTACAACGATGTGACGACAGTAAAATACGGTGAAACATACGACATTCAATAGCTGTTTAGCACAGCAGCCTCACTTGCACCGAGAGAATGCCGATTAATAATTCTGCTCTGGGTTTTTCCCGTGTTAAGTTCAATAAAGCGCGTAAACAGCGAAACCTTGTTTTCGCTGTGGAGGTTTTCCCATACAAGATGCGTAAAGCTGTCTATGTCGCCGCGAATATCTACAAGCACAGGCTCGCCCTCAAAACTCGGAAGCGGGTTTCCATTTCCTGCATATGTGTGAATGAACCTTCCTTGCGCGCTCACAGGATGTTCATATGCAAACGTAAAGCGATTGCACGCACCCGAACCGTCGTTTTTAATAATCGAAAGCGCATAGCTGCACAAACCGTCTGCAACATACACAACGCCCGAAATGCGCGGCGTAAAGTGAGGCGCGTCAGGCTCAAATGTACGTGAGCGCAACGACTGCTCAAACGTAAGCCGCTTGCGCAATCCGTCATACACAGTGTCTGTCTGGTCGCCGTTTGTCACGATTGTCGCAGTACCAAGCACGCGCACAGGCGCATAAATTATTAATCGCGCATCTGTCATTTTTGACTCATCGAACGCTTGCGTGCGAATGCCGTCGCCTTCAGCAACAAATATGCGGTTGCGGCTGTTTTCGCTTCTGCCCATAATAAAATAAGCAATCACGGCGCATGTTCCGTCTTCTGACATTCCAAACACAATGCCACGACCATGATACTCGTTTTGTTTAAGCGTTTCTACAAGCGATGCACAGTTCATATAGTTCACATTATTTTTCTACGATAGCCGTATATAATCTATCTAAATCTGCACGGCTAAAATACGCAATCTCTATCGTGCCCTTTTCAAGCGTTCCGTTGAGCACGCATTTTGTGCCGAGCACATCAATGAACTGCTGCTCAATCGCAAGAATATCCACATCTTTTTTGGGAGCTGCTTTTTTATCTTTCTTTTTGTCTGCCGCTCTTCCTCCGCCATTGAATGAAGCTGCAAGTTGTTCGGCATCGCGCACAGAAAGGTTTGAGCCAACAATTTTGCCAAACAGTACGCGCATATCTGCTTCGTGCACAACAGAGAGCAGCGCACGCGCATGCCCTGCTGTAATATTCCCATTGACGAGCGCCTTTTGCATGTCTTCGGGCAGTTTTAACAATCGTATTGCGTTCGCAATAGTAGAACGATTTTTGCCAACACGTGAAGCGACTTCATCCTGACTCATTTCGCCGAGTTGCATGAGGTTGTAATATGCAGCTGCTTCTTCAATCGGGTTTAAATCTGCGCGCTGAATATTTTCGATAAGCGCAATTTCAAGTTTTTTTTGCTCATCATAGCGGCGGATTTGCACAGGCACTTTACGTACTCCAGCAAGTTTTGCAGCACGCGTACGCCGCTCTCCCGCAATGATGTAAAAATTTTTCTCGCCAGCAGGCTCAATCAATATGGGCTGGACAACGCCGTGCTCTTTTATTGAAGCAGCAAGTTCTGCAAGCGCATCGTCGTCAAAATTTTTTCGTGGCTGATAAGGATTCGGTTGCAAAAAATCCACACTGACCCATAACGAGCCGTTGTCATCAAGCTCTACCCCTTCAGGCAACACTGAAAAACCTGTGCCTGTTTCATCACTCTTGCCATTTATGACTTCATCTGTGCTCATGAGTGCATCGAGCCCTCTGCCCAATCCAAAATTATTTTTTTTAGCCACGACGCATTACCTCTTCTGACAGTTTTTTGTAACTGACGGCTCCAATGCACGATGGGTCATATTCACAAATGGGCTGCCCGTGACTCGGCGCTTCAGACAGACGCACATTGCGCGGAATAATCGTGCTGAACACAACATCTTTAAAATACGACTTCACTTGCGTTACCACATCTTGTGCAAGACGCGTACGAGAATCGTACATAGTAAAAAATATGCCGCCAATTGTGAGTTCTTTATTAATGCCTTGCTGCACTTTTTTAACTGTCTGCAAAAGGAGCGTAATTCCTTCAAGCGCAAAATATTCGCACTGGAGCGGAACAAGCACAGAATCTGCGGCGGCAAGCCCATTGAGCGTAAGAATGCCAAGCGACGGCGGACAGTCAATGAGGATATAGTCATATTTTTCATGCAGCGGCGCAAGCGCATTCTTTAGATAAAATTCGCGATTTTTCTGTTCAACGAGTTCAACTGCCGCGCCTGACAAATCAATTGACGCGCTAATCGCATCAAGATTTTTTACTGACGCGTGCTTGACTGCTTCTTCTGCCGAAATGAGATTCGCAAGCAACTCGTACACAGTGGGCTTGTCTTTTGACACACCTACTCCACTCGACATGTTTCCTTGAGAATCAAAATCGACAAGCAAAACCTTTTTGCCTGCAAGCGCCATGTATGCGCCAATATTGATGACAGATGTTGTTTTTCCAACGCCGCCTTTTTGATTCACAAATACTAAGCATTTACCCATGCTAATTACTATATCATTTTTTAGAAAAATAGTATACTCACCATATGATTCTTTGTGCAACGCTTTCAAAGCCAAGAAAAAATACAGAAGCGCTTCTTGGCAAGCGCTACGAGCGCATCAAAATACGCATGCATCCATCTTCGTCAGACAAGCAGTATGTCGTTGAAAAATTCACAAGCACGCAGGCGTTTCACGAGCATATTACTGCAGCAGAACTTGACGCATTCCTCAATGCGCATGCAGGAAAAACTTTCAAAAACTGTACGATGCGCACTGAATCAGAGACAATCACTGTACTCGCAAACAAAAAAGGCAAAATCACGACGCTCAAAAAAACGCTTGCAAATAAACTCACACATGACAACACCTGCCTTGCACGCGTTTCACAGCACCTCAAGCGCACAAAAAACTACCTTTTGCCAGAAGGAACGCCTGTTCCATTCCTCGTGATGCTCGGCGTTATGACAACAGAAGGAAAAGTGATTGCCGCAAAGTACGACAAATTCAGGCAAATAAATCGTTTTCTTGAATTTATTGACGACATTGTGCCGCATGTGCAACACATATGCGGCAGCGAGCGGCCGTTGCGCATCATTGATTTTGGCTGCGGAAAATCGTATTTGACGTTTGCCGTACAGTATTATTTTTCGCATGTGAAAAAAATTGATGCACATATTACTGGGCTTGACATAAAAGAAGATGTTGTTGCGTACTGCAACACTATTGCCGCCGAACTGCATTGCAGCAACCTTTCATTTTGCGTTGGCACTATTGCGCGCCATGTGCCATCAGCGCAACCCGACATAGTGATTGCGCTCCACGCGTGTGACACAGCAACCGATGAAGCGCTTGCGTTCGCCGTCAAACACAACTGCGCGGCAATTTTAAGCGTGCCGTGCTGTCAACACGAAATTAACAAGCAACTTGAAGCAAAAAAAGCGGCACAACAATTTGCACCGCTTTTAAAATACGGAATAATTAAAGAACGGTTTGCAGCACTCGTCACTGACGCGCTTCGTGCAGAATATCTGGGAAAAAGCGGCTATAGTGTACAGCTGCTTGAATTTATTGCTATGGAGCACACGCCGAAAAATATCCTCATTCGCGCAGTAAAAAAGAATGGCAACGCACAAAAAAACACCGCGCATGACGCAGACGCGCTCACGGATGCACTACACGTTTCTCCAAGCCTGCACGCACTGCTGCAAGATTGACACTGCCGCTTCCAGTTACGAGCGGCTCATCTCCTATGTCAAGCTCAAAAGCGCGGCGACCAATGTGCTCGACGTAATGCGCATCTGAAGATGTTGTAATAGCATATGGAGCAGGAAGCGCAATCGGCAATGTGGCAACCGATTGTTGAGCGTGTTCCTGCAATATGTGCGGCCGCACAAATTCAAGCGCGTCCCAGTCGCCTGCAACAATTGCACCGAGCTGACTCGTCATGGAAAACGCAGGTCTGTCAACATGCGCAGGAATCACAAGCCCGCCCGCTTTGTGCACTCGGTCTGCGCATTCGTCAAGTGCATATGGCGCAGATGTTATCAAATATTTTTCCACTTCGCCGATTATTTCATCGCGCTCGTTCACGTACACTTGGTCGCCCGTCACTTCGGGTTTGTTCATAACGTTCGGGAGCGTCTCGTACCACGCAGTGCAAAAGTCAAGCGCAGTCTGCAATTCAGGAAAAAGGCACAGCACATGAATCTCTTCGGCAGTCTGCGCCTCCATGCCGTACAGCGCAGCAATACCAACCTCGTTGCAGCACGCAGCAAACGCAGGACAGTTGAACGCAACATTGTGGTCGGTGAGCGCGGCAAGCGCAATATGTTTTTCTTTCAATGTTTTAACAATTTGCCGCGGTGACATGAGCAAATCGCCGCACGGAGAGACGCATGAATGAAGATGCAAATCGGCGCGCACTATCACGTCATGGCTCCTCCACGCTTGAGCTCGTCGTACAACATGCCGCTCACGATAAATTGATTTTTGCTCGTTTCAAAAATGGCAATGCGCTCTGATTTTGCCGCTTCAATCATGTCGACAGGAATTGCGCGCTCGTTGCACACAATGATTGCAGGGCAATCCTTTGTAGAAGCGACGGCAACAGTGTTGCGATGCGCTTGAATCGTTACGAGAACGCAGCCTTCATCAGCGTTGCCGAGAATGTCGCTCAACAAATCGCTCGTATATGCGCATAAAATGTCACCGTCATCAAAATCGCCCTGCACGCAACGTGCGCCAATAAAATTGCCAAGTTCTGAAATCTTCATAATTAATAAGCCCTCGTCCATTATATGATGACATCGCTGAAAAAACAAGAACGCCCTGCCTATACAGCAATCCGTTCCATTTTGATGACCGCACGCATTTCAATGCAAAGCTTTACGGCAATATTTTATTATGAAAGCAACAGTCTGTCGTTGAGCGTGTCTTCTGCACCCGCTTCGTCAAATTTTTTGAGCAAATTTTCCACTTTGAGATTTCTCTTTTCTTCACCGCTCACATCATAGATGATGCTGCCTTCGCTCATCATTATCAGACGGTTGCCGTACCTGATTGCATCTTTCATGTTGTGCGTAACCATAAACGTTGTAAGTTTTTCCGCACTTACAAACGATTGCGTAAGCTCAAGCACTTTTTTTGCAGTTTTCGGGTCGAGCGCAGCTGTATGTTCGTCGAGCAAAAGCAACTTTGGCTTTTGCAACGTTGCCATGAGCAACGTAAGCGCCTGCCGCTGCCCGCCTGAAAGCAAGCCCACTTTATCTGTCATTCTGTTTTCAAGACCAAGCTCAAGAAGTGCAAGCTTTTCGCGGTATCGCTTTCGCTCAGCGCTCTGCACATTCCACGCAAGCGTTCTGCGTTTTCCACGCCGCATAGCAAGCGCAAGATTTTCTTCTATTTGCATATTTGCGGCAGTTCCCATCATCGGGTCTTGAAAAACGCGCCCCATATATTTTGCGCGAACATGTTCGGGCAATCCTGTCAAATCCATGCCGTCGAGAAAAATAGAACCTGAGTCAGTGCGGTAAATGCCAGCAATAAGATTGAGCAGCGTTGACTTGCCCGCGCCGTTTCCACCGATAACAGTGATAAAATCGCCATCTGCAATTTCGAGATTGACATTTTTAAGCGCACATTTTTCTGTAATTGTGCCAGGGTTGAATGTTTTCGCTATGTTGAACAATTTTAGCATGTCATCCTCCCACCGTGTCGGTCAATTCAGGGTTGCGTCGAATCTCTTTGTCTAAATGAGATGCACCGGGGAACGGAGAGCGACGCCTGCTTGCAACGCGCTCTTTTACAACAGGTACAGAGAGCGCCACCGCCACAATGAGCGCAGTGAACAGCTTCAAATCGGTAGATTTCAGACCAAGCTGCAACACAACTGCAATAACCATGCGATACAGAATAGAACCGAGCACAACAGAGAGAAATGTATACCAAAAGCCAAAATGCCTTCCAAAAATAACTTCACCGATAATAATGGACGCAAGCCCTATGACGATTGTACCGGTGCCCATGCCCACATCGGCATAGCCTTGACTCTGCGCAACAAGCCCGCCTGAAAGCGAAACAAAGCCATTGGCCAGCATCAATCCGAAAATTTTCATAGTATCTGTGTTCACGCCAAGCGCGCGCATCATGTGCTCGTTGTTGCCTGTTGCACGCATTGCGCTGCCGAGTTCAGTACCAAAAAACCAGTACATGAGCACAATAAGCAGCGTAACAAAAATCACGCCGACAATAAGAGAGGCAGTTGTTGTCGTCAGCTCAAAATGCTCCATCCAAAACGACGTGACAGTGCGCACACCGAGCAACGGCGTGTTCGCCTTTCCCATGATGCGAATGTTGACTGAATAGAGTGCAATCATGGTGAGAATGCTTGCAAGCAGTACGTGTATTTTGATTTTTGTATGCATCAACCCCGTAACAAGACCTGCAAGCATTCCAACAGCAAAAGCTGCAAGCAGTGACACAAACGGATTTACACCGTTTACAATGAGCATGCCGCTCATGGCGCCGCCTGTGGCAAAACTGCCGTCTACCGTCAAGTCTGCAATGTCGAGAATCCTAAACGTAATATATACGCCAAGCGTCATTACGCTCCACAAAATACCAAGTGCGACAGCACCGTGCAACGCATACAGCAAACTCATTTCGCTGCTCCAAAATTATTAATTTTTCAAACTTTCAGGAATAGCAATGCCAAGTTTTGCCACTGTGTCTTCGTTCACTTCAAACGTACAGTTTTCAAGATACTGAATGGGCATGTCGGCAGGATTTTTGCCATTTGCAAGAATGTCAACAGCCATTGCCGCAGTCTGTTTGCCAAGCTCGTAGTAATTGATGCCGTATGTGGCAAGCGCACCGCCACGCAACATGCCTTCCTCGCCTGCAATGACGGGGATTTTGTTGTCGTTTGCAACTTGCGCAACAGTCGCCATGCCCGCTGCAATCATATTATCTGTGGGTGCATAAATTGCATCAACTTTTCCAACAAGGCTCTGCACCACTTGCTGCAGTTCATTTGAATTTGAAACTGTTGCATCAATATACGCAAGACCAAGTTTGTCGCACGCAGCTTTTGCAAGGTCTACTTGGAAAATGCTGTTTTGCTCACTTGAACAATATAATATGCCCACTGTTTTTGCATGCGGCACAAGCGTTTTAAGCAAATTGATTTGTTCAGCACACGGCGTTAAATCTGACGTGCCCGAAACATTTGTGCCAGGTTTTTCATTCGACTGCACAAGTTTCGCACTTGCAGGGTCAGTCACCGCAGTTACAAGAACGGGAATTTTGTTTGTTAAATTTGCCACAGCTTGCGCAGCAGATGTTGCAATAGCGAGAATCAAATCGGAACGGTCATTGACAAGTTTTTGCGCAATCGTAACGCAGTTTGCCTGCTCGCCCTGCGCGTTCTCGTAATCAATCACAATATTCTGACCGTCAACATAGCCCGCTTCTGCAAGCCCGTCAACAAAACCGTGATACGCAGCATCAAGCGCAGCGTGCTCTACGAGCTGCACAATGCCTATCTTGATTTTACCTTTTTTTTCTTTGCAACCGATGGTGCCTGCAAGCAAGCAAACAGCTGCAACAACACATGCAAATGTCGCTTTTTTTATTTGCGTTTTCATATCATCTCCTTATAAACTCCGCGCTAACGGATATACATGGAATTACGAATTTTAAGTATACTGAAAATATTTTGGATAAGTCAAGACAGAGAATTATACATGCATGGAAATCAATTTTTAAGCGCTTGCGTTAATGAAAACAGCAGTGCGTACGCACTGGTATTTCGCAGAAGCTGTGCTGCAAAAACTGCTTTCCGTGTTATACGTACGCAGGAACAAACCTTCCACAGCTCTTGGGCGCATTCAGCCTGCAAACTTCGCCCGAAGCATTGCAATCTCTTTTTTATAGCCGTCGTGCTCATTTGGCGTTTCAAGAATGAACGGCAACGCTTTTAGCGCAGGGTGATTTATGACTCGGACAAGCGCATCAAGCCCGATTTTGCCTTCACCTATTTTTGCGTGCCTGTCTTTGTGCGCGCCACATTCGTTCATGCTGTCATTCAAGTGAACTGCGTGAAGACGCGAGAGTCCCACAACTTTGTCGAATTGTGCAATAACGCCGTCAAGATCGCGGGCAATGTCGTAACCACCGTCCCAGATGTGGCATGTGTCGAGGCATACACCCACGCGTTTTGCAAGATGTGCGCCGTAACTTTTTTCCGCGCCGTCAAGAATTGCGCGGAGTTCTTCAAACGTCTTGCCAATTTCAGAACCTTTGCCCGCCATCGTTTCTACGAGCAGCATGGTGTGGCATGCAGTGCCTGCTTTTTTGTGCGTTTCGTCAACACTTTTGAGCGCCGCGGCAATGAGCTCTGCTGTTTGCACAATGCCTGCTTCTGCGCCTTGCCCCGTGTGGCTTCCCGGATGAAAATTATAATAATTTCCAGGCACGTATTCAAGGCGGGCAAAATCGCTTATCATCATCTCTAGCGCAAATGCGCGCACGTCAGGATTTGCAGAACAAGGATTCATTGTGTACGGCGCGTGAGCTACAAGCGGTGCAAACTTGTGTTTTTTCGCAAACGTGCAGAACGCCTCCGCATCTTCTGCGTCAATCGCTTTTGCGCCGCCGCCACGCGGATTGCGCGTAAAAAACGCAAACGTATCTGCCCCGACGCTCACCGCTTCATTACCCATGGCAACGAAGCCGCCACTCGTAGATTCATGATAGCCGATATGCAACATGGCAACTCCAAAGATATAACGCGCTTTTTCCGCACAAAAAGCAAACAAAATGCAGCTTTTTCTCTCCGCTCACCTATAGCGCCGCTCACAGCATTGCACATGCGATGCTGCGTTTACGCTATTTTACACATCGGCACCGTCTATGCAAGCTTAAACGAATCGATTACCGATTTGAGCCGTTCAGCGCCACTCAATGTCTGAGCAGATGACTCTCCAACCGTACTCATGCCGTTTGAAATCTGCTGAACGTTATCTGTCATGGCATTCATGCGCTCATTGATTTTGCTCGTCACTTCGCTTAAAATAGTCATCTCTTTAACAATCTGTTCCCCGCCTGACACCATCTCATCGGAACCGTCTTTAACCGCAATAGTTGAGTCATTTATGTTTTTCATGGCCTCGAGCACTTGCTGGTTGCCCGATGCCTGCTCATTCATCGCATTCATAATGATAGTTTCCTGCTCACGCACTGTTTGCGCAAGATTGTAAATGGAGTCAAAATTTTTCTGCACTTCTTTTACGTCTTCAGAGACTTCTGCAATCGAAGCTGAAAGCGCTTTCAAATTGTCGCTAATAGCCTTTCCTTGTGCGCTCGACTGCTCGGCAAGCTTCCTGATTTCGTCCGCAACGACCGCAAAGCCTTTGCCAGCTTCCCCTGCGTGGGCTGACTCAATCGCCGCGTTCATGGCAAGCAAGTTCGTCTGGCTCGCAATTGTCTGGATGATTATGCTCGCTTCAAGAAGCGATGCAGACTGCTCAATGATGTTTTGCGATGTTTCCACAGCATTCTGCACGCTGCTGCGCCCTTCGTCTGATGCGTCAGAAAGCATGTTCACCGATGACGTATTCTTTTCAAGAATCTGCGTCATGGAGCGGATGTTCGCTACCATTTCGTCAACGGCAGCGGAAGACTCCGTAACGCTTGACGCTTGCGACTCAATGCTTTGATTGAGCGTCCGTATGCTTGCCATGATTTGATTGATTGCCGAGTTCGTTTCCTCAACGCCCGCAGCCTGATTGTTCATGTCGTCCTGAACAGACGTAATGCTTTCGTTTATTGCCTTAATATTTGAAGACGCGTTGTTCATATTCTCAACAAGCACTTTCGTAGATTCTGTCGATTCAGTTATTGAATCTTTAAAGCCTGAAAGCACGTCACGTGTTATTTTGTAAAAATGATTCAAGTCGTTTACGAGCAAGCCTGTTTCATTACGGTACTGTACGAGGAGTTCTTGTACTGTATAGTCTTTGTTTGAAAGCGCAGCTGCAAATTGCTCAATGGCGCTAATGCTCTTCTTAGTAGCAGACGCATTCAAATATACACCGAAAAGCCCGAATATCATTGCAACAACTCCGGCAGGAACAATCTTTGTTTCAAGAAGCAGTGCAAAATCTGAGTCACGGTTTGCGGGAACGTAAAACACTGCTATTGTCATGAGCAATATGCCGCACATTGAAAAAAAACCGACAGCTATATTGCGCCTGACAAGCGGCCAGCCGGCATCACCTGCTCGGAAAGGCACCCACGAAAGCGAGCGTTCAAACGTATGGACATACATTAAGTACAGAGAAACATTATATACGCTTATGAGGCTGAACATAACGACAACGCCGAACCTGAGCGCAGAAGCCCCCTGAAAAGCTTCATACGTAGTGCCGCGCATTTTATTCCGCAGCTCATACAAAAACGGAAGCAATAAAGAGGTCGCCATCGGAACACTGACAGAAAGCCATTCATGCAGTTTGACAAGGTGGTTTATCCTGTTTACCTGTTCAGGGGAGCCGTCATAGGAGCGCATATCTTTTTCAAAATTCTTGCATGAAACAATGGGCACAATAAGTACAAGCGGAATGTAGATAAAAAGCAGCGGATCTCCCAGCGCCTTTTGAAACTCGGCAACGGTAATGCCGCCATACCAAAGCATTGTAACGCCGTACACTAAACTCGGCCAGATATACACTAAAACCAAGAAAACATACGTAACAAACGGCACTCTATACGCAGCCCTTTTTTCTGTGTTTTCCATAATCCACCTTCCGTCAGATTATTATATTTTATGAGAACCTTTAAAAACTGGCTGGACGCTTCGCTGCCCCATGCAGTTTGAAAGATGCCCTTATAACACATTATAAATTATTATACTATCTTTTTTCAATATACATGCCTTACATACACCAACCTTTAAAAAAGTGCTGATTAATGTCTCAAACAGTAATCAGCGCTTCTTTAACACTATCGGTGCAAGCCAGCGAAAATAGTAGCATTTATTTGAAAATTTGTTTAAATTTATAGTTTTTTTGATTAAACCTGAACGCCCTCTGCAAATAGTACCGTCGCCTGCCGCATGTTACAGTGTAAACGTTCCTATGACTGTCTTTAGCTTCTCTGCACTGCCCATCGTCTGTGCAGAAGATTCGCTTACATGCTCCATTCCTGCAACAATTGACTGTATGCTGTCTGTCATGGCATTCATGCGCTCATTGATCTTGCTCGTCACTTCGCTTAAAATAGTCATCTCTTTAACAATCTGTTCCCCGCCTGACACCATTTCGTCGGAGCCGCCCTTGACTGCCACCGTCGAATCGTTGATATTCTTCATAGCTTCAAGCACTTGTTGACTGCCGGATGCCTGCTCGCTCATCGCATTCATGATGATATGTTCCTGCTCACGCACCGTTTGCGACAGATTATATATCGAATCAAAATTCTTCTGCACCTCTTTTACGTCTTCGGACACTTCGGCAATTGAGACTGAAAGCGCTTTCAAGTTGTCGCTGATTACTTTGCCCTGCGCGCTCGACTGCTCGGCAAGCTTCCTGATTTCGTCCGCAACGACCGCAAAGCCTTTGCCAGCTTCCCCCGCGTGCGCTGACTCAATCGCCGCGTTCATGGCAAGCAAGTTCGTCTGACTCGCAATTGTCTGGATTATCGTGCTCGCCTCAAGCAGCGAAGCCGACTGCGAAATGATGTGCTGTGCCGTCTCGACAGCATTGCGCACACTGTTGTGCCCCTCGTCCGCTGCATCCGAAAGCATGCCTACCGCCTCCGTATTTTTTTCGAGAATCTGCGTCATGGAGCGGATGTTCGCCACCATTTCGTCAACGGCAGCAGAAGACTCCGTAACGCTCGACGCTTGCGACTCAATGCTTTGATTGAGCGTCCGTATGCTTGCCATGATTTGATTGATTGCCGCGTTCGTCTCTTCCACGCCCGCCGCCTGATTGTTCATGTCGTTCTGGACAATCGAAATATTGTCAGTTATCTCTTTTATTGAAGCGCCAGCCTCGTTCATGCGCGTAACAAGCACTTTTATCATTCCGTCCGATGCATCAATGCTGTCACGAAAATTGACGAACAGGTCACGCGCTGTTTGGCAAAATATATTCAAGTCATTTACAAGAGCGCCCAACTCGCTGCGGCTAAGCACAGGCATGGCGTTCACTGCGTAATCTCTTTGTGCAAGGCTGTTTGAAAACGACTCTATGGCCGTAATGCTTATTTTTGTTGTCCGTATTTGCAGATACAAACCAATAACAACCAGCCCGCCTGCAACAATACTTATCGGCATCATCCTGCCTAAAACAAGCGCGCTATTTGATATATTTCTGTTTGAGGGAACGAGAACTACCGCAATAAGCAATAAGATAATGCCGACAATCCCGAAAAACGAAGCGGTAAGCGACCTCATAACAAGCGACATTGTCTGCCAGTGTTTTTTATAAGGCAGCCAGGTCAGTGAATGTTCAAACGTCATATGAAACATTACATATGAGAAAAGTGAAAATACGCCAACAAGTCCAAGCATCACACATATGCCAAAACTCAGTGATGATTGTCCTTGAAATGCCGCATATTGAATACCACGTCTGACATTACGCAAATGAAAGACGAACGACTCACAAATAGAAATTACAAAGACAGATGCAATCATTGCTTTTTCAAAATATTTTACTTTCTTGTTTATGAGTTCTGCCGTTTTATCTGTACCGTCATACTTATGCAAGTGACGTTGGAAATACGCGCAACCGGCGGGGCCCATGAGCAGCACCACGATTCCCAAAATAATAGTAATTGGGTCGGAAAGTATAGTAAAAAGTTCCGCCGTTGTTATGCCGCCCAGCGCGACACCCGCTATGCCGTACATCAAAAAAGGAAAACTATACGCCATTGCTAAATATACATAACATGAAAAAGGCATGTCAGGAACGGTACTAGATGCAGAGATTGCATTCATAAATCTCCTCCATTTTGTGTGATTGTTTTACTGTTCTCTCTGCAAAACTTTATGAACTAGTACGCACGCAGTGTGAAATATATTTATAACAATAAGTTATATTAACATAACAACGTGAAATAGTCAATACAATGCTTAGTATGTTTTGTTATATTTATTGAAATTATTAAGCCTGTTCTGAAACATCAGTTTCCGAACAGGCTGCTTTGAAATGCGATGTTTTAATGCGTGATATTCTAACGAGTTAAAACTCGCAACCTGTTTGATAACTTGTTATCAAACAGGTCTATTATACTTCGGTTTTATGCTCCAGCAGCCAGCCTGTTGCAAGAAAATACATGGCGCCAAACACAGCAAAACGCATCGCGTGGTTCCAAAATACAGCTGCTCCGTTGACTGTGCCATCATCAGAAAAAGATGAACTAAAGCCATAGTTGAGTCCAAAAAATCCAAGCCGTATGGGGATATAAAACACAAAGAACAGTATTATCAAGATTAAAAATTTATTCGGCCGTTTTGTGTGAATAAACGCAGAATACAATGCATATGCAAAATTGATTCCTGCTTGCCAAACGACGAACGAGATGATGGACCACACAAAAAATTGCAACACGCTGCCCAAGTGCTCGGCAAATACAAAATGATAAATTGCCTTTACGTTTTCCCAGTACGACACACCAGGGTCTATATTCGGAAACGTTGTGCCAAATTCAGTATACAGGAGCACCCCTAAACTCGGCATCATAAACGACAGATACAATGCGGCAGGCACCGCATATATCACATACTCTGCAAGATTCACCAATTGCTTTGCACCGAGTTGCGTATAACTGTGTGCGGGCACGAGCAACATAAGATAATTCGTGTCGCTAAAGAGCAATGAGCGCAGATTCCCGCAGCCGCGCAAAAGCGCATACAGCGGAATACACAATACGCTTATCATACCAATGATATACATCACTACGCCAAAAAACGTCAAATGATTTGATTGCGTTTGATATGCAATAAAATTTGTCAGCGATGCTCCGAGCAATACAATTGCAATCACTGCGCTCGTATAGAGAATGCGCGCTCGACTCGCCTTCCACTCTTGTTTTAACGTTGCCTTCATCACGTTGATTTTATGTGCACCGCCGGCATGTTCCGTTCTATTCATTTCAGCATCAGTACGTTCCATAATTATATTTCCCTAAACATATTGATATAGAGTTCATCGATATCCATGCCGCGCTCACTACGCAGGCGTTGCGCATCTGCGTACAATGCAATTTCGCCGCTGCTTATAAAGCATACATCGTTGAACATATGCTCTATGTCGTGCACAAGGTGCGTGCTCACAATAATTGATGAATCGGGGCTGTATGTTTTAACAATTGTCGAAACAATGCGTTCACGCGCCACAGGGTCAACACCGCCGAGCGGCTCGTCAAGTAAAAACAATTTAGCAACGCGTGAAAAGCACAGCAAAAGATTGAGCTTTTCAACCATGCCTTTTGACATATGCGAAACAGGCACGTCTTTTTCGAGGTGAACAAATTCAAGCATGTCAAGCGCTTTGTGCGAATCAAAGTCTGCAAAAAAATCATTGTAGTAGTCAATTGCGTCAAGCACTGTCATCCATTTTGGCATAATGTTGCGGTCAGGCAAAAACGACACAAGGCGTTTGCTTGCAAGCCCGATGGGATTTCCGCATACAAGCACGGAGCCACCATTTGATTTTTGCAACCCCGCCACAATTTTCAAAAAAGTCGTCTTGCCGCTGCCGTTTGGTCCCATAAGGCCAAGTATTCTGCCCGCTTCAAGCGTCAACGAAATATTTCTGAGCGCGGTTTTCATTCCGTACTGCTTAGAAAGATTTTCAACAGTCAAAATAGATTCCATAATTTCATTTCCTTTTTTTATTCGTGCAGATGGTTTAACGCCCCGACACTTGCGGCGCGGTTGTTGATTCCAGCAAAATATAACCTGCTCCGAGTTGGTTCATCGTTTCATAAAACTGTGGAAATGTCACGGCGCAGCACTCTGCATCGTTAATAATAATTTTTTCTCCCTGCGGAAGCGCTATTCCAAAAGCAGCAAATGCCATTGCAATGCGGTGGTCGCCGCAGCTTTCGACAGTGCCACCGTGTATGCCAACGCCTTTTGCGCCGTGCACGACAAGATAATCATCGCCTTCGTCACATGAAACGCCAAGTTTTGCAAGCTCTCTATGCATGAGCGCAACGCGGTCTGTTTCTTTCAAGCGGCATATGTCTATATCGCTAAACTGTGAGTCGCCATCGGCATATGCAGCAGCAACGCACAGCGCAGGCAAGGCGTCAGGAAAATCTGAAAGCGAAACAGAAACACCGTGCAGTTTGCCGCACCGATGCACGAGCAAGCGCGCATGCTGTTCATCTATCTCTATCGTTGCTCCCATAGATTGCAAAACAGCGACAATCGCTTTGTCGCCTTGTACTTGCGACATGTCAATATTATTAATAATAATTTCCGAATGCGAAATTACTGCTGCAACGAGCGGGAACGCAACACCTGACCAGTCTGACGGCATCACTTTGTCAAATGGAGCAAACGCGTTTCCGCCTGAAAGCTCATACCAGGTAAAACGCGCTGCATCATACACAACGGAAAAACCAGCAGACGCAAGCCAGTCAAGCGTCATCTTTACAAAAGGGATTTCTTTAGGCGCGCTCACTTCAATGCGCGTTTTCCCTTCCGTCAGTGCAGCGGCAAGGAGAAGCGAACTCACGTATTGCGAAATGCTTCCTTGCAGCTGTGCAGTTCCCGCGTGGATAGGACCTTTTATGATGACAGGCGGCGCACCAACAGTTTCGCGCGTCGCAAATGCCTCTGCACCAAGCTGCCGCAACGCCTGAAGCATATCGTTCAAAGGTCGCCTGCATATTGATGAGTCTCCAGTAATAACGGAATAGCCCGGAATTGTCGCTACAATGCCAGCTGCAAAACTGACGAGCGTGCCGCTGTTGCCGACATCTATGACAAACGATGGCTGCTGCCACTTTGTACCGATGCCGTGTACAATCCATTCGTCGTCGCGCAGTTCAACAGAGCAACCGAAATTGCTGATAAAACGCACCGCGCTCATGCAATCGTCACTTGCAAGCGGATTGCGGATATGGCTCACACCGTTTGCCAACCCCGCAAAAAGACATGCGCGTATTGTATGACTTTTACTGCCTGGGACAGTAACAGCTCCCGACAGAACTGCACCTGTTGCTGCTACTTTCATACTACACGCAATAATTACATTTTACTGTGCATAAGTCAAGCGGACGGAGAAGCGGCAGCATATTTCTATTTACTTACTTCTGCATATTGCTATATATTTATATTATGGATGTACGCGTTATCAATCCATTTTTGACATCGTGTGAAAACGCTTTTAGCAACATGTTCAACTTGACGCCGCAACACAAAGAGCCGTATTTACTCGATGCAAAAACAGGTCATGCATGGGAAATATCGGGGTTACTCGGACTGACTGGCGACTGCGACGGCGTTGTGGCATTCCGCCTTCATAAAATTCTTGCAGATAAAATGCTTGAGCGTTCAGGTATAAAGGCAGACACGATAAAGGAGCGCGAAGAGCTCTCAAAGCAACTCGTAAGTGAATTTACAAACATCATATCGGGCAATGCAATATCGGAAATCAGAGATAAAAATATCAGCGTGTCGCCGCCTGTTGTCGTAACTGGCAAAAACCATATGCTTTCGTGGCCGAAAAATTATCCGATTGTGGCAATACCGTTTGTCACCTCGCATGGTCCGTTTGAAGTTGACGTGTGCTTCAAGTGATTTTTTATAGGAGTATTTATGAACGAACAATTTATTAATGATTACAAAATGTTTCTTAACAATGGCAAAACTGAGCGTGAGTGCACAGCGCAAATTATCAGCATGGCGGAAAAGCACGGCTACAAAGATGTTGCATCGTGCAAAACGCTCAAAGCTGGCGACAAAGTGTATGTGCAAAAGATGGGAAAATCTATTGCGCTTTTTGAAATTGGCAGCGGCAGCCTTGAAGACGGCATGAACATTCTCGGCGCGCATATCGATTCGCCACGCCTCGACGTCAAACAAAACCCGCTGTACGAAAAAGATTTTGTCGTATATTTGAACACACATTATTACGGCGGCATAAAAAAATACCAGTGGGTTACAACGCCGCTGGCCATTCACGGCGTTGTGTGCAAAAAAGACGGCTCAATCATCAACATAAAAATAGGCGAAGACGCAGACGACCCAGTGTTTTGCGTTTCAGACATTCTGCCGCATCTTGCACAAGAGCAGATGAAAGAAAAAGCGTCTGACTTTATTCCTGGCGAAAATCTTGATTTGATTGTCGGTTCTGAGCCGCCGCAAAAAGAAAAAGACGATGAGGGTGCAAAAGCAAAAAGCAAAAAAGATAAATGCAAAAAAGAAATTATTAAACTGCTCAAAGAAAAATATAATTTCGATGAGGATGATTTTGCTTCAGCAGAACTTGAAATAGTGCCTGCCGGCCATGCACGAGATTTAGGATTTGACCGCTCGCTTATTTTGGCATATGGACAGGATGACCGTGCATGTGCATTCACTTCTGTACAAGCGCTTCTCGACAGCACAGTGAACGCGCGCACAAACTGCTGCCTATGTGTAGACAAAGAAGAAATCGGCAGCTACGGCGCTACAGGCATGGGCTCGCACTTGCTTGAAAACGCTGTTGCAGAAATCATTTCGCGCATGGGCGGAAACTCAAACGACTTGACACTGCGCCGTTGCCTTGCTTCAAGCGCTATGCTTTCAAGCGATGTGAATGCAGCGTTCGATCCCATGAACAGCAACTTGTACGATAAAGACAACGCATCGTTTTTAGGTGGCGGAATTACGTTTAATAAATACACTGGCAGCCGTGGCAAATATTCTGCAAGCGACGCGAATCCAGAATTTATCGCAAAAGTGCGCGCGCTCATGGACAAAAACAACATTCCGTTCCAGATGGCAGAACTGGGCAAAGTTGACCAAGGCGGTGGCGGCACGATTGCACATCTGGCGGCAAAATACGGCATGGATGTGCTCGATGCAGGTGTCGCTGTGTTGAGCATGCACGCGCCGTGGGAAATCACAAACAAAGAGGACATCTGCACTGCATACGAATGCTACAAATCATTTTTGACGCTTGAAAAATAGAGCCCATACAATCTGTGCGTATCGTATATGGAAAAGCGGCAGAACGATCCGCTTGCTAATACGACGCACTGAACGAAAACTCAAACGAAAACGGTTTTTCGTATGCTCTTTTGTGCAAATGATAACGCACGCCAGTAACAATTGAAAAGCGAAGAAGCGGCGTGGCGGCAAAACCGAAGTTGGGCGTAAGCGTGAGCGACGCGTGCAGTGCAACAGAATCGTAATAACGCATGGCGCCTGAAAACATCATGGCAAAAAATGTAGGTGCGTTGAGAAAATTCCATGATGACACATCGCGTGATGTTGCAGTATGTATAAACGCACCGCCATACGATGCACGAACCGCATATCTGTTCACGTATATGAGCGGCAGCGCTTTTTGCACTTCGCCTGCAAATAAAATCACTTGTGCATCATGCCGCCAAAACACTGTGTCATTCGGGAAAATTGACGCTGAAATCACAAATGGGAAGTTGTAGGTAAAATCATGCTTGCACGCATACGGGAGCAATCTTGGAGAACGTGCCGTGAGCGTTGCAGAAAGGTCTTGTGTAAAATTGCGCCACGAAAGCGCACTGCCGAATGCACTCGCATAATGCGCCGTGTACGATGTTGCAAACGAGATGCCGCCATATTCATACGTGCCTGCGCCAGTTCTGTGCATGGTTGTGTATCCTACAGAAAATTTAGCAATCGCTCTGAAACGATTTGTTAAATTGTCGTTTTCAAGCGCTCCGAACACGCGCCAGCTGTCTGGATGTGACAGCAAATCTTGCCGCCCCGCAAAAATATTTGTCACATTTGAAAAGGTGAATTTTGAAAATTTGCCAACGGGCACCATAGACGAGAGTGCAACTGCGTGAAACGTCTGCTTAAATCCATGCCTGTCGAATTCAACTTGGTCTGTAATCGTGTAGGAAAAAAGCGATGTCGCTGTTCCACTCGAAAATGTCGTTTCAATTGCACCGCTGTTTGAATACAAACTGTATCCACCTGAAAGCTGCACAATTGCGGATGACCACGGATTTGTAGACGCATACGTAACGCCAAATGGCAGCACACGCGGATTAAAATCTCCGCTTGCCGATGGAATGATGCCGCTGAGTGCGTCAGAAAAAAGCGATGCGTTCTGCGTGTAGCCATACGTATAGGTGCGCGCAGAGCCCGCCGGCAAAAAGATGCCGCGTGAATAGTATTTGAATGGATTATATTTTTTTGAAGACGCGAGCGCCTCAAGCGACACGGACGGCATTGTCAGCGGGGGCATTTCCGACAATGCGCTGTCTGTGTTTTCTGCCTGCGCGCCTGCCATTGCAGAACTTTGTTCATGTTCTGTTTGCACATCTTCTGCCCGCACAGCAAACGTTTCCATCAGGATTTTTTCGCTGTTTGCAACGAGCAATTTTGCATCTCGGAAAAAATTCCCTGCATATGCAAGCACGCCTGTTTTGAGCAGCACAGGATTATACACACCGCCTGAAACATCATCTGTTTGCAAACACCACAACACGCTGCCATCTGCATTGTGATTTTTATTAATTAATAATTTCCCGAAGCGTGGCATTGTATCTGGGGCAGCCCACGAAAACACGAGCGTCTTCCCCGCGCCATTGTCTGCCAGCGATGCAGTGCGAATCACCATGCGCTCAACAGGCACGCCATACGCTGCCGTGCTGCCATCTACAAGCGAATACAGCTGTATTGACCAACCGCGTGCGCTCTTATTCGTATACACGATTTCACCATCTGCTGCATCACTTGGTGTAAACGCGACATCGCCACGCGGAAATAATTTTTGTGCAACGAGCACAGCTGCGTTCACGCGCGTACCGCGGCTGTTTTCCAACAACTTATACACGACGAGCGCGCAGTTTTGTGATTTTGTTTTTATTGCTGCAACATAATGCGTTCTTCCAACAGTGATGATTGCAGCATCGCGCAAGCCTGTTTCTTTGAGCGTATGCCACGAATGGCTTTGCACGCTATATACGCGCACTTCACTTTTGGGCACTGCGTGGCGCTCGCTCATCACACTTACGGCAGCATATTTTCCGTCGCGTGAAAGCGCAATGCGCGTTTGGTTTGGAACAGTGAACAGCTTTTTTGACCGCGCATATGTTCCATTGCTGCTCCACGCTGAAACATATAAACTGCCCGCGGCTTCGTCAACATAGCTGAAACCCGCGTCGCTTGAAGACAACTGCGAATAGCGTGCGCCGTGCGTGTTCTCGTTTGAAAATGATGCACTGCTATTCGTGAGTGCACCGGGCGTCAAAGCCGCGTCGGTCTTTTTGCGCAATTTGTTACGCAAAGAACGCCGATACAAAAAATAATCGCCATACGAATCGCTTTCAAGTGGATTCGCGCTCACGGCGGGCACGTCAATCGATTCTTTAAATTTGCGCCAGGCGTCCTTTTCCGACATGCCGTATACAGCCTTAAACGCAATCGTCGGATGAATTGTCTGCAAGTTGACGCACTTATACCAGAACTGCGCGTATTTTTTCATGCCAAATGTTTTCTGAAGCCAGCTTTCAAATGACGCGCCAAAATAATAATTTGTGTCATAGGGATATATGTCGCGGGAACCGTAAACATCTGCATGACTGGGAAATGAATTTTCAAGCTTTGCCTGCCGCACCATCTGCAAGCTGTATGAATCGTTGAGCCGCCCTTCGCCGTGCGCGCTTTCGGAAGAGACCGCCACGCCTTCTGTACGCGAGCGTGTAATAAATAAAAATGCAGGATTAATGACATCGCCAAAAATTCTTCCGAGCTTTTTCACTCCTTCGTTTTTTATGTTGTATGTAACAGCATGCGTAAGTTCATGGCGAAACGTCATCAAAAAATCATCAGAAGCGACAGCAATTTTATTAATTACAGGAGTGTCATACATGACAATGTGGTCGTATGCTGCAGGCGAATAGTATGCGTTGAACTCATCTTGTGCAGGCGTAATGACAACGGGAAATCGCTTCCACTGCTCAATTTCAAGCCATGCGCATACGTCGTCATAAATGGCATCTGCGTGTTCAGCAAGGTGAGCGGCGCTTTCAGCAGCATCAGCTGAATAGATAATGTCAAACCACGTTGTCTGTACAATTCGTATATCTTTTTCACCCCACATAACGCCATCGGCAGCGCATACAGGAACATATGCGGCATTCAAAAGAAATGCGCATATTAATACCGCGAAAAAATTATCGTTTGCATTTTTCATTACAACTCTTCCCAATAGTGCATATTTTGCAAGTCTCGCAACTTGCCTCCAAATTAATAATCATCTACAATTATTAAATTTGAACATCTCGCGTTTTGCAGCACGCAATGCCCGACGCTCAGCCTGCCACACTGGTTCAGCAGGACGGAAATCACCACGCTTTACATACGCACACCACTCAAGCGGCTCGTTTATCTCAAAGCACATGTGTTTTCCCGTTGCAGGATGCACAAATTCAAGCAATTTCGCATGGAGCCCCAGCCTGCCGAATGGGTCTGTCCGCGCGCGATAGTTCTCGTCTCCTGCAATAGTATACCCTTTTGACGCAAGATGTGCACGTATCTGATTTTTCTTGCCTGTCTCAAGACTTAACTCAAAAAGCGTATGCGTTGGTCCACGCTCAATTATCCTATAATGCGTAATCGCTGGCACTGTCCTGAAGCGCGGCTCGCCCGTAGAGAAATCAAGATGCCTTTCATAAATAGATTTATTTTTGCTCGCCACTTTAAACTTTTGTGCTTTTGGCGAAGGCTTGTCTCCCGCTTTCGGCACAAACCCAATATTATATGCATTATATGCAATCGGTGAATCTATAATGCCTGCATCAGCAAGCTGCTCGCCAAATCCGTTTTCGGAAATAGCGCGATACAATCGCTCTTTAACAACTGACTGCCATGAGCGCATGAGCATCTTTTGCATGTATTCAGTAAGTGCAAATATCATTACTCCTGAAGTGTCGCGGTCAAGACGATGCACCACAAATGGTCGGTGATGCGCTGCATACGTTCCCTTCTTGCGCATAAGGCGGCCAAGCACGCCAACTGCTGTGCGCGCTTTGCTTCCCGGATACGGAACGGTGAGCATCCCTGACGGTTTGTTAATGACAACGATATGCGTGTCTTCATACAGAATGTCGAGCTTATTGCACTCAAAATCAACTTTGCGCTCCGTACTTGCCTGCATGCCAATCTTTTCCATTTTGTTACCTCTTGTCCATTTCTTAAATAATAATTAATAATTCTCCATAAAAAACATTCTCCACGTTCCAGCAATAAAACAGCAGTCTCAAGAGTTGCTGAAGCAACGCGCGCCTCTTTAACAACACCATTTTCTTCTTGTTTGCATTCATTGCTAGTCCCTACTACTATAATAACAAAATTTTTATAAAAAGTAACAACAAATATAAAATTATTAACTCATTTTATTTCTCAAAAAAATATACCTCGCCGCTTGCGGCGAGGTTGTCGATTGATAGCGTCAAGATTTGTTCGCACTTTTGTTCATAAAAAACAAAAAATGAGGCTGTCCTTGATGAAGTTTGAAAACTTCCAGGACAGCCCCAGCGTTATGCGGCTGTAATAGCAATTCGTTTGGGAGCGGCAAGCTCCTTGCGCGGAATGCTTACGGTGAGCACGCCGTTTTTGAACGACGCTGCAACATGCTCGCCGTTTACATCATCAGGGAGCGTAAAGCGTCGCGTAAACTCGCTCACGCGACGTTCACGGATAAGATACTTGCCTGCATCTTTCTTTGCTTTTTTATCGCTCTTTTCCTCCGTGCTTTCCTCGTGATGTGAAGAAATCGTGAGCACATTGTGGTCAAGCTCCACATTCACATCATTTTCACTCATGCCAGGCAAATCCATGTGCATGGTGTATGCATCTTTTTCCTCTTTTACGTCAACTTTCGGCATCGCAAATGAAGTGCCAAAATCCCAATCACGCACGACATCGCACAACGCGTTGTCAAAAAAGTTGTTGAACAGTGCCAATTCTGTCATACTAAACCTCCATAGGTGTTATGTGCTGTTTGTAAAGTTCATGCAGTTTGCACAGCTATCTCGTAGCTGCACGCTTGCACATAGCTTTCGATTTAATTTGTTGCAACTTTTATGCCAAGTTTGTATTTTTTAAGTGAAATATGTAAAATTCGCTCAATTATGTGATACATAACAGTATATTGCCATTTATCACATAATTTAATGTAAAATTGCGGCGTAAAAAATACAATGTGTCAAATTTATACATAAAAATAGTGTCAAAATGATACATTTTTACAGCACGTCTTCTGCTACATAACAGTGTAAAAGCGCGAAGCGGACAGAGCGTTGAGTTTTTGAGTGCAATTTGACATGATGCTTATATGTATAAATAATTTTGGAGGTAAAAAATTATGAAGAAAGAGCGGAACGAGAAGCATTCGTGCTCAAGGAAAACGGCAAAATGCTTGCGATTGCTTTTATCCACAATGCAAACGCATATAAAATTACAACAGACGCAAAAGGCGTTTTGAATACAGAAAGCAGTTTCCAGATTGCGCCTGTATGCGGCAGTTTGCGCACATGCATACTATAGTGACTATAGACATAATCTGCATACGTATGTATAATACTTAAAATTATAGAGAAAATGGTAAAATCCTTACAGGAAATATACCAAATACAAAAAGCACGATGACGATTCGCAATGGAGTTTTAGCGACGTCAAAGTTTTAAGGAGTACGGCACTATGAAAAACGCGATATGGGCGGTTGTTTGTCTTAATGCGTTGCTGGTTGTTGGCTGCGGTGGCAAAACGTATACTGCAACAACAAAAGGATATGGCGGAGACGTTACCGTAGAACTTGCTGTGAGCGGCAAAAAAATCACTGCGGTAAAAATTACGGGAGACAAAGAAACGCCTGGCATTGGCGAAAAAGCGGTAATGCAGCTGCCCGACATTATTTTGAAAGCACAATCGTGGGAAGTTGATGCTGTGTCAGGTGCAACGATTACATCTACGTCAATAAAAAAAGCAGCAAAAGAGGCAATGCAGCAGGCAGGTCTTCTTGCATCTGCAAATCCATGCGATGATGCAGGCGGAACTATCACGCTTGAGAGCATCAACAGATATTTGAACGAAAGCGCAGACATGGGGGAAGGCAGCATTGCAAATGTCGTTGCAGTCATCCCGATTGAGCATATAAACGGACCGCGCGAAGAGCATGATTTTTACGCATTCGTCAATTTCAAATACAAGTCTCGCAATTTTATCAAATATCAGGTGACGTATTTGTCATGCACGTGCCGCAGCGCAGAAGTAAACTACTGGTCAACTGCGTATGTGGAGATGACGCTGCCAAAAAGCAAAAATATTGAAGATGCTGCAATCAAATACCTGTCGTTTGACTACGATTCAGACGGAAACTATCTTGCAGGTTTCTGGGGCGACTCAAATCCTACGCCTGCCGGTGCAACATATGAAGATTTCAAACGCGAGTACATTCCGTTTTTTATCAACAAAGATTGCAAATATCTGAAGACATTGAGCACATCAGATGACATTGCGCCCGAAGATTACAGCGCAGGCGAAGGCAGAGCGTCGTACCGCGTGGACAGCTTCACAGGCTCGTCAGTGTCTACGAACAACATGATTCGCATGCTCAACGCGTTGTTCGACTATCACGCGACAGATGAATTTTTCGCTGGAAATAAAGCGTAAAAATAATTATTCCAAATTGGAGGAAATCATGAGAAAATTATTAGTGGCATTTTTTATGCTCCCTTTGCTTGTTGCCTGTATGGCAAGCAAACCAACCGCTATGGCTCCGTCGGCGCCTGCGCAAAAAGCACTCCCTGCTCCTACAGATATGTCGAAAGCAGAAGCAAACGACAATCCGTTTGCAGCTGCTGCTTCGTCAATCAACGTGTCAAACTTGTTTGAGTACCTTGGACGAGACGATGTGTTCTACATTGATTTGCGCGATTTTGGCGACTACCAGAAGAAACACTTGCGCAACTTTGAATGCGTGCCATTCTTTGCGTACATCTACGACAAGGCGGCCCACACAGATGCATCAAAAGTACAGCTATACGGCGGGGAAACAAAATCTCCTGTTCCTATTTACGCAGAATCAGACGATTTGCTTGAAGTGCTCATTCCAAAAGACAAGACTGTTTTCTTGATGTGTCAGAGCGGCGGACGCGTTGCAATGTGCATGCAGATTCTTGAAGCGCGCGGCTGGGACATGTCAAAAATTTACAATGTCGGCGGCATGGGGCAGTATACAGCAAGCCAATATGCAGACTACACAGTAAACGCGCCTGAGTTCGGAGTCAATGCTGCATATACCATTAATGATGTAACACGCAACTAATTTGCAAACCCACTGCTACAATCTGCCGCAACTACTATAAACTGCGGCAGATTTTTTTATATCTAATGTATCGCAATCGGGTACATTCCTTTATTTCGACGCAAGCGTCGGGGTATACGCCAGTCGCATAAGCGACGAGTCAAATAATTTCCTTACAGTTTGTAGCACGAAGTGCTACATTGAACCCTCCGCACAAATCAACATGCAAATGAACGGCATTCATTTGCAGTTTTTAGCGCAGTGCGGTATAGTATATGCAATGAAATTGTTTCACTCAATGCGCTCATGGCTCGTGCATGCTCCAACACGTGCGGTACGTTTATTGATTTTTCTTGCGCTTTCACTCTGCGCCTGTTCGCAAAACAGGCGTGATTCGCAAACCGCGCAGCAAACAACAGCACACCGTGCAATGCAGTCAACCGTACAGCCGTCAGAGCACAATGAACACCTCCGCCGTACGAATCAAAATGTACGTATATGCGCATCTGTTCCAACAATTGAAGACGAGTATATTCCGCTCTTTCACACAAATGTGTTTATCCGCACGGACGATGACGCGCTTGCGGACAGCATTGAACGAGAGCTTGCACGCATGCACAAACTGTTTGATGCTCATCACTATTACTACGATGATGAAAGTGAGGGCGTGCTCAAAAATCTAAAAATTGTAAATGAGTACATTGCACAGAGTAAAAGCATACATGCTGGCGACGAGTTTGCCGCACTGCTTTCAGATGCCATAAGCCTGATGCGTTTGACGCGCGGCACTTTCAATATTTTTCTTGCTCCTGTTTCCGCGCTGTATGCGGGAAAGTTTTCTTCGTTCCCGATTGAGCAAAGCGACCCTGACGCGCGCGCCATTGAAGAAGCGTTACGCCGTGCTTTGAATGCAGACGAAGCGGCAGAATGCATTGCAATAAAAGACGGCGAACTTTCGTTCTTTCCACGTGCAACGCGGCAAACGGAAACTCACGTTGCAGATAGTGGCGCCTGCTTGGGCTACGTGCTTGACTTTGGCGGAATAGCAAAAGGAGCTGCCGCGCGCAAAATCAGCATGCTGCATCCCACAAGTTCATTTCTTTTGAGCATAGGAAGCAGCACAATCGTTTCGCACGGCAGAACACACCGCATCGGCGTTGCATCTCCTTACTACAAAACACTTGCGCTTTTTCAAATCGACTTGCCAAGCGGCATGGCGATTTCAACATCGGGGGCAACGAACAGCTACTACATGCTCGCAGACTGCCCAAACACTATCAGATGCCACATACTCGACCCGCGCACCGGCTACAGTAACGACTGGTGGTGGTCTGTCATAGTTGCAAGCGACAACGCGCTCGTCTCCGATGCGGTGAGCACTGCGCTTTTTAACGTGAACGATGAGGCAGAAATTGCAGCAATTATCGCAGACACAAAAGCGATGTACAGTTGCAAACTTGAAGCGTGTTTTGTAAAAGACGAAAATCGAAAAGAAAAAACAGTGTCGCTTGTGATGACGCGCGGCTTTGCTCCCTACGTGTATGGAGAATACACCGGCATAGGCATTGCTAAAACCAGAATGTTGGAATTTTAGATGGAGCATCTAAAGAACGGACACGGGAAACTGTTCTGACGATTTTTGGCAAATGCCATAAGATGAAACGGACATGCAATGGGCTTTTCACTCAAAAAAATGTCAGCGCGAATTTTGTCCAGACGTGTAGCGCGCATGCACTGCTAGTCTTATTATGTATTAACGGATGTGTTTAAAAAATTGATTTCCGTGAAAAGCTATTTAATGCGTACAGTGTCAATACAGTTGACAAGAACTGTTGCAACAGTTTAGAATAATAATATTTAATTTTTAAGGAGCTCCTATGTTGTTACGAGTAAAAAATGCAAGCTCTGTTATATCATATAAAAATTTGCGGCGTATTATTGGCATATTAGGCATATTGTTGCCGCTAGTATGCTATCTTGATGGCATTTTATTCGCGTCTATACCATTGCAACCCTCAATCAGTGCATATTACTACACTAACGCAAGAGATTTTTTTGTAGGTTTGCTAGTTGCGGTTGGGCTGTTTTTACTAACGTATAAAGGGTACGAAACCATAGACATAGTTATTTCAACGGCAACAGGCATAGCAGGTATCGGAATTGCAGCCTTTCCCTGCATACCGCCAGAGGACATACTTATAAAAACAGGAATATTTCAATTGCCGTCAAATATTTCAAATGTCATACATCTGATATGTGCAATAATTTTCTTTTTGTTGTTGGCAGTCAATTCGATATTTATATTTACGCTGACAGACAAAACAAAGCCGCAGACAGCAAACAAAAAGAAAAGAAATCTTATCTATATCATATGCGGCTGCGTCATTCTTGCAATGATGTTGTTTTTATTAATTATCACGCTCAAGCCCAATCTGATACAATTTACAGGCATTGTATTTGTGCTTGAAAGCATCTGTCTTGTTGCTTTCGGCATATCTTGGCTTGTAAAAGGCGAAACAATATTTAAAGATGCAAAAAAATATTAAAATATGGATGCGGCACATTGTCGTATTGGATATTTTATTTGTGTGTTTGATTTCATCTTGTTCAAAGCGTGCTGCACAGGCAGTTCCAAACCATGCCGCATCATTGCCAGACACGGTTTCCCAACACAGCGATGAACTGCATGCAGATAACGACGCACAGCATTCTGGCAACACGCTTACACTCCCGCAAAAACAAAACGCGCGAAGCATGCTGATGAGCGAGTCGCCTATAACGCCGCGCAACATTGACTCGTATTTGTTTTTAGATGACTGCATCTATGTCGATGTGCGCTCTGTCAAAATGTTTTATGAAGAAGGTCATATTGCAGGCTTTATAAACATTCCATTTTACGGTTATATTGCAGACTTTCCGAACTCGCACAACGCGCTTTTTGAAATGACGCGGCAAGACGGCGCATATTTAGGCGATGTCGGATCGTTTTCTGAAAACTACGAAGACGCTGCAAACGTCATATACAACATGCTGGACAAAAATAAAGCTATCATCGCAATTTCTACAGCAGGCGTTGAGTCGTGCTACTTTCTCAACTTGCTCGTACAACTCGGTTACGATGGAGCGCGGCTATACAACGCAGGAAGCTTTACAAACGGCATGGGAAATGACATCGCATACAGAACATATCGCAATGCTCGTCACCTTGTGCGCGGCATAGAATTGCCCGCAACAAAAATCACATACACGATTGATTCGCTCGAAAAAATAAAAAAATGACCGCGACAACACGCGATTTTAAATTTCTTCAATATGATAAACGTAATCTAACGAACGCAAGGCCTCAATTATCTCGCTGTGCGTTTTGTATTTTTTTAGCTCCGCACTGCTGATTGAAATTGCGATTGAATAAACGCTAAGCCCAGAATTGACATACGCGGGGTTCATTTCTATAGCGTCAATAAAGAGACCAAGCCGCCGAATTGTCGTAACAAAGTTTTGCAAGTTCAAACTGTTTTTTAATTCCAAGTGTATTTCAAAATGATTTGCGCGATTTTTAAGATAAAATTCAAACGCGGGTAGTCGCGAGAGACAGAACAGCAATGCAAGGAACGAGATTATAGTTACTGTATAAAATCCCGCGCCGAGAGCCATGCCAATAATGCAGCTGTTCCACAACGCAACTGATGTTGTAAGCCCCATGATTTGCTTGCGGGAATTTAAAAACAGCGAACGCGTTGCAATGCGTGCAACAGAAACTATCGTCGCAGCCGAAAGCAAAAAAAGACGCGCTCCAAACATAACGTTCACATGAATATCAAGCAGCATAACAACTGTACCTGTTATTGTTACGATAATAAATGTACGGAATCCTGCAGAATGCCGTTTGCTTGAACGTTCCCATCCGATTACGGCAGAAATGGCTGCCGAAACAAAAATGCGCAATATGATTGAATATACGTTTATGTCTGATGCCCAATTGCCAAGCAGCAATACGATGGGGTCTGTTGCCGTCATTTCCGTTTTCTCCTTGTACGCAAATTATTTTTAGCATGCATGTTTTCGTGCGGCAAGAAAAAATAATTTTCTGCAGCTTCTGTATACGCAGCTTCTTCTTCATTGATTGTATGAACGGGAAGTTCTTCTTGAATTTTCTGTATACGCTCAATCAAAAGTTCAAGCTGATTTTTTTCTTTACCGTCGGGCGTTGTTTCCAGTACACTCACCAAATCTTCCAGTTTTGTTGAATACGAGTGCGAAAGATATAGCGCAAGTTTTGCACAGCCAGGACCAATGAGTTCATACAAAACGCTTGAGGCAAGTATGACCGTCTGTAAAACAGCACCTGCTTCACCGCCAAGCATTCTAGCGCCGAGCGCGGACAAACCTATTGCAACACCTGCTTGAGGAACAAGCGCAAGTCCTAAAAAGTTGCGTATCTCTTTAGGCTCTTTGGTGAGCAAACAGCCCAAAAACGCGCCGCCGTATTTTCCTGCAATACGCACAAAAAAGTACAACACGCTTACCACAAGCAGCGGCGTACTTCCTATTGAAACAGAAGAGTGCACGAGCATCTCGATGTTGAACGACATGCCAGAGCGAACAAAAAAGATTAATAAAATCGGCGGGCTAAAATATGCAAGCTGTTTAAACAATTTATCATCGCCAGTGATATTTATATATGTCATTCCCATAGTCATGCAACCAAGCAATGGAGAGATGTCGAATATGACGCAGATGCCGCAAAAGGCAAACAAAAGCGCAATGGCAATAATCAAACGGTTGTCTGACGAATGGCGCGACGCTATCATCAGCTTCATAATGAAGCCAAAAAACATACCGAGCGCCATGACAGCTGCGTTAGTAAAAAGTGGCAGCACCATTCGCAACACAGACAATGATTCATCAGAATGCAGATGCAGCGCAAGAGAAATGGCGACGCTATACGCAAGCAACCCTACAACATCGTCAAGTGCGACTACTTGCAGCAGCGTTTCCACGAAATTGCCTTTTGCTCCCGTCTGTCGAATAGTCATCATTGTTGAGGCAGGAGCCGTTGCAGCAGCGAGCGAGGCAAGCACAATAGAAAAGCCAAGCTCCAAATGCAGCGCAAAATGCACTGTAATAAAAACGAGCAGCGCCGCCGCCAATGATTCACACACTGTGATGATAACAACAGGCGCCGCTTTTTTTTTGAGTGTTGTAAGTTTAAAAAACTGCCCTGCATTGAACGCAATAAATGCAAGCGCAATATCGGGGAGAAACGCAGTTGCATTGATTATCGTTTCGGGAACAAGATTGAGACAAAACGGTCCGATTAAAATGCCTGCCACGATATATGCAGTCACATTTGGAATTTTAAGCTTTTTTGTGATTCGCGTGAGCAAAAATCCCGAAAATAAAATGATTGAAATTGATATTATTGCCATTGAAGGGGGTTGAAGCGAACCGGTATTTTTGTAAATAAAAGAAAGCATGAATCTCAATCCTTATGCGCAACATAATCAAAACGAGTAAAAAAATCTCTGGGAACGCATTAAAAATATTATTATAGTATACCTATTGACTATAATTTGCAAGCACAAAGATAGTGACACGCAAAAAATATCATACATGCAATGAACACACTGCGTTTCACGGTGCGCTTTTCGTTTGCCGCACAGCAAGTCTATGTACGTTTTTCCTTCGCCGCAATGCGCTGCTGCTTGCGCTCGCGCTCTGCCTTTTTCTTGGCAAGTTTTTCTTCGCGCCGCTTAAATTGCAATTTTATTTTTTCTGCAAACGCTTTGTCGCCCCGGTCTATAAATAAAATACCGTCCAAGTGATCTACTTCGTGTTGAATGATTCGCGCAAGCAGCCCATCTGCTTCAAGTGTGAACGGTTTGCCTTTTTCGTTGAGCGCCTGCACTGTTACGCGCATGGGACGGCGGATTGTTTCATACACACCGGGAATAGAAAGACAGCCTTCTTCATAGTCGCTCAACTCTTGCGACGTGGAGATAATCTGCGGATTAATAAATACACGACGCATTTTGTCATCGGCAAGTGCAATGAATATGCGCAGCTTTTTTCCAACTTGAGGACCTGCAAGCCCTACACCCTCGCGCGCAATCATTGCTTCAAACATATCGTCAATGAGGTTCCGTATTTCATCTGTTACTTCTGCGACAGGTTCTGCCTTCTCGCGCAAAACATCTTCGCCAAGTTTATAAATCTTTATCACATAAAACTCCTGTATTAGACATCTTTACTCTGCAATCTTTTTCACTGCAAACGCAACCGTGCAGCATTCGCGTGAGCAGCAAGCCCTTCGGCATCTCCCAAATGCGCGCTTGCCTCTGCACTTTTTTTTAACCCTTCCGCACCTTTTTCTGCGCGGAGCGTCGTTACTGTTTTCAAAAAGCAGCGCACGCTCAAGCCACCGGTAAATCGTGCAGAACCTGAAGTTGGCAGCGTGTGATTCAATCCTGCTGCATAATCACCGAACACTTCTGCCGCGTAATGCCCCACAAAGAGCGAGCCGTAATTGCTGACGAGCGATACGATTTTTTCGCGCGCGCTTCCCTCTTCCATTGCAAGTTCAAGATGTTCAGGAGCCTTGCGATTCGCAAGTTCTGCAGCCTGCTCAAGCGACTCGGTAATGATAATCCTGCCGCATGTTTCAATGCTTGCTTCTGCTGTTTTGCGCGTAGGAAGAAGCGCAAGCTGTTTTTCAATTTCTGATGCAACATTTTGTGCAAGCAGTTTGTCGGGCGTAGCGAGCACAGGTTGCGCCACAACATCGTGCTCCGCTTGTGCAAGCAAGTCTGCCGCAATCCACACAGGGTTTGCAGAACTGTCGGCAATGATGAACACTTCTGTTGGACCTGCAATCATGTCTATGCCAACAGTGCCGTACACCTCTTTTTTGGCAGCGGCAACAAATTTATTGCCAGGCCCTACGATTACATCGCATGCAGAAATAGTTTGCGTACCAAACGCCATGGCCGCAATCGCTTGCGCACCGCCAACTGCATACACCTGTTTTACGCCGCAAATGCAGGCTGCAGCAAGAATCGTTTCATCTGCATACGGTTTGTCGCTCGCGCCCCCATGCACGTTGCAAGGATGTGCGCGCGGCGGAGTGCACAGCACAATTTCCCGCACGCCCGCTGCAAGTGCAGGCGTTACTGTCATAACAACTGTTGACACAAGCGGAAAACGTCCTGCGGGAACATACACGCCCGCGCGAGAAATGGGAATTATCTTTTGCCCGGTAAAAAGCCCGCGCTCAAGCTCCACTTCAAAATCAGTAAATGATTCTTTTTGCTTTAAAGCAAAGCGTAACGCTAAATCACGAGAATACACGAGCGCGTCATATACGCGTTGATTTTCGCGCTGCAATTTTTCTGCCGCCCGTACAAGCTCGCTTTCGCAAATCAAAAATGATGAAGTGCAGATGCCGTCGAATTTTTTGCTGCATTCACGAAGCGCATCATCTCCACGCACTTTTATATCGTCAAGCACAGCGCGCACAAGCCCTGACGAATCGGCAAAATCACGCGGCGCAAAAAATGAATCTTCAACATCTGACGCATTTTGTATTTTTATCATGGTGTTGCTACTTCGCTGCTGCATTGACGTTGCCTGCAAGATTTACCAAGCACAGCACGCAATTTGAACCTGGCAGCTGCATGCAGTATAGCAAAAAATAAATAATTATGCTATAACGGTCATTATGGTAATCGCTTCAATTGATTTGAAAGATGGCCGTGTCGTGCAGCTGAAAAATGGAAAGTCGCTCGTGCTTGAACGCGACGATGCAGACGCGCTCATAGAAGAGTTCAACCGTTACGGCGAGGTTGCAGTAATAGATTTAGATGCTGCGCTTGGGAATATCGACAAAAAAGGCAACACAAAAAATACGGAACTTTTGAAGCAGCTTTTGCGCAAGGGGAATGTACGCGCAGGTGGCGGCATTCGGAGTGTGCGACGCGCAAAAGAACTCGTTGCACTTGGCGCGGAAAAAGTGATTGTCGGTTCTGCTGCATGGAATGTAGACGCAACGGAACATTCAAACATTATCAATGCAGCATTTCTTGAAGAGCTTGCATCAGCAATTGGAAAGCAGCGAATCATCATTGCGGTTGACTCAATAGACGGAAACATTGCGGTAAAAGGTTGGACAGAAACAGCAAACGTGCCGCTCATCCAAGGTGCACAGCTTGCAGAAAAATATTGCAGCGAACTGCTTTTTACGTGCGTAGAAAAAGAAGGCTGCATGAACGGTACGGACATGGCTCTCGTACAGCAGCTTCGAAACGCAGTGAAATGTCGAGTTGTTGCAGCAGGCGGCGTTTCATCTGTTGCAGAAATTGCATCGCTCCAAAAAATGGGGTGTGATGTGCAACTTGGAATGGCACTGTATACGGAAGCTGTTTCGCTCAAAGACGCGTTCATTAGCTGCTTGAACTGGGAAAAATCGCCGCTCATTCCTGTAGTTGCGCAGAGCGTGAACGGAGATGTGCTTATGCTCGGCTATGCAAATCAAGCGGCAGTTGCAAAGTCATTCGACACAAATCGGCTCACGTTTTTTAGCCGCACGCGCAACATGCTGTGGACAAAAGGCGAAACAAGCGGCAACTACCTTGAGCTTGTAAAACTCCGCGCAGATTGCGACCGCGACACAGTGCTTGCAACTGTCGTGCCGCATGGAACTGTATGCCACACTGGAGCATTTACGTGCTTTTCGGGCGAAGCGGCAGAATCGTCATCTGCGGGAAAGCTGTATGACATCATCGCCGAGCGGTTTTCGCATCCTACACCTGGCTCGTACACGGCAACGCTTGACAACGCGCGCGTGCGTGAAAAAATTATGGAAGAAGCAGAAGAGCTTTGCAGCGAAGCGCAAACAAAACAAGACATTGTTTGGGAAGCAGCGGATTTGTTTTATTTTTTGAACGTGCTCATGTATAAGGAAAGCGTCACCTGGAAAGATGTGTATGATGAACTTGACAGGCGGCATCGGGAGCGGCAGTGAATTGTAATTAATCACTAGCACGCTAAAAGGCATCTCTAAAACTAAACATTATGAGCATCTCTAAAAACGCCCTTCGTGAGTTTCCTATGATATTTGTCAATAGCAAATGCTCCCAATTCCATAATTTTAAGATGCCAACGCTTCTTCAGCAAGTTTTTCAAAGTCACCTCAAAATGGAGCAACAGAGCATCTACTTTAATGCTTTAAGCAAATTCGTGCATCCCGCATACACATCGTTCCATGTTGCGTCAAAATCTCCAGTATACCACGGGTCCGCAACATCGCGCGAAAGACCACAATATTCAAGCAACTTGTGCATTTTGCGCATGTTGTCGTTGCCAAACATACGGCGCATATAGTACATGTTTTCGTCATCCATGCCGATAAGCAAATCGTATCTGTCGTAGTCGGCGGGTGTAATTCTGCGTGCAGCGCGCCTTTTATACGGTACGCCCATCTCGTTGAGCTTTGCGCGCGTTCCCTGATGCGTGTCATTACCAAGTTCTTCGCTACTTGTAGCAGCAGAAGCAATCTCAAACTCGTGCGCACGACCTGTTTGTGTAACGAGATGCTTCATCACGAATTCCGCCATAGGAGAGCGGCATATATTTCCGTGACAAATAAATAAAATGCTATGCATAAAAAGCAGTATATCCTAAAAAACGGCATTTGTACAAGCAATCAAAAAGGCATCCTGCCAACGACAGGATGCCCAAAAAGGAGAGGAGAAAGCAAATCAGATTACGTTTGCTCTTGCATTCACCTATAAAACAGCATCCAGCAAAAATAGTTACATGACTATATCATAGGTGCTGCAAAATACGCCTGAATGCAACGATAATAACAAAAAGTTATTGACTTTTTTTCTATAAAATGTTAGAGCAAGACAAAGGCGAAAGGAGGCCTTTATTATGATAAAACGATTATTTTTGGTTCTTGCTGTTTGTGCCGCATTCGGTTTTGTGGGCTGTGGCGGCAAGTCGATTAAAGACGGTACGTATACCGCTTCTGTAGGTGGTATGAACGATGACGTAGAAGTACAAGTGACTATCGCAAACAAAAAGATTGTAAATGTCGCTGTCACAAAAGAATCGGAAACGCCTGGAATCGGCAGCCCGCTCAAAACAAAAAGCGGGCAAGTGCTCACAGCTGGCGGACTTTCGCCAATAGAATTGATTCCAGCAGAAATCGTAAAAAATCAGAGCGTCAATGTTGACGTAGTTACCGGTGCAACAATTACGTCGCGTGCAATCATGGCTGCTGTTTCAAATTGTTTACGCGAAGCAGGAGCGCAAACTGCCAACTGGAACGCAAAGCCTGCGCCTGCCTCTGCTCCTTCAAATGCCGCTGCTGATGTTGTCGTACTCGGCGGTGGTGGCGCAGGTCTTGCCGCAGCAGTCGCAGCAGGACAGCACGGCAAATCTGTCATCGTCGTAGAAAAAAATGGCTCTGTCGGCGGCGACACGCTCGTATGCGGTGCAATCTACAACACTGCGGACGCAACACTTCAGTCAAAAGTCACCATGACTGACGCAGTAAAGCGCACAATTGAAGCAGCGCTTGCTGAAAGCGCACAAAACGCAGAACATGCAGCACTGCAAGCAGAAGTTCGTGCACAGTGGAACGCGTACAAAGCGAGCGGCCGTACAGATTTGTTCGACTCAAAAGAATGGTACGCACTCCAGACGTGGAATGGCGGCGACAAAGTTGCAAATCTCGACCTTGTAAAAAGGTTGACGTATAACGCATATGACGGTCTCATGTGGATTGAAAATCTCGGCATGGAATTTGAAGACCAAATCAGCCAGGGGGCGGGCGCTTTGTGGCAGCGCACGCATACGAGCCTTATGCAGATGGGCACGGGCTTCATCTCAACATATGTGAGCAACATCGAAAAGATGAACAACGTCACCGTCATGGTTGAGACAACGGCAAAGTCGCTTGTAAAAGACGGCAACAGAGTTACTGGCGCTGTGTGCATTGACAGAAACGGGAACGAATTTACCGTGAGCGGCAAGGACGGCGTTATTATTGCAACTGGCGGATTTGCAGCAAATGGCGCAATGGTGCAGCAGTACAATACGACAGGCAAGTGGCAAGACTTGACTAACGTTGCGACAACAAATCGCTTCTCGTCTTCGCAAGGTGATGGAATCACCATGGCGTTGAACGCGGGCGCAGGGCTTGTAGACATGGAACAGATTCAGCTTTTGTATCTTGGCAACCTTAAAGACGGACAACTTACAAAATATCCTCCACGTGATGTAAACGGCACTGACCAAATCATCTTCATCAACAAAGACGGCGAACGATTCACAAACGAAGGCGGCAGGCGTGATGACATTTGTCTTGCAGTTTTTAAACAGAGGGATGCAGCATTCTACATGCTTGAATCTGGCGACGGTGCAGGATATGTTGACATTGCCAGTCCGAATTGGCGAAGCGCAGACGGATTCACGTTCGACTATTTGAAAAACAATGAGTTCATCTACACAGCCGATACGCTCGACGAGCTTGCGCAAAAGCTTGACATGGATGCTGCAAAACTCAAAGCAACAATAGACGCGTTCAACGCAAGCGTTGATTCAGGACATGATGCATTCGGACGCACGTTGTATTCGACAAAACTCACAAAAGGTCCGTGGGTGGCAACACCACGCCAGGCATGCGTGCATCACACAATGGGCGGCATTGCAATAGACACAAGCACCCATGTGCTCGACTCGAGCGGCACTGTGATTCCTGGTCTCTATGCGGCAGGCGAAGTTACTGGCGCTATCCACGGCGGCAATCGTTTAGGTGGAAATGCAGTTGTTGACACTGTTGTATTCGGCAAAATGGCAGGCGACGCTGTTGTAAAAGACGCAATGTAAAAATTATTATTTTTACGTGATTAAAAATCCGCAGGAACGCGAGAGCGTGCTTCTGCGGATTTTCTATTCATACGGAGCGCAAGAAACATGCGCTCCGTATAAGTCAGCAGCAAATCCGTTTACAGCGGGTTGATGTCCGATGCCATTAGCAGTTATACTAGCAGTATGAAAAAAACTCAAACTATTTTTATCACTGTGTATATTGCATGCATGCTGTGCGCATTTGCACAGAGAACAGCGCAAAATACAAGGAGCACGCTTATGACAATCTACGATTACATATTCAAAGACGGAAGCGGTAATGATGTTTCGCTTTCTGACTACAAAGGAAAAGTTTTATTAATTGTTAATACGGCAACAGGTTGTGGATTTACGCCGCAATATAAAAGCCTTGAAAAATTGTATGAAACGTATCACGAACGCGGGCTGGAAATACTTGATTTTCCGTGCAATCAATTCGGCAATCAAGCGCCAGGAACTGACAAAGAGATCACGCAATTCTGTCAGCTCACATATAACACGCAGTTTCCGCAGATGCAAAAAATTGATGTGAATGGCGAAAATGAACTTCCATTGTACACTTATTTAAAAGCGCAAAAAGGCTTTGCTGGATTTACCGGTGTGTCAGCTGCAATTTTGAAAAACGTCGTTGCAAAAGCAGACCCAGATTACAAAAACAACGCAAACATTAAATGGAACTTTACAAAATTTCTCGTAAGCAGAGACGGAAAGGTCGTAGAGCGATTTGAGTCAACCGTAGATCCAAAAAAAATCGAAAAGAAAATAGCAGCATTGCTTGCAGAATGATTTTTATGGATGAAACTCAATTCAAGCGTTGGAGCATGCACGCGCCGCACAAATCACGCTACACGTCCAACAGTTTTTCGTATTTCCGCTCACCTGCATTTTTTGCAGGGCGGTAGAGAATCGCTTTGTTGCCTATGACGCGCACAAGCGTCGCCTGGCATTTTTCTGCAAGAGTTGCCGCCAGTTCGCGCTTTTGCTCTTTGAATTCGTTAAAGCTGATTTTAACAAGCTCATGTGCGGCGAGCACGCTATCTGTCATTTTTTCGACAGCTTCAGTTACGCCGCCCTGCCCCACAATCACCACGCTCTGAAGGCGTTGCGCATGTTTTTCGAGCACTTTGCGCTGCTTGCTTGAAAGTTCAATCATGATGACATACTACTGTTATTTTGCTCGTTGCGCAACGCCCTGCACTATCGCGCACCAATCAGTGCAACGCCCTGCGCCTGTCCGCGTCTCTTGCCCCGTTCACCGTCGGCAGCAGTATTTTTCAAAATTATTTCACCGCGAAATGAATATGGCGCTCACTGAATATATACGAAGCGTGCGGCTCAAAAAGGCAAAACAGCTTTTAAAATCATCTTCACTGCAACTTGAGGACATTGCGCATCTTGTCGGATACGACAATGCAAACTACTTTATACGGATTTTTTAAAACGCATACAACACAACGCCTAAACAATTTCAAAAAAATGTGCTGTTTCATAGCAAACCAGGCACATTATGAACAGAATACAGCTATAAGAGCCGTACCTCTGCAACGCCAAGTGATTTTCTGTGCATAACGCGGACATTATTAATTTTTTTCTTTCTTGCAACGAGCTCCTTTTTTGTTTATTATAAATTAATGAGTAGAAAAAAATAGGAATACACTATGAAAATGACATTGCGCTGGTACGGCTCGCAGTTTGACTCTGTCACATTGCAATATATACGGCAAGTGCCGGGTGTTGTCGGCGTAATCACCACGCTGTACGATATTCCTACAGGAGCGTTGTGGCCGCTTGAAAAAATTACAGCACTCAAAAAAGAAGTTGAAGATGCAGGGCTTGAAATAAGCGGCATTGAAAGCGTCAACATTCACGATGACATAAAAATAGGATTGCCGTCACGCGACGCATATATTGAAAACTACATCAAGACGCTTGAACATCTTGGACAGTGCGGCATTACAATGGCGTGCTACAACTTCATGCCCGTGTTTGACTGGACTCGTACAGACTTGGCAAAGATGCGCAGCGACGGCTCCACCGTGCTCGCATATGACCAGAAAATCGTGGATGCCATCGACCCTGAAAAATTTATCGAAAGCACTGACAAAAGCTCTAACGGATTTGTCATGCCAGGCTGGGAGCCGCATCGTTTAGCACATGTAAAAGAGCTGTTTGAAAGATACAAAGGCGTTGACAACGAAAAACTTTTTGCCAATCTTGTGTATTTTTTAAAAGCCATTCAAAATGTATGTGAAAAATATGATATTAAAATGGCAATCCATCCCGATGACCCCGCATGGTCGGTATTCAATCTTCCACGCATCATCACAGGGAAAGACGCAATAAAAAAAATGCTCGACGCAGTAGATGCATCGTTTAACGGCGTAACGCTGTGCACTGGATCGCTCGGCACAAATCCTAAAAACGATTTGCCCGACATCATTCGTGCGTGCAAAGGCAGAATCCATTTTGCGCATGTGCGCAATGTGCACCACATTGCACCGGGCATATTTGAAGAAGCAGCACACCTTTCAAGCGATGGCTCGTTCGACATGTACGAAATTGTTAAAGCGTTGTACGAAACAGGCTTCGACGGTCCTATACGCCCCGACCACGGCAGAATGATTTGGGGTGAAAACGCAATGCCCGGTTACGGTTTGTACGACCGTGCGCTGGGCGCAGCATACATAAACGGCTTGTGGGAAGCGATTGCAAAAAACGCAGGAGGCAGCAGATGACGCTGAGCGACAAAGGTTTGCGCGATGCAAGCGCGTGGCAGGCAGGCAACTACACGCTCCCTCGTTTTGACCGCGCACGCATGATTGCAGCAACAGAAAAAAATCCTGCATGGATTCACTTTGGTGCAGGAAATATTTTCCGTGCGTTTCAGGCAACGCTTGCGCAAAAATTGCTTGACGACAATTTGTGCAGTACAGGCATCATCGTTGGCGAAGGATTTGACACTGAAATAATCGAAAAGGCATACCGCCCGTTCGACAATCTTTCGCTGCTCGTAACGCTCAAAGCGGACGGCACTATCAGTAAAACTGTCGTCGCATCTGTTGCGTCAAGCCTCATCTGCAAGCCCACAGTAAAAGACGACTGGAATGCGCTCACCGCTGTTTTCCGCAACAAGTCGCTGCAAATGGCAAGCTTTACGATAACTGAAAAAGGCTACGCAACGCGCGGTGCAGACGGCGCCTTTTTGCCAATATACAAGACAGATTTTGAAGCAGGTCCTGATGGGGCAACATCGTTTTTGGCGCACCTATGCGCGTTGCTCCACGAGCGATACATTCACGCAGAAAAACAGCCGCTTGCGCTCGTGAGCATGGACAACTGCTCGCACAACGGAGAGAAATTGCGTGAAGCAGTTGCAACGATTGTTAGCGAGTGGGAAAAGCGCGGTTTTGTTGAGCATGATTTTGTCAATTACATATCTTCACCTAACTGTATCAGTTTTCCCTGGACGATGATAGACAAGATTACACCGCGCCCGCATCCCGATGTGCAAAAGCAGCTTGAGCAGGACGGTCTTGAAAGCGCGCAAATCATCGTCACAGACAAACATACGTACACCGCTCCGTTTGTAAATGCGGAAGAGCCGCAGTATCTCGTCGTGGAAGATATATTCCCAAATGGACGCCCGCCGCTTGAAAAAGCAGGCGTGTATTTTTGCGACAGGGAAACAGTCAACAACGTTGAGCGCATGAAGGTGTGTACGTGTTTGAATCCGCTGCATACAACGCTTGCCGTCTTCGGCTGCCTGCTCGGCCATACGCTTATCGCAGATGAAATGAAAGATACAGAGCTCAATGCGCTTGTCAAAAAGATAGGCTACAGCGAAGGCTTGCCTGTCGTTACAGATCCCAAAATCATCAATCCGAAAAAATTCATCGACGAAGTGATAAACGTACGCCTGCCCAATCAGTTCATGCCCGACACACCGCAGCGCATTGCATGCGACACGTCTCAAAAACTTTCAATCCGTTTTGGTGAAACGATAAAAGCGTACTGCGCAGACGCAACGCTCACTGTGCAAGATTTGACGTACATTCCACTCGTGTTTGCAGGTTGGTGCCGCTATCTCATGGGAATTGACGATGAAGGCAAGCAGTTCGCCGTAAGCCCCGACCCGCTGCTTGAGCACGTTTGCAAATTTGTCAAGCCTGTTGCGCTCGGTGGCACGTACACAGAAGCGCAACTTGATGCATTCCTGCATCCGCTCCTTGCAGACGCTTTCATCTTTGGCGTTGATTTATACAAGGTGCATCTTGCAGAACGCGTCGTGCAGCATTTCAGCAAACTCATTGCAGGAACAGGTGCTGTGCGTAAAACGCTGCAAAAATATGTACAATAAAATTATTAACGAGGCAATGCATGACGCAATTTATGGACAATAACTTTCTTCTACATAATGCGACTTCGCGCATGCTGTATGAGTCGTGCGCAGCAGAGCCCATTTTCGACTACCATTGCCATCTTGAACCAAAAGAGATTGCAGAGAACAAGCAGTTTGAAAACGTGACAACGCTGTGGCTCGGCGGACGTGGACACGGCGACCACTACAAGTGGCGCATGATGCGCGCATACGGTGTAGAAGAAACGTATATCACTGGAAATGCGTCACCGTATGAAAAATTTCTAAAATGGGCTGAAACGATTGAACAGCTCATAGGCAATCCGCTCTACCACTGGACGCACCTTGAGCTGCAACGCTATTTTAACATACATGAGCCGCTCACAAAAAAATCAGCTCCCGCAGTGTGGGAAAAAGCAAACGCGCTTTTGAAAGATAAATCAGTGAGTGTAAAAAACATCCTTGCGCAATTCAATGTGTACGCAATAGGCACAACCGACGACCCGGCAGACACGCTTGAGCATCACGCGGCAATTGCGTCAGGCGCAGCTCCTATTGGCAAAATAAACACGCGCGTCATTCCGTCATTCAGACCAGACAACGCGCTGCACATTGCGCGGAGCGGATTTTCTGCATATATCGAAAAACTTTCGAAAGCTTCTGGCATTGCAATCAAAACGGTTGACGACGTAATTGATGCGCTTGTGAGCCGACTCGACGTTTTTGTGCAACACGGCTGCCGCGCTTCCGACCATGCGCTCTCATATCCGCCGCATATTTTGCAGAGCGACGAAAAAATTCAAGCAACATTTGAAAGCGCGCTTTCTGGCAAGCCTGTTGGCATAGAAGATGCAGAAGCGTACATGACAAAAGTGCTGTGCGCGCTTGCAAATGCATACGAAAAGCGCGGCATTGCAATGCAACTTCATCTGAATGCACTGCGCAATCTCAACGCGCGCATGTTTTCGCTGCTTGGAGCAGACACGGGCTACGACGCGTGTGGCGACTATGCAGTTGCACAAAAACTCGCGCACCTGCTTGACCGCATGCATGCAAACGGCGCGCTGCCAAAAACAATTCTCTATTCGCTCAATCCTAAAGATTACTATTCGCTTGCAACGGTGATGGGCTGCTTTCAAGAAGCGCCTGTGCGCGGCAAAATGCAGCTCGGCTCTGCCTGGTGGTTTTGCGACCACAAAGACGGCATGGAAGCGCAGATAAAAATTCTTGCAAATGTCGGCATGCTTCCTACGTTTATCGGAATGCTCACAGACAGCCGCAGCTTTTTATCATATCCGCGCCACGAATATTTCAGGCGCATTTTGTGCAACGTAATCGGCACATGGATTGAAAACGGAGAGTACCCCGCAACTGAAGATGCTGCGCGCATAGTGAAAGACATCTCCTTTGCAAACGCAAAAAAATATTTCGATAAATGATAATTTATATAACAATAATTTACACTGATTATTTGATTTTCCTGCGTAACTTCGTTATAATTGCTTATATTTTATGTATAAGCATAATGTTACAAAAAAAATTACTATGGTTTTTTATTGGGAGCAAAATCAATGATTTTTAAACGACCCGCAGCACTCATGTTTTGCGTGTTTATTGTTACAGCGGCGGTCACTGCACAAGAAATTACGCTCACTATTGATGACGCAGTAAAACATGCATCTGAAAACAACATCTCTATTGCGCAAAATAAAATTACGCTCGATGCGCTCAAACGCACAAAGAATTATTCGTGGAACAGCATAAGCCCTTCCCTTTCGCTCGGCGGCAACATGATGATTCCGATTGATGAGGACGCGCGAAAAGTACAATTTGATTACAGTCTGTCGTTCACCGGCGCGGTAAACATTACGCTCTCTCCATCAATATACTCCTCGATCAAAACAGCAATCCTCAATTATCAAAATGGGTTGCTTGCCTATGATGAGACAAAGCGTCAAATAGAACGGGATGTGCGCATTGCATTTTATCGCTTGCTGTACGAACAGGAATATATTGCACAACAGGAACGCAACATGCAAACTGCTGAACAACAGTACAATCAAAACAAGCGGAAATATGAGAGCGGACAGCTTTCGGAACTCGACATGCTCTCAAGCCAAGTTGCATATGAGCGGCTCAAGCCAACGCTTGAAGCTGCGGAAATTACATACAAAAACAACATGGCGCTTTTCAAGCAGACGCTTGGCATTGACCAGACAGTTGACGTTGCGCTCACAGGCTCGCTCAGCGATGCGCTCCTGCTCAACGACATTGTCGCAGAACTGAGCGCAGAAAATACGCCTTCAGTGCAGAGCGCAAAAAACAACGTAAAAATTGCAAAAGCAACGCTCACGGCACGCCGCCTTGCCGCGTGGGGGCCAACAGTGAGCGCGGGATGGTCATACGGCAAATCGAAAGCACGACCGTCTGATGTTGTTTCTACGACAAACGCGTTTTCTCTCGGCGTATCTATTCCGCTCGACGGCTACTTGCCGTGGTCGCAAAGCGGGCAAGCGGCATCTTCGGCAAGAGATAGTGTAGAAAATGCAAAATTCGCGCTTGAAAGACAAAAAACAACTGTTGCAGTTCAAATTGAAAACTATTTAAGCCAGATAAAGCAAGGACAATCGCAACTCGCTTCGCTTCAAGCAAATATTGATTTAGCACAGCGTTCCTATGAAATGACACAGCGTGCATACAACGCAGGCTCGCGAGATTTTCTCACGCTCCAGACAGCATCCGATGCGCTTTTGAGTGCACGCGTGAGTTTTGCGCAACAGCAATACACGCTCATTACAGCAGTGTTCAATCTTGAATACGTGCTCGGTGTGCCGTTCGGTTCGCTCGGTAAAAATGCAGCAGAATAATTTAGAAAGAAAAAAGGTGCGGGAAAAAGAAAACCTTTTTGAAAGGTTGTCGTTGTCCCGCAAAATTACTAATCAATGCAGGAAGGAAATAGAATGAATAAATCTACAAAAATATCAACGGTGATAAGTGCTGTTGCCCTTACGGTACTCGGCATGACAATTTTTTACACGATAAAAACAATTAGAAGCAAGTCACGCCAAAGCAACGCACGGATGCAACCAGCAACATATTCCGTACGCACGCAAATTGCAGAAGTACAAACGCTCCACGATTATGTGAATACGAACGGCGACATAGCCGCAGAAAATTCTGTTGCCGTATATCCCGACATTGGCGGTAGAATTGTGAGCACAAATGTTTCGCTCGGTTCATACGTGCAACGCGGCGATATCATTGCACGCATTGACCCGTCGGAGCCAGGAAGCAATTTTGCGTTAAGTACTGTGTATGCGCCTATCAATGGCCGCATTGTGTCAACACCGCTTAGAGCAGGAACACGCGTCTCTACACAGAGTGCAATCACGACAATCGGCGACACATCGCGCTTGCAGATAACAGCGCACATTCCAGAACGATATGTCTCCACAATCACAAATGGGCTAAAAGCGGAAATAACGGTAGAAGCGTATTCCGACATGCTGTTTTCTGCAACTGTTACGCATGTTTCTCCTGTTGTTGATGCAGCAACACGCACAAAAGAAATCATCTTAACATTTGACAAAGACGATGAGCGCATTGACGCAGGCATGTTCGGAAAAGTAAAGCTGTATACAGTCGACTACGACGGATATGTAGCCGTTCCTACAGATACGATTGTAACAAAAAGCAACACAAATACAATCTTTGTAGTAAAAGACGATGCCACAGTTGAAGAACGTATTGTGACGCTCGGTCGAACAGTAGATGCACACGTGCAGATTCTTTCAGGCATAACCGCAGGAGAGAGAATCGTAGTCGAAGGGCAACGCGTCCTTTCTGACGGTGCATCAGTTAACGACATTTCAGAATAAATATGGAGCAGTGCAATGAGCATTTCACGAAAAACGCTTGAACATCCGGTACTCACGCTGATTGTGTTTCTTTTGCTCGGCATTATGAGCTTATTCACGCTCACAAATGTAGCAATAAACTTATTTCCCGATGTAGATATTCCGTATGTCATGGTTATGACCACATATACAAACGCAGGACCGGAATCTGTTGAAAAAGCAGTTACACAACCGCTTGAAAGCAGTCTGGTAAGCGTAAGCGGGCTCAAAGAGCTTACGTCATCTTCAGCTGAAGGCTCAAGCATGATTTTTCTCGAATTTGAATACGGCACTAATTTGGACACCGCTGTAAACGACATTCGCGACAAGCTTGAACGCGTCAAACGCGCACTGCCCGACAATGCATCGACACCAAGCATTATGAAGATGGATGCGACGTCTGTACCTATCATGCGCATTGCAGTACGCGGCAACCGCTCTACAGACGATTTAAAGCAAATTGCAGAAGACTCAATCGTTGACATTCTTGAACAAGCTGACGGCATTGCAGAAGCAGATGTGTCTGGCGGGCGCAGCAAAATAGTGCGTGTAGAAATTGCAGAGAACAGGCTTGCAGCATACGGCCTTACAATTTCATCGATTGCAGCTTCACTTGGGCAGCAAAATCTTGAACTCGGTGGCGGAAAAGTTACCGAAGGAAAAACAAATTACGTAATACGCACTATAGGCGAATTCAGCAACATTGAAGAAATCAACAACGCAGTGGTTACAAGAATAAACGGATACGATGTACGTTTGCGCGATATTGGCAAGGCATTTATGGACGTGCAGGATGCGTCATCTGAAGTATATATAAATGGAACGCCAGGTGTATACATTTCAATCACAAAGCAGTCAGGTAAAAACTCAGTGACAGTAGCGAATGCAGCGTATAAAAAAATGGACCAAATACGAGAAACGCTTCCTACCGACATATCACTCGAAATTATCTCTGACGACACCAGTGCAATACGCGACACAATCAACACGCTCATTTCTTCTGCGTGGCAGGGACTTTTGCTTGCCATTATAATATTGTTTATATTCCTTCAGAACTTTAAGAGCACGCTCATCATCTCCATTTCAATACCGCTCTCGCTCTTTATCACAATCATGTGCATGACGTTTGCAAACATCACACTCAACATGATGACGCTCACCGGTCTGATTTTAGGCGTCGGCATGATTGTAGACGCGTCTATCGTCATGATAGAAAACATCTATGCGTATCGCTCGCGCGGGGCAAAACCCAAAATAGCAGCAGTGCTCGGCTCGCAGGAAATGCTCATGTCTGTTGTATCGGGCAACTTAACGACAATCTGTGTATTTGTGCCATTCTTGTTTTTCATAAGCAAATTGGGCTTCATGGGGCAGCTTTTCAAAGGAATCATTTTCACTGTTGTCATTGCACTCGTGTCAAGCTTGTTCGTAGCAATTTTCCTTGTACCCGTGCTCGCGGGAAAATTCTTTCCGCTTTCAAACAGGACAGAAAAGCCTGTGACGAACCCCATTCTTAAAACACTTTATGGCGTGCTTCAAAAATACATGGGCGCGGTGCGGCACGCGTATCGCATTGCACTCAGAGCTGCACTCAACTACCGAGCTGTTACTGTTATTGTGAGCGGCGCGCTGCTTGTCATAGCGCTTTTGCTCATTCCTACAATGCAAATCAACATGTTTGGGCGAACGGCAAATGAAGACAATGTAACTGTCAATTTGACAATGCCAACAGGTACATCGCTTGCAGAGACAGCCGCCATAATGCAAGAATTTGAAGAAATTATTAAAAAAGAAGTGCAAGGCTATACGTTCTTGATTACGACAATCGGACGCGGCGGAAGAAGCAGCGCAACATACCGCGGTTCATTTTCTATCCGTCTGCCAGAGACAAAAGCGCAGATTGACACATCTGAAACAATACGAAAAAAACTACGTCCATATTTTGACAACTACACAGACGCAAAATTTTCAATCGGTGCAGGCATGATACAGCAGATGACAGGTTCTGACATCATTATAAAAATTTATTCAAATGACTTTGACAGCGCGCTCACTACAGCGGACCAAATTAAGGATGTAATGGAAACCATCAGCGATATAGCAGATGTTTCAATAGACACAGAAAAAGGACTGCCGCAAGTTGAAGTTGTCATAGACAGGCAACGGGCATACGCGTTCGGAGTAAATGTCGCAACAGTTGCAAATGAAATTAAGGCGGCAATGGATGGGCAAACTGCAACAGTATACCGTGAAGGCGGCAAAGAGTACAATGTTGTCGTCATGTATCGCCCCGAGGACCGCGATAGGATTTCAGACTTGGAATCGATTTACGTGCGTGGTACGAGCGGCATGGTGAGCGTTGCCAACTTTGCCTCGCTCAAAAAAGGGTTAGGACCGGTGAGCATCAATCGTGAAAATCAGACACGTGTTGTAGAAGTCTCCGCCAGTATAACGTCAAACAGAAACGCAAACGTTGTTGAAGACGAAATTAAGCAGACTATTGCGCAAACATTTATTGTTCCAGAAAATATTACGATTACCTACGAAGGCTCATGGAGCAACATAACAGAACAAGTGCGCATTTATATTATGATTCTTGCTATGGCTGTCATCCTTGTGTTTGGCGTCATGGCTGCAACATACGAGTCGTTCAAAGCGCCGTTTATCAACATGCTCACTATTCCATTTTTAATAATCGGCGTCGTGTTCATTTACAAACTCACCGGCCAGCCATTGTCCATGACATCAATGGTAGGCGTCATCATGCTCGTTGGCATCGTAGTCAATAACGGCATAATCCTCGTTGACTACACGAATTTACTCGTAGACAGAAATGTGCCGCTCAAAGAAGCATGCCTTGAAGCCGGCACAAGCCGTCTGCGCCCTGTGCTCATGACAACGCTCACTACAATTCTCGGCATGTTGCCAATGTGCTTCCAAAACGAAGGAACTGCCGCTATGGTGCAGCCAATAGGATTAGCAATTGTCGGCGGCCTTGCGTCGAGTACGTTCGTAACGCTTTTCTTTATTCCCGTGCTCTACTCGCTTGTAATGAACAAACGCAAAACTGCAACAAAAACTATGAAAAGCGAAATAGAAGATTTTGCAGCATACGAAAACGTGCCCGAAACAACGAACAGCGCACAGGCAAACATCGTTGCAAATCAATCTGTAGAAGACGACATTATTGAAGCGCTTGAACAGGCATTGCCGCACATACAATATACGATTGTGCCGACAGTAACGGGCAAAGGCGGAGACGATTACAAACTCGGTACAACAACGTGGCCTGAACAAAATTTTATGATGATTGCATATGTGCGAGAAGAAGACATACGGCTTCTGAAAGCGACAATTTATATGCTCAAAAAGAAATTCCCAAAAGAAGGCATAAAGTTGTTTATGATGCAGTAGTGCAAACGGAACGGCTTGCACACATGTGCATGGACCCGTCGCATGCATTGCACAACAGCCACGCGCCGCCATCGCATATAGTGTGCCCGATTTATCGCACTTTGAAGAATATGCCAAGCATTGCCGCAGTGACAAGGAGCTGTACAATCAAAAATTTGATGAGCACTTGCGCAGGCGACCAGCCGCGTTTTTTGCGCATTTCGTCATGAAGCGGGAAGCGGATATTGTTAAAGATGTGGATGTGAAAAAAACGCAGCAACGCTACTTTTAACAGCCCCATTCCGCCGTTCACAAATATGATTGTTGACGTTGCCAAAATGAGAAACGGATTGCCGCTCACCATAACGCACACGCCAATAAAAAAACCAAGCGCTCTGCTTCCCGCGTCACCCATGAGCACTTCGCTCGGATACGCGTTATGCCACAGGTAGCCCATGAGCACACCCGCAAGCGCAAACGTCATAACAGCCCAATTTGCACCTGACGACAGATGCGGTACGAGCAAGTATCCTGCTATGTCAACGTGACCGAGTACAAAGTAAAACAGCGCACCGAGCGTAATAAGCGCAACAAGCACGAGCGTACCTGAAAGCCCGTCCACGCCGTCGGTGCAGTTTGTTGTGTTGATTGAACTCCACAACATGATAACGCACACAACTACATACACTATAGGATGCACAGCAACAGCATGAGTCACAAAAGGCAGCCAAAAATATACAACGCCATCGCCAGATGCATGCGAAATCATGATATACAAGATTATCGCTTCTGCCAAACTCACAATAAAATCAAGCAATGCCTTGCGATACTCGCCCCAACTCGTTACGCTTTTGTCATCGAGGTAGCCAGTCAGCATCATAAGCCAGGTAAGCGCAAGCGTAACACACTGTAAAAGTGAAAGCGGCGCAAACAAAAACGAAATGACAACAAAAATCGTGATGAACACAAAACCTGCCCCTGTAGGCTTACCTTTTGACGCTTCTGCTGCAATCGTAAATTCGCGTCCACGGTCATGAGGAAGTTTTTCATAAAAATGCGGCAGCAATCGTATTGAAGTGATAAAACCAGTATATAACGCAAGCGTAATGAGTACGGTATACGACTGTAAAAGCCGCGCAGGACCAAAAAACTGCTGGAGCATTCCGCCAAGGTAATAAATCATAAAAAAAATAATATCAAAAAATGTGATGCTGCACAATACATCGCATTTCTTCATATCAATCCAATTGAAATGCAATACATCGCATTTCTTTATGTCAATCCAATTGAAATGCGACAGACAGACAGACAGATTGCACATTGCCAGCAAATAATGTATAATAAAATTCATGGAGACGAATATTCTTGAATATGACGACTACAAACGGAAGTACTACGCAACATGGCAAAAAAAAATGCTGCATGTATGTTGGGCAGCTTCTGGCACGTTGTTGCTTGTCGAACTAATGCTCATTCCTGTATATATATTCGTAGGAAACACGATAAAGCAGCCGTTGCTCATGTACTGCTTGCAGCGCGTCGTTCTGCCGTCATGCATAAGTCTTACAAGCGTTACCTTGTGCACCGTTATCGTACGCAAGCAATCTGTTTCGCAGCGGAGAAAAAATTACGCAATAAATTTCTGTCTGCTTACAATTACTGGCGTTGTTTCGTTATTCCACAACTACTATCAAATATTTTTAATGCTTCCCATGTTTGTGATTTTTGTATCAGTCATTTTCCTTGATGTTGCATTATTCAACAAAATTTCTTTTTTCGTGTTCTGCATATTGGTCGTGTCGCTCATTACATGGGGACTGTTTGAAACAAACGGCAATCTTTCGCTCATTTCAGGAACAGCTGTCAGTTCGTTTCTAATATTTTTCATCTTGCGTAGCTTTGCAAAACTCGTTCTCACATTTGTGCAGCATCAAACAGAATATTCATACGGCAGGTACCGCGAACGCAGCGAAACACTTACAGCAATTCGTGTTGACTCGCTTACTAATTTATATACGCGTACCACATTCAATGAAATGCTTTCAGACAACATTGGAGCGAACAAAGAAGTGAGCAACCCGCTCATATTAATGCTTGCTAAAATTGATGACATGAGGAATGCCAACGCCGTATACGGCAAGGAAAACGGGAACGACATTTTAAAATCGTTTTCAGAGCTTTTAAAATATGCAGTCAATGACAACAGAAATATTTTCAGATATAGCGGAAATACATTTGCAGTCTTATTTACAAATCAATCACTTGATGCTGTAAAAGATATGGCGCATATCCTCTGTTCTTCTTTTTCCGCAACTCATTTTACTTTTAGCGGCGAAACACCAAGTTTTACTGCAAGCGTAGGAATTGCGCGATATTTCAGCGGCATGTCTGCTGCAGAATTTCTTGACGATGCAAAAAAAGCGCTGCATAAAGCAAAAGCGCAAGGAAAAAACAATGTTGTTATCTCTCCGTTGTCGGAATCAATATAATCGAGAGAATTAATCATTAGTATTACATGCAAGGTGATATATGTCGTTAGACTGTGGAATCGTAGGTCTCCCAAATGTAGGAAAATCAACCATATTCACTGCGCTCACTGCTGCGCCTGCAAACGCGGAAAATTTTCCGTTCTGCACGATTGAGCCTAATGTAGGCATTGTCGATTTACCCGATGAACGGCTTTCATTTCTTGCAAGCGTGTTTGAACCTAAAAAAACTACGCCCACGTCAGTGAAGTTTGTTGACATAGCAGGTTTAATAAAAGGTGCGGCACAAGGTGAAGGACTCGGCAACAAATTTCTTGCAAACATTCGCGAAGTTACATGCATTGCACATGTAGTACGCTGTTTTGAAAACGAAAATATTATGCATGTGCGAGAAAACGCGAGCAGTGCCGTACCAATTGATCCAAAAGCAGACATTGAGACAATAAACATGGAGCTTGCTGTTGCCGATTTGGACACGATTGCAAAGCGTCAGGAAAAAGTCACAAAGATGAGCCGCCAGCTTGGAAAGGAAGAAGAAAAAAAATGGGCATCCTGGACAAGCGCTGTTGCAAAAATAAAGCCGTTGCTTGAAGCGGGAAAATGTGCACGCCAAGCAGATTTGACAGCAGAAGAAAAGCTTGCCGTGTACGACATGTTTTTGCTCACCATGAAACCAACATTTTACGTGTGCAATGTTGATGAAAAAACTATTGCAAGCGGCACAAATGAATATGTCGAAGCGGTAAAAAAAATCGCACAGGAAGAAAAATCAGATGTAGCAGCAATCTGCGGGAAGTTTGAAAGTGACTTGGCAGAAATAAAAGACGAGGATGAGCGCAAAGAGTTTATGGAAGCTGTGGGACTCAAAGAGTCGGGACTTGCAAATGTTGCACACACTGCATACAGGCTCATGGGGTTGCGTACATTTTTTACCGGTGGCGAAGACGAGTGCCGCGCCTGGACAATTCATGCAGGTGATACAGCTCCAAAAGCTGCCGGCGTTATCCATACAGATTTTGAGAAGGGCTTTATAAAAGCGGAAGCGTATTCAATTGACGACCTTCGTCGGTACGGAACAGAAACAAAAATAAAAGAAGCAGGCAAATATCGCATTGAAGGCAAAGAATACGTTGTACAGGATGGCGATGTGCTTTTCTTTAAATTTAACACAGCAGGAAGATAATAGGCCTTGTACGAGTTTTAACGCGTTAAAATATCACGAGTTAAAACATCGCATTTGAAAGCAACCTGTTCTTAAACTGAGGTTTCCGAACAGGTTTAATAATTGTTAATGTAAGGTGATGCGCTATGATTACGTTTTCTGTTATGGGCGACTCAATTTCTTCTTTTGCAGGAACTGTTCCCGAAGAGTATGAAACATGCTATCCGCATGAAGATGCCGACATTAAAAGCTATGACGATATGTGGCAGACACTTTTTGCAAAAAAAACAGGAAGAAAATTACTCTGTTCCGATGCATACAGCGGAAGCAGAGTTTCTGAAACAGGAACGCGCCCTGTATGGTCTGCATTTATCTCCGACAGACGGATTGCACGGCTTAAAGGAGACGAAGTCATTATATTCGGAGGTACAAATGATTTCGGTCAACGTGAATCAGGCGCCGTTCCCCTTTCCGTTTTTAAAGATGCATACAAAACGCTTATCAGGAAATTGCGCGATGCACTTCCGGAAGCTGTCTTATATTTTTGTGTACCGCTCTCCAGACTTGACTGGGAAGCAGAAGAAAAGAATAACGCAGGGTGGACACAAGTGCAACTGCAAGATACAATACGTACTATTGTCAGGGAAGCACAGAGAACGGACAGAGCAATACATGTATTTGATTTGTCTGAAATCTCTGTTGCAGGGCTGCTTTTCGACGGATTACATCCAAACAAAGGCGGCATGGAAGCAATAGCAACGTATATGGCAGCGCATGTGTAAGTGCACAGTACGAGCGTGACAGTGCAACAAACATGTCACTTTTGTTAAAGCGATGGATTATTCCAACGACATTACGATTCTCTGCCGCGTTGTAGATAATTACGGCGACATAGGTTTTGCGTACAGGCTTGCTCGCTCGCTTTCACGCATGCAGCCACACTCGTTCATCCGCATAATCACGGATGATTTGCATGCGTTTTCGCTCCTTGCGTCAGACATTGACGAGCGTGCTCCCGTGCAGCAGTACAACAACTGGCTCATATACGATTGGAACAACGCAGACGTATGCGCCGCCGCGTTTTCAGCACGGCAGCCGTGCACAATTCTTCAGTGCTTCCAATGCGGCTATCCGACTTGGCTTGAAACACTTTTGTTTGAAAAAAGATTCCCCGATGTTGTGCATGTGGTGAATATAGACTACCTTACCGCTGAATCATACGCAGAAGAATTCCACAAACTTGCCTCACTTACGAGAAGCGCGCGCGTACAAAAAGTGAACTTTATGCCCGGCTTTACCGCAAACACGGGCGGTTTGCTCCTCGACAGCGTAATGAATGAACGCACTGCGTCCGCCGTTACTCATGTACCAGAAAGCGTGCTCGTGCCACATATGTCAGAAAGCGAACCACACAACACATCTGTGCCACGCATTGTTGCCGACGTGTGCTCAACTCACATTTCTGTCAACACGACAGCTGCTGCACCAACCAGCGCACGTGAATTCTCCGTGCTTGTCTTTACCTATGAACGCGACTTTATGCCGCTCGTTTGCGCATTTTCTCAGTTTGAAAAATTGCAGGAGGCATTTTGCACGCAACGCAACTGTACTCTGCCCTCATCATGCACGCAACGCGATTGCGCACCACCGACAACTCCATACGATTGCACGCATTCAATCACACCGAACGCGCAACAACCGTGTCGCCATGCAATCCGCACGTATGTGGCGGCAGGAAGCATCCAGCAATCATTTGCACACGCGTGGCATGCCGACGGCAAGCGATTTGCGCTCACACCGCTGCCGTTTCTGCCACAGCGCGAATGGGACGCATTTCTTTTTTCTATGGATATGCTTTTTGTACGTGGCGAAGATTCGCTTTCGCGCGCATGCCTTTCTGGCATTCCGTTTGTGTGGCACGCATACAGACAGGAAAGTGATTATCAAAAAGTAAAGGTGCGCGCGCTCCTCAAAACAATGCAGCCGTTTTTTGCCAAAGCAGACTTTACACTGCTTGAATCTGTATGGCTTGCATTCAACACAAGCAGCACTGCTGACGCATCTGCGCGGGGCAAAACCGATGCAAACTGCATTACCGTGTCTAATGATGAACTCGCCTCGCTTCTTTTGCAGTTTTTAGAAAATGCAGAAACAATGCGCACATCATTTAAATCGTTTGCCGCATCGCTTGTCACAAACGGCGACTTTGCACAGCACTTGCTTAATTTTTTGGCAACGCTGCAACCACCTGCCACACCACACACATGACAGTTGTCTACTGCCGCCACATACTAATTTTTTTAACAAAACTTCGCCGTGCGCTGCTCACCAATCATACGGATATGAAAATTTTTCAAAAATTTGATATAATCAAAGTGGAGTAATAGGAACAAAAATGAAAACGACACAGGCATTACAAAATGAACTTTTTGCAGAACCACTTTACAATCACGAGTTTAACGGTAAGGAGCACAACAATAGCGAATACATAAGCATTGCCGAAAAATCAGGAATGAAGATTGTCAATACATTTAAACGCCCTGTACTCAACCGCACTGAACGAGATAAGGGTGCATACGCAGAAATTATATTTCACATGAAAGAGGTATAAA
>JAFSRD010000016.1 GCA_017446265.1 Treponema sp.
CGATACCAGGCACTTTATAGGGGCTGTCCAAAAAGAATCGTTGTGCCGAATTTAGTTCGGCACCTGCACTATACGAACTTACTAGACGGCACCATAAAGGCGAAACCTGCCTTTTCTTTTTTTCCTGCATAGAAATATAAACCAGTAGCTGTTGCATCACATAGAAGTGCAGATGCATCGAACGCAAGAGAAACGGATGGAAGTCCACAAACCATAGCAAGCATACTAATTTAATTTAAAATAAATCCCACTTTGAAAAGCCTGCCACCCCTAGTCCTCTGCTTCGTCATTATGATCTTTCAAAACAGGAGCATTGTCATTAGGAGCATCCGTGTTCTCATTTATAATTCTGAACACGATAAAAAATAATTATTTTTATCAAAATCAATTAACATATGTTTCTTAAAAAAATAGCATCTTTTTTGCTTATTTCGTACTCATTCACGCACTGTGTACACGCCTGCTTTTTCGCATATAAACAATTCAGAAGTGAGCGCGCGCGCTGCTTTTTCCAAACGGCACAAGTCAATGCGCTCGTCATGAGCAATTTGCAAAAGCGTCGCACCGCCCTTTTTGGCAAGCTGCCGCATAATCGCTCCGCGTGCTTGTCTGAGTGAGCCTGAAAACTTCGACTGTCGCATATAGTGCGTGCTTTTTCTCGAGGGATTTTTTACGCGCTTTTTAAGCTCTGCTCCATAGTCCATGAGCGCATAATACCACACGCGCGGATTTTCTCGTTCAAGCGTTTGCGCGACAAGCGGCATGATTTTTGCATCATTAATTTTTTCTATCGTGTTGTTAAAAAAGAAAAAGATAAACACGGAGCGTATGTTTGTTTCAATAAAAACTTCCGCATTGTTGAATGCAAATGTCGAAACAGCACCAGCTGTATACGGTCCTATTCCCGGAAGTTTTTGCAGCTCTTCGCGGCAAGTCGGAAACGCTTCACCGTATTCAGTGCAAACAACTTTACACGCATCTTGCAAATATTTTGCGCGCCTGTTGTAACCAAGCCCGCTCCACAATGAAAACACGAGTGAAAGCGGAGCATCTGCAAGCGCTCTCGCATTTGGAAACACGTTGAGCCACTGCTCATATTTTGGAAGCACGCGGGCAGTCTGCGTTTGCTGAAGCATCATCTCTGAAACGAGGATTTTGTATGCATCGCTCGTGTTGCGCCATGGAAAATCTCTTCCATGCAAGTTATAGTTTTCTAAAATCACAGAGCGAAAATCATCAATTTGTATTTGCGTAAGCATCATACTTTTTCGATAAAACCGCGCGCTTCAAGTTCTGAAAGAATGTTTGCTACAATTTTGTCAGGCGCATAGAGCGCAGTGTCTATGATGATGTCTGCAACGTCTTCATATGCGTTATTGTCTATGCCGTAAAACTGCTTGTAGCGCCTTGTGTCCTCGCTGTCGCGCATCGCAGTAAAATCAATAATCTCCTGCAAGTTGCCGCCTTCTCGCTTGTGAATGCGCTCTGCACGGATTTGGCTGCTCGCATACAGATAGATTTTTACGTCTGCTTCTTTAAGCATCCAAATGGCAAGACGCGAGCCGAGCACGCACGACTCTTTTTGTGCAAGCTCCACTTGATGTGAGTCAACATATTTGTCATAGCTGTCGTCTATTTTTGCGTTTTCAATGACTTGAAAAAGCGTCAAGCCACGCTCTTCTGCAAGCTGGCGAAATGTATAATTGATAAGCGCAATGCCAAGCGATCGAGCGAGCAACGTGCTCACTGTCGTGTTACCGCAGCCAGACTTTCCCGAAATGGCAACGCGCAGTTCTCTGCCATCTTTGACTTTATACTGTGCCATAGTTATTCCTCATCAACTGTTCCCTATTCCACATTCCGTGCCTGTTCGCGAATATTTTCAAGCGCATCTTTTGCAATGATGACAACAGTTCCAACTTCTGCAAACTGATTTTTGCTGCCTATTGTATTTATCTCGCGGTTTATTTCCTGACATAAAAAATCAATCTTTTTACCAGGAGCTGCATTGTGCATTTCCGCGCGGAGAGAAGCGAGATGGCTTTGCAGACGCACGATTTCTTCATTGATTGTATACTTTACGAGCATTGCCGCAGTCTCAGTCATAATGCGGTTTTCATCAACATGAGAGCCGACAAGTTCCGTGAACTTCTGCACAAGTTGCTCTTTAAAAAAGGCTTCCATCTTCGGCTGCCACGATTTAAAAAATGACGCGCATTCGTCAAGCTGCTCCAATTTTGCAACCAAGTCTCGCTGCAAATGTACGCCTTCTCTCGCGCGGTCAGAACAAAATGAGTCGAGCGCATCTGAAAACGGCGGCAAAATCATGTTCCAATATTTTTCAATGTTGCATGCGCGCTCTGCCACAAGCACACCAGGCTGCGCAACAATGAGTGAAAGCGGCACATCGCAGTCCTTTCCGAGAGAGCGCGCAATCTCTGCAATAGCGCTGCTGTATGCGCTGGCAGCGTTCACGTCTGCAAGCACAGTTCCTTGCGCATATGTTTCTTTTACACGCACATACACATCAACTTTGCCGCGCGTCACTTTTTGACAGACAAGCGCGCGAAACTTTTGCTCAAGTTGATTGAGATGCGGCGGCATGTTCACCGTCAAATCTAAAAAACGCGCGTTCACCGATTTTATTTCAACGGAAACAACTGCACCTTCAAGTGCAACTTCCCTGTATGCATAGCCTGTCATGCTTGTCATAGTGCATAGTATACTTTGCTTGTCGAACGCGTGTAAAGTATGCGCAGTACGTTATGCACGAATTTCTTCATACACCGATTTGCCGAGCTGCCAGTTGTCGCCCGCGCCCATCGTCACAAAAAGCATGCCGTTTGGAAAATCATTTGGAGATGCAAGCTCTGAACGCACAAAGTCTTTTGCCTCGTTCCATTCCTCAAAATAATGCACATTGTCGTGCCGCTTCTTTACCTCGTCAAAAAGCGCAACGCCTGTAACACGTGCCGCCGCTGCATTTTCGCGCGCGGAAGCATAGATTTTATGAAGGATTACTTCGTCCGCGCTTTCAAATGACGAAGCAAATTCTTCGAGCAATGCTGCTGTTCTCGTGTACGTGTGCGACATAAAATCAACGATGATTTTTCTGCCTTGATAAAACTCGCGATAGCCTGCAAGCGTTGTTTTTATTGCTGTTGGGTGATGCGCGTAATCATCCATAAAAATAATATCATTTCCGTTCACTGTTTTTCGCCCGATCACTTCGCTCCGCCGCTTCCCGCCGCGAAAAAGCGCAATGCCGTCTTTAAGTTTTTCTGTGTACGCAAGCACGTCCTTCCCATCTGCTTTTAGAAGTTCGCATGAAAGCGCAAGGGCAGCGGCTGCATCAAGAACTTCATGATGTCCCGGAACATGCAGCAAAAACTCGCCAAGAGAATCTACTGTAAAATGCTGCGCACCGTTTGAGATGCCTCCAAATGTCACGCGATATCCGCCAGAAGCTTTCTCACCGTAAGGAATAAGCACAATATCTTTTCGCTTCTTTTTTGCAAGCAGAGCGGTTTCCTTTGCTCCTTTGTCGTCCGCACAGTAAATGAGCTCACCATTTTGCGGCAGCTTGCAGATGTAGTTGATAAACGCATTTTGAATAGATTCATACGTCGGAAAAAAATCTTGATGGTCGCTTTCAACGCTTGTCAAAACAATTTTTTGTGGAAAGAACGATAAAAAATGATTTTGATATTCGCACGTTTCTGCAACAAAATAATTGAGCTTATTTTTTTTACAAAACTGCGCTGTTGTGAGCGTGCACGAATGAGCAAACGACGAGATGACAGAACCTGCGAGCACTTGCACAGGCAAATCAAGTTGCGAAAGCACAGATCCTGTGAGACCAGCCGTACTCGTTTTGCCGTGCACACCACAAATGCCTGCACTATACGATTCGCGTGAAAGCGCGCCAAGCGCCTCCGTATACAGCATGCACGGAAGATTCAATTTTGTTGCCGCAATCAAATCAGGATTTGTCGCAACATTATACGCAGATGAATAGATGACAAGCGCAATATCGCGTGAAATATTATTCTCGGAAAACGGCTGAGCGCAAATCCCCAGCTTTTCAAGGATTGCATCAGTGTAAAATCGTTCTGCAACATCGCTTCCAGTGATAAGTGCCCCGCGCGCATGCAAAAGCTCGACAAGAGCTGCCATGCCGGTGCCTTTTATGCCTACAAAGTGAACACGCAGATGCGAAAAATCGTTTGGGAAAGAAGTTACTTGCATAAAAGCAGTGTATCACTTTGCATGGCATGAAACAATATGGTGGTATTTTTTACGTTAGAGAATTTTATGCCTGTGTGCTGAGTTGCAAATACACCTGGTCAGCTAAGCCAAAGCCTGCATTTTTTGTGAGGGCGACAGCGTACTCATCGTACATCATGTCTTCGTACATCTTCGTTGCAAAACTGTCGCCACCCAAAAGCGATGATTTGGTGATTGTATTGCGCATTGATGAAAGCATAATTTTAACAATATATGATTCAAGCTCAAGCGCCTTTTCATAGAGCTTGCTCGTCTTGTCTATCGTTTGATTCTGTCCGTGTACAGGCGCTTGATTTGCGGCAGCTCCCAACGGTAACGCATGAGCATCTGATAAGGTTGTGAACGCACCGTCAAAACCAGTTGCAACGTCGCCGTTTAGTTTGCCGTCTTTTACAATCTGACTTGATGATATGATGCCGTCTCCGTAAAACGCATCATTTTTTATGCGATTCACAAGACTGTCAAATTTATTTTGCTCGCCTGCAAGTTGCGCTTTATGCATTGTCTCGCTGCCATTTAAAAGAGATGCATTGTTCACGCTTGAAATCGTCATTTGTTTCTCCAGAAAATCATTGCGTTATGAAGCAACGCTTACCGCTTCAAGCTCACCGCCGTGCCGAGCATGTTGTCTGACGTTTGAATTGCTTTGCTGTTAAACTCGTATGCGCGCTGTGCTACAATCATAGCGACCATCTCGTTCACAACAGATACATTGCTCATCTCCAAGAACTTGTGCTCAAGTTTCCCCATGCCTTCAAATCCAGGACGAGCTGCAATAGGTGCGCCTGATGCATTAGACACTTTGAAAAGATTGTCGCCGTCTGCTTCCAAGCCCACTTCGTTCGGAAAACGATACAGCTCAATCTGCCCCACTTCTGTCGGTTCTGTCTCGCCGTTTATCTTGACACCGACGCGCCCGTCGTGGCTTATGACGAGCGTCTGCACATCATAGCCTTCTGGCAAAATAATTTCAGGCATGACGCGGAATCCGTCAGACGTAACAAGCTGACCTGTTGAATCAACTTGAAACGAGCCGTCGCGCGTATACGCATAGCTGCCGTCATACTTTTGCACGCGGAAAAATCCATCGCCCACGATTGCAACATCTGTTGAAACGCCCGTGTTCTGTAACGAGCCTTGATTCATAATGCGTTGCGTTGCCGCGACTTTAACGCCGTGCCCCTGCTGCACGCCAACAGGTGTTACCGTGTCTTCAGTTGCAGGCGTGCCCGCAAGTTTTGTAGTTTGATAAATCAAATCTTCAAATTCAGCGCGCTGCTGCTTGAATCCTGTCGTGTTCACGTTTGAAAGATTGTGAGAAATCACGTCGATATTTGTCTGCTGACCGTTCATGCCGGTAGCTGCCGTCCACAAACTACGTACCATATGCTCCTCTCATTCGTCTTGCGCATTACCGCTGATACAGCGCAACGCGCGTCCACAGTGTTTCCATCATGTCGTCTTCGCTTTGAATCGTCTTTTGATTCGCTTCATATGCTCGGTTTACTTCAATCATTTGCACCATCTCGTTGACTACATTCACGTTAGACGATTCGACGTACTCTTGCAGCACGCGCGGACGCTCGTCTCCTTCGGCGATATACGCAGGACCAGAAATATCGGTGTCAACATACAGGCTTTCGCCCATTTTCTTGAGATACCGCTCGTTGTCAAAGCGCACAAGCCGCAGACGGTCTATTTCGTTCCCTTCTTCATCATAGATGATGCCGTCTTCGCGTACGGTGAATTTATCGTTTTCAAGTACAATAAATCCTTTTTCGCCCAGCACAGGATAGCCGTCTTTTGTTTCAAGAATGCGCTCTTTGCCTATAAAAAAGTTGCCGTTGCGCGTATAGCGTTCACCTGCAGGCGTTTGCACAGCGAAAAAGCCTTCTCCTCCAAGCGCGAAATCTGTCTTTGTGTGCGTGATTTTAAACGACCCCTGCTCAAAGTCAGTGTAGTTTTCGTTTGTTTCAATGCCAAAGCCAAGCTTGCCGATAACGGGAGCTGCGTCTGCGCTTCCAAACGGCGTTTCGTACACGCCGTCTGCATTTGTGCGCCGCAACAATAATTCTGAAAACGTTTTGCTCACCGTGATGTCGCGCTTGTAGCCTGTCGTGTCTACGTTTGCAAGATTGTTTGAAATTGCGTCGAGCCTGTTCTGCTGGGCGGTCATGCCGCTTGCACCTGTGTACCAACCGCGTATCATAGCGCTTCCTTATATGCTGTAGATAAAATTGCACGTTACAAAACATGCATCGCTATCATTATCGGCACAGAAAAAACACGTGTTTAGAAAAAAAAGGTTGTTCCACACGCAATAAGTGCGGCTGCGACAAATTTGGATGCATACGGAAACTTCAGTTTTCTGAACACAAATTCTGTAATTTTGCAAGTTGCTTCAGTTAAAAAAATCTTGCTTTTTATAACAAAGCATCATATAATTGTCACTATGGCTTTTCGCCGCCACATATGCTCGCTTCGGAATGAACTGCTCGCCACTGCCGCAACATTTGCGCTCATCGCGCTTATCGTGCTCATTGCGCCACGCATCACAGAGAAGTATCGCAAGCACTCTCAATTTACGCAGCAATTTGTGTTGGGCACTGTCATTGCTGTCTTGGAAAACAACATTGAGGAAGACGCATTTGTCGATGGCCGCTACGTTGGAAACCAACGCATACGCGTGCGCATAAACGAAGGCGAGTTTGCAGGCAGGGAGTTCGATTCCACAAATACGTTGAGCGCACTCAGGAGTGCAGTTGCATACGAAGGGCTTGCCGCTGTATTTGCAATCCGCATGGACAAAGATGGAAAACCTGTCGTGTGGCTGTACAACTACAACCGCACGCCATATGTCTATTTGCTCATTGCGCTCCTTGCACTGCTCGTAGCAGCAATAGGACGATTCAAGGGATTGCGCAGCCTGCTCGCGCTCTCATTAACCGGAACAGTGCTGCTGTACATTGTGGTGCCATGCATGTGGTCGCCGCATCCTGCTCTTGTCGCAATGCTCTCACTTGCCGTCTCATGCATTGCAAGCTTTATCCTCGTTGCGGGATTCAGCAAAAAAGCGTTTTGCGCAGGCTGCGGTACACTCTGCGGCATATTTCTCGCAGGATTTTTATCATTCACGTTTGGCAGAATCATGAACCTGTCAGGTGTAGACATGGAAAAAGGTGAAACGCTTTTGTATCTTGCGCAGAGCCGCAATTTCAAACTCACGTCGCTGTTGTTCGTCTCCATTTTGATAGCGTGTCTTGGTGCGACTATGGATGTGGCAATTTCCATTGCAAGCAGCGCGGAGCAACTGCACATTGCTGACAGCACCATGAGCGTAAAAGTTTTTTTTGCAAGCGTGCTCACGGTAGGCAAAGACATCATCGGCACAATGACAAACACGCTCATACTCGCGTTTTGCGGCTCGTCGCTGCCGCTTGCCATGATGATATGGGGCTATCACATGGACTACATGCAGTTCATCAACATTCCGCTCATTGTCATCAACATTTTGCAAGCGCTTGCAAGTTCAATCGGCATGGTGGCAAGCATTTTTTTTACTGCCATTTTTTCTGTTCTCGTATTCAAGCGCGCTTTGCTTGTACAAGCGGCGCGTTGAGATATTCTACATATGTACAAGGATGCCCGCGCATTCTTGCACGTCCGCCAGCGCGGAATTTTTATAGGAGGATTTATGAAATACACTGGAAAAAAAGTTGTGGCAATTCTGCTCGCAATCTGTGCAGTTGCACTTGTCTTTGCAGGCGGGAAAAAAGACGTGGGCGCAAAAAAAAGCGGCTCACAACCAGTACGAAATTTTTCGTATGAAAAAAGCGGAGAGCTTTCCAAAGGCGCTGCCACCACAGGCAACAGCGCCGTCATCTCTGTTGCAGCCACATCAGACATGCACGGACGCATCTATCCGTGGGAATACGCAGTTGACTCACCTGACAACGATGCAGGCTTTGCGCTCACAGATACTGTTGTGCAGCAGATTCAAAGCCAGTACCCGAACACGCTGCTCATCGACATTGGCGACAACATGCAGGACAACAGCGCGGAGATTTTCCTCGACATGGACACGCATCCGATGATTCAAGCGATGAACTTTCTCGGTTACGATGTTTGGGTGCCCGGCAATCATGAATTCAACTTTGGCCTCGACTTTCTTGAGCGCAATATTTCAAACTTCGACGGACGCGTCGTGTGCTCGAATATCAAATATGCGGACAGCGGAAAATCTTACGTGCTCCCCTACCAGATTTACACGATTGACGGCATACGTGTCGCAGTTGTCGGAAGCACCGCACCGCATGTCTCCACATGGGAAGCAAGCGCGCCGGACCACTTCCAAAACCTCGCATTTACCGACCCCATCAAATCGCTGCAAGAAACAGTGAAAGAGATTCAAGGAAAATACGACATCCTCGTTGCAGCCGTACACATTAGTCGACAAGGTGAATATGAAGAAGAAGGCAAGACGGGCGCGTTCCAGATTGCTGAAGCAGTTCCTGAACTCGACGTGATTTTTGCAGGGCACGAGCACGCAACATACTGCGAAAAGGTGAACGATACATGGGTGCTCGAACCGGGAAAATACGGCTCGCACGTAGCGTTTGCCACATTCAACATGCAAAAAGAAAACGGCAAATGGAAAGTTGCAAACGTCGAAGCCCAAAACATTCCAACGAACAACATCGCTGCTTCAAAGCGCGTGCTCGACATGTTCAAATGGGTTGACGATGCGTCAAAGGAGAATGCAAATACTGTCGTTGGAAAAATCACTGCGAACTTTATCCCAGACGGTACCGACTACATCACGGGAAAAGACAACGTGACGACAATGCCACGCGCGCAGATTGAAGACACTGCGCTCATGGATTTAATCAACATAGTGCAGCAGCACTATGCAAAGTCTGACATTTCAACTGCGGCGCTGTTCAACTTTGACCAGACGCTCAAGGCGGGCGACTTCAAGCGCAAGGATGTCGCGTTCATCTACAAATATGACAACACGCTCATGGGCGTAAACATCACTGGAAAAAATCTGCTTGCATACATGGAGTGGACTGTTGGCTACTACCAAACAGCAAAAGAGGGAGACGTGACGATTGCATTTGACCCGAATTTCCGCGCATACAACTACGACATGCTTTCGGGAATAAACTATGAAATTGACATAAGCAAGCCTGTCGGACAGCGCATCACAAACGCTACAATCAAAGGCAAGCCGATTGACATGAACGCTACATACAAGATGGCGGTAAACAACTACCGCTTCGGCACGCTTATGAGCTACGGCTGGGCAACACAAAAAGATGTGTATTTTGACAGCTACAACGAAATGCCCTTGTCAGCAACGGTGCGCGATTTAATCGTAAAATATACGCAGGAAAATCTTAACGGAAACCTCTCGCCAACGTGCGACCACAACTGGAAAATCGTGGGTCTGCCTTCCTCGTTCAATGACCCTGCAACGATTGCAAAAATACGGAGCGGCGAAATAACGATTCCTACATCAAGCGATGGCCGCACGCCGAACGTAGAAGCAGTGCGCATTCAGTAACGTTATCGTACGCACGTACGGGCAGTCAATCAATGTCTTGTGCGTGACTGCTCAAAATGCTGATGCAACAGCGCAAAGAAAAGAGTGACATACCTTGCCGCAGATAACAAGGTATGTCACTCTTAAAGGTGTGCGCGCTGCGTGTAAACGGCAAGTCTCATAATTTCCTTACAAAACGAACCGCAGGCTTATTAAATTCTCCGCACAAATAAATTTGCAAAATTTACAAACGTAGTTTATAATTAATTAACTCTGTAAATTTCATTGCACACAGGAGGATTTTATGCTGAACACTGGAACAAAAAAGCGCGTGTTGTCAATAATACTTGGCGGAGGCAAAGGCACTCGGCTTTTTCCGCTTACAAAAGTGCGGTCAAAACCAGCAGTTCCGTTCGGCGGAAAATTCCGCATTGTGGACATTCCCATTTCAAACTGTATCAACTCAGGTTACAAACGCATCTATCTTCTTACGCAGTTCAATTCATATTCGCTGCACATGCACATTGCAAACTCATATAATTTCGACAGATTTTCACACGGCTTTGTAGAAATACTTGCAGCCGAACAGACGCTGGAACATTCAAGCTGGTATGAGGGCACCGCCGATGCAGTGCGAAAAAATTTCCTGCACTTCAAACCGCAAAATCCCACGCACTACATCATCCTTTCCGGCGATCAGTTGTATCGCATGAATTTGAAAGCATTCATGGACTCGCACATGCAAAGCGGTGCAGACGTAACCATAGCGACAACAGCAGTGAGCAGAGAGGCGGCAACGGGATTCGGCATCATGAAAATAGACAGCGAAAATCGAATTATTGAATTTATGGAAAAACCCGCACATAATTTAAACATCGACGACTGGAAGATTCCGAATGAATCGCGCGGTTCACTTCCGCCTGAAAAAGAATACCTTGCATCTATGGGCATCTACATTTTCAACGCGCCTGTCATGGAAGATATGCTTGACAATGACATGACTGATTTTGGCAAAGAGATTATTCCCGCAGCAATCAAGACAAAAAAAATCAACTCATATATTTTTGACGGCTACTGGGAAGACATTGGTACAATAAAAAGTTTTTACGATGCAAACATCAATCTTACAGAAAATGTACCGCGCTTCAACATCTATGATGAAGATGACCCTATCTACACGCATACGCCGAATTTGCCGCCGTCAAAAATCAATTGGGCGGACATCAATTCCACAATCACCGCCGAGGGATGCATCATCACCGAAAGCCGCCTCAATCACTGTATCATAGGCGTACGTTCAATCATAGAGACAGGTTGCAATCTCAACAGCGTTATTGTCATGGGCGCAGATTTTTATGAAAACGAAAATGCAAAAAAAAACAACACAAGGCAAGGGCGGCCGCATATTGGAATAGGACGCAACTGCCGCATTGCACGGACAATCATCGATAAAAATGCACGCATTGGAGACAACTGCTCAATCAATGTGAGCGGCAACACGTATGAAGACGGTGACCACGGTTCGTTTTACAGCGCGGACGGCATCATCGTCATACCAAAAAGCTCAGTCATCCCATCAGGCACGGTAATTTAACAATTTAATGGAATCGATGTACGACAAACTCGGCAAGTTGCTCAGCGATGCGCTTGAAAAAGACGCTCTGCAACATGACGAAAACGAGTTTTCCGCTCACGATGATAAAAAATGCACTACCGACATGCACAACGCCAATTTACACAGTGCCGCTGCCAAATTTTATCGCGCATTTTCGCAAAAAAAGCAGCAAGGCGAAATCGTGCGCGCCTCAACTAACGTAAAAAAACTTGTCGCTGTGCCTAATCGCATTGCAGCAGCATATGCCGTGCTCGGCATAGCTGCAAACGCGTCGGAAAAAGAACTGCACAGAGCGTATCGAGAAAAACTCAAACTGTTTCATCCAGACAGCAACAGCAAAAATGAAACAGTGCAACATATCGCGCACAAAAAAACGGAAGAAGTTATTGCCGCTTACACTGCAATAACAGCGTGGCGACGAGGGCGTTCAAAATAAGTTGTTGCATAGCCGTTTATGCAAGATGCACGCTAGTACGCAACGAAAAAAACATCGCCACGCAAAAACTACTCGCCGTCTTCCATGCCATATTCTTCAAGTTTGCGGTGAAGCGTTTTTCTGCCTATGCCGAGCACATCGGCAGTTTTGCTCTTGTTGCCTTTGTTCGCAGCAAGGTTTCCCCTGATAATCGCTTTTTCAGCTTCGTCGAGCGTAATGCCCACAGGTATTGCGATGCTTCCCGCATCTTTCACGCCGCTTATTGACGGCGGCAAATCGTCGAGCGTAATCTCCGTGCCGCCGCACATGACAACTGCGCTTTCAATTGCGTTTCGTAGCTGCCGTATGTTTCCAGGCCAGTCGTACTTGTACAGCGCAGAGCGGGCGCGTGCGTCTATGCCGCGTATAGCTTTGCTGTTTTCTTCTGCATATTCTTTGAGAAATGAATTTAATAAAAGTGGAATGTCATCGCGCCGCTCGCGAAGCGGCGGCACTTCAATAGGTACAACGTTGAGGCGATAATACAAATCTTCGCGGAACCGCCCTTCCTTCACTTCTTTTTCCATGTCTCTGTTCGTTGCCGCAATAACGCGCACGTCAACGTCTATCGTTTTTTCACCGCCGACTCGTTCAAATCTGTGGTCTTGGAGCACGCGTAAAAGTTTTATCTGAACGCTTTGATTTATTTCACCTATCTCATCAAGAAAAATCGTGCTTTCATGCGCAAGCTCGAATCTTCCTTTTTGCATTTTATCGGCGCCCGTATATGCACCTTTTTCGTGACCGAACAACTCGCTTTCAAGCAGCGTTTCGCTCAATGCGGCGCAGTGCACTTTTATCATTTCGTGACCGCTTCTCGGCGAAAGATTGTGAATAGCATCGGCAACAAGTTCTTTTCCAACGCCGCTTTCTCCCGTGATTAAGACAGATGCTTTTGTGGGCGCAACTTTTTTGATGAGCGTGAACACTTTTTGCATTTCGCCGCTTTTGCCAACCATGTTGTCGAACTTGTGAATTTCTGCAACTTCTTCTTTGAGCTGCTTGTGCTGAAGAGAAAGTTCGCGGCTTGCAAGCGCGCGCTTGACAATCATAGAAAGCCTGTCGAGATTGAGGGGCTTTGTCAAAAAATCGTACGCGCCTTGCCGCATCGCATCTACTGCCGCATCAATGCTTCCATGCCCTGTAAGCACAATCACAGGAATGCCTGGCATCTCAGACGTAACGTGGCGGAGCACTTCTTCGCCAGAAATGCCGTCCATGCGCAAATCGGTAATAACTAAATCTATGTCGCCTTTTGCAATAAAGTCGAGCCCTTCCTTGCCGCTTGAAGCAAGACGCACTTCGTAGCCTTCAAGTTCAAACGCAGTACCGAGTCCCTCACGAATATTTTTTTCATCGTCAACCACAAGAATCGTAAACTTCATTTTTGCACCGCCTCGTTATCGCGTATTTTTAAATCATCTACCGTTTGGATGGTATTGTCTGGCAAAAGTTTTTTATCTGTCTGAGGAACAGGAAGCGTAATCGTAAAAGTTGTGCCTTCGCCGCGCATCGACTTTACCCGTATGTCGCCAGAAAATTCTTTAATAATTTTATACGCCATAGTCATGCCGAGTCCCGTACCGTTCGCCTTTGTTGTAAAGTACGGCTCGAAAATGTGAGCGGCAGTGTCTTCGCTCATGCCTATTCCGTTGTCAGAAATCGTGATAACATATGCATCATCTTTAACAAAACTTGCAACGACAAAGATGCCTTTGCATGTTTCGCATGCCCGTTCACTGCTGCATTCAGGAAATTTTTCTTGAATGGCATACAAGCTGTTCTGCGCAATATTTACGAGCACTTCCCTGAAAAGTTTTTCGTCTATGAGCAGCCGCATGTTCTCATTTGAAATGTCTGTCTGCACGTCAATGCCGTTGTTGTGGAACTCAGGCGCGATGAACGAAGCAGTGTCTGAAAGAATTTTTCCCACATCGACGAGCGCAAGCTGTGCATTCACCGGGCGGACTGCCATGAGAAAATCCATAACTTTTTTATTAAGATTGTCGATTTCCTCATTTACGATGGCAAGATGGTCTTCTATGAATTTTTTGTCAGGGAGCAAGCCGTTTTCGTCGCGTGATTTTTTTACCGCCTTTTGAATGAGCTGCACGTGAATGCCAATTGCGCCGAGCGGATTTTTAATTTCGTGCGCCATTCCCGCCGCAAGATTTGTAAGACCTGCAAGATTTTCCATGCGGCGCAAAAGGATTTCCTGATTGCGCTTTTCAGTAATGTCTCGCACAGAGATTATCGCGCCTGCCATCTCATATTTTTTTACGAGCGGCAAAACAGTAATCACCACAAAGCGCATTGAGCCGCCTGCCGTCACAAGCGTAAACTCGTCAGACACATTCAGGCGGTTGTTTTCAAAACAGTCTCCAAGAAAAGCGGCAATCTGCTCGTCGTCAACAAGGCGCGGAAGCGGCACCGTTTCAAACTTTGCATCATCAAGGCGAATTGACAGCGGCAAATATCGCTCGGCAGCTTTATTTGCAAGCAGCAGCTTCCAACTTCTGTCAACGATTAATAATCCTGCAGAAAGCGACTCGAAAATTGAAGTAAATATCTCGTTTTCGTCTGAAACGCTGTCGAGCAATTCCCTGAGTTGCTCGTGCGAAAGCTTTGAAATCTTTTCCCTAACTCGTTTAAAATATTCGCTCATACTGCCACTCTGAAAACAGCTCCATTCAGTTTATTAATTTTAGAAAGCGTTCTCGTGAGGTTTTCAAGCGCCCCAGTCGGCGACTGATTGTAAATCGCCACATCGTTCCAGCATTGCCTGATGGCGTCCATGCATAACGCAGATGCTTCAACTCCTGCAGCAGACGCGAGCAGTTTTTTCTGGGCACGCGCTATGCCATCAAGGAAAATGCGCAGCTCAAGGCGCACATCAAATTTTCCGCACAGCATGACTGTATGCGCAACATCAGGAATTTTTCCGTTTGCTATGTCGCTAAAAAAATTTGAAGCAGCTTCGCGCAGAACATCTGGCTGCACAGGCAAAAACGTTTCCATATATTCGCTTATGAAGCCGTCATATTGCTCATTGCGGAAAATGCGTCGCACAACGTCGCGCTGTTCTTCTCCTGTACGCTGCCGAAAATTGTATGTGCGCACGCGCGAAAGAATTGTGGGCATGACAGCACTCCTTTGCGCAGTCGTCAAGATGAACACAACATCTTCAGGCGGCTCTTCAAGGATTTTTAAAAGCGCATTGCGCGCGCCTTCATTCATGCGCTCGGCATTTTCAAGTATTACTGTTTTTTTCCCTTCCGATGATTTTATGTGCGCCCACGACGACATGTTTCTGATATGCTTTATGGGGATTGAATCATATAAAAAAGTCGCTTCAAGCTTTTGGCAGAGTGTCGCAATTTTTTCGCATGTTTCAAAAAGTTTTTTGCATTCTGGAAGCTCATGCGGGAAGTCAACAATCTCCATAAGCTCGTCAATCTCTGAGACAATGACTGCAATTTTTGACAATTTGTCGTCGTCCTGCAAGAGCACGGGAGAAAAACGCATTGTTAATTTTCTAACGCTCCGCAAAAAAAGATAGCGCGTTGCATTTTCGCTCGGCGCGTGAGCTTCATATGCTTTTTCAAAAGCGGCACGAGATGCTGCAATTTCAAGCGTGCAGTCGCGCGGACCTGCAAGCAGCACATTGTGGCTTACAAGCGATTTATTTTTGAGACACTGCGGGCACGAGCAGTTCCAGTTTCCAGCAATGTCAGCGGTACAGGAAAGGATGCGCGCGCTTTCCAATGCGCATGAAAGTTTTCCTGAAGCGACAGGACCTGAAAAAAGGAGCGCGCCTGGCAGCGCCCCACCGCGTATGTCGTTTTCGAGCAACGCACACACTTCTTGGCTGATAATATTTTCATACATTATGAAGGAAGCTCCTGAATCTTCTTGCTCGACGCTGCAATGATAGGATTAAGCAGATTGCTGAAAAAGCTGTTTTCAAGCAGCGCGTCAAATTTAAACCACGGCTGCATTTCAATAATAATGAGGATGAGCGCAACGACAGCAAGACCTTCTACAATGCCAAAAATAACGCCGAGCGAGCGATCAAGCCCTTTCATAATTTCGCCAGAAAATACCTTGCCCACAATATGTTGCAGTATCTTCACCGCAAGAAACGCAATCACAAAAATCAACAGAAATGAGATGATTTTTGCAAGCAACGCGTTGTGCACGCCGCTTTGCACGAACGGCTCAAAGCGCGGTGTAAAAATGACTGCCGCAACAATGCCCACAATAAACGCCGCCCTGCTGAAAAATTCTTTTATAAGCCCGCGAGAAGCGGCAAGAATGGTAAAGAAAAGCACAATCAATAAAAACACAATATCAATCGGTGCATATGACATGCTTTTTATTGTACTTTAACGAATGAGAAATAGCAAGAGTACGCATTAAATCACGTTAAATCTAACAGAAAAAAAGCCACATTAAATCACTTCGGGGCATGAACCCTCCGCACGAATCAAAATATTCTAAACAATATCAGGGCGCAATGTTTCTGCTCCGCGTACATATACATGACGCGCTGTTGCATCGTGGTCCATGTATGCTGTAACGAGCACACGGATTGTTTTTGGAAGCATGTTGACAATCTGCACTTCTTGACTGCAAAAAAGCGCGCACGAAGAAACAGCAAGCTCGCTTTGACGCAATGCAGTTGCAGGATTGAGCGCGTCTAAATCGCTTGTCATAGTGAAATGAATTGAAACAATATCGCGCACGCTTAAATTGTTAATTTTAAAAAGCGTTCCGCACATGTCGATAACAGCTTCCGCTATAGCATCTTTTGTATTCTGCGCGCAAGCGGCTCCACGCAATCCGAAAAGACGTTTGCCGCTACTCCCGTTCAACTTTCTGTCCCGCTTGAAAGCTGCTGCAATTCATTCAAAAGTTCGCTCATGCGTTTGTTGCGCTCACTTTCTTTTACTTCAAATTTGTGCACTTCAAGAAAGAGTTCGCGCGCGCGCGTATACAGCATGCTGTCAGGAATGCGCGAAGCTGTTACGGCAAAATGAGTAAAATCAATATGTGGAAAATCTTTTGCAGCATTCACGAGCGAAAGCAGTTCTGAAGTCGTAAGCGATTCTGAACGAAACGAACTGTCTTCAAACGATTTTGTTAAAATATGCGACGCAGCTTTTGATGCAAGAGAAGCACACGATGAATCAATATACGCGTCAAGGCTTTCGTCGTCTGCAACAAGTCCGTCGCGTATAAGCTCTATGATGTTTTCGCTCGCAACACGACACGTCATCATAAAATCAAAACGATAGGAAAAGTTAGGTGCAACATCAAACATGCTGCCGTATACGTCTGCAGACGGAAGATCGCCGCTTGCCGTCTTTGAAACGACATGTGGCTTTGTGCTGAATATTTTAAGCGTTGCGTTAGTCGGCAAAAGACATTCCCAGTGCCATGAAAATTTTCCCGGCAAAACAGGCTCGCTGTTAACGCCGCCTGTTTTTGAAACAAGCACGCCGCACGAGTCAGCGCCTACTTTGAACTGTGTCCACCCGAAAAAAAACACCGCACCTGAAGCGATGAGCAGAATAATAACACACGCTATAAATTTTTTCATATTTCCTCAATTACAATAGTTTTATGGGCATCTCTAAAAAACCAATTTGATTGTTTGTAGAGGCTCCCGTACATGATTATACCTATTTTTGCAATCAATCACAAGGCATGGCGTACAGGGCGCACGGAAATCAATTTTTAAGCGCTTGCGTTAATGAGAAAACAGCAGTGCGTACGAGCTGCACGTCTGGATAAAGGGCGCGCTGACATTTTTTTTGAGCAAACTACTCGAACAGCCGCCCTTCCGCAGTTCGCTCACGCTCATCCTCCGCGCTCGAAACTTCGCCCTTCGGGCTCGTTGCGAGTCCCGCCTCTCGCCTGCCGGCCGGCAGGTAGGGCGCTCGTTTACCAATGTTCCACGTGTGTTTTGTCAAAACCCTGCACCGCATTTTTTCAATTCTTTTTCAAAAAAACTTCCGAAACCTGCACATTCTGTGCGAATTATAGTGTGAAAGATTTTTACAATGAGGTATGATATGTCTGTACAATATGACTTTTCAAACGACTTTGTTTTTTGCCATGTCATGCAGGATACTGACATCTGCAAAGAGGTGCTTGAAATAATTCTTGCAGAAAACATTGCGCCCATAAAAAACATCATCTCGCAAAAATCGCTCTCTCATATCAAAGGAACAAAAGCCGTCAGGCTTGATGTTGTTGTTGAAACACAAGACGGCAAATTATACGACATAGAAATGCAGGTCGTAAACAAGTACGAGCTTCCAAAACGTATGCGATTTTATCAATCCATGCTGGATTTAAGCTATCTGCAAGAAGGTGACCATTATAAAAACCTTCGCGACAACTACATCATTTTCATTTGCAAGTTTGACTACTTTAAGAAAAATCTTCCAGTTTACTTTTTTGAAAATTTGTGCAATAATGATACTGGAATTAAGTTTAATGACGGCACTAAAAAAATCATCATTAACACAACAGCTTTCAAAAATACGGGCAACAAACGGCTCCAGCAGCTTTTAGAGTTCATCCAAGAGGGGACTCCTTCAAACGACCTCACAAGGAGGATAAACGAAATGGTAGAGATTTCTAGACTTCACGAAGCAGCCAAAGAATTTTATCAACTCATATCTCCCTACGAAATGGATCTCCGTGACAAATGGAAAACTGAAGGATTGGAAGAAGGTCTTGCACAAGGCATTGCACAAGGTATCATAGAAGGGCGGGAACAAGGCCTTGCACAAGGTCACGAACAAGGCCTTGCACAAGGTCACGCACAAGGTCTCGCTGAAGGGTTAGAGAAACTTCGCAATTCCGCTACCAATTTAAAAAGAATGGGTCTTCCGCTTGAACAGATTGCAGAAGCGACAGGGCTTACGCTTGATGAGGTAAACGCACTGTAAGCTCTGCAATACGCCATACTGTGTCAACCAGAGCGGGCAGGGCATATTGCTGTGGAGCGTTTTTGCTTGTCGTGCGGTGAGCGAAACGCTTCAGCTCTCACGTGCTCCACCTGCCAAGTTGAGCACGTTTCGCCTGCCATGTTGAAGCTCGTACCCTAGTCATGTTGAGCGTAAGCGAAACATCTTTTGTCTTTTGCCACACGGATTGGCTCACATCTAACGATGTTCGCTGTTTTAGAATATGTTACGGTGAGCACCGCGTAAAAAAAATTCCTTGCAGTACGCAAGCGCACATAGCGTTCGAAACGACCAACGCCGTTCCTTCTGGCAACGCTTTTGCCCGCTCATTCCGCAACACGTCTCCACAGTAAAAAGCGAAAGGCACCCTGCCTGCCGTCAGGCAGGTCAGGCACACCTTCTCGCCTCTACTTGCTTACCGTCAGGGTTAGCGCACGGAGCGAGCCACGCGGACGTACCACGAGCATAAGAAACGCACGCGCGTAAAAAAAATCGGAGCAGTGAGGGGCGCACA
>JAFSRD010000017.1 GCA_017446265.1 Treponema sp.
CGCATAGACGGCGGCACATCTGCACCCGGCTACTTTACTGAAAAATAGGCAAAGACAGTCGTTAAGGTGAATGCAAGGCGGGCAAAAGCCTGCCTTGTTCGCTCCGCACTTAAGGCGGCTCACATGCGAGGGCTCAGCAAAAGCTGAGCCCTCGTGTAAACGCGACAGGGGGCGTAGGTGCAGAGGGCTGTTTTTTCAAAAACAGTCCTCTGGTACATTTTGTCGCACTATCTGTTGCGACAAAATACTGACAACACCGAAGCACCCGATGCCGTGAGTGTGGTGCCGTGTAAGCGGCGACACGCTCACGGCAGTCGCCCAACAAAAAAAGAAATAAATCATAAAACTGGCTGATGCGACATTGCCTCCTGCCTTGCATTCAATAGGAATTATTTCATCATCACTTTGCATAAGAAAATCAATTTCATAATTTTGCACTGAAGAGTAATAATGAGGAAAAATGTCAAGCTGGCTTTGCAGCTGCTGAATCAGATAATTTTCTGTAAGGGCGCCTTTGAACTGAAAGTCAGAATCCAAAATTATCTGCTTGTTTTGAACTCCTGCCGTTTGATTTTCGGCACTTCTTGTGCAGTGCTACTTGTGTACTTTTTGCTATACGTTTAAAATAGGCATATGATGATTTCGACGCGCATGGAGAATCTGCACCCGTATGTGCCTGGCGAGCAGCCGAGCGACAAGTTGTATATTAAGCTCAATGCAAACGAAAACGCGTATGGTCCGTGCAACGGCGTGGTTTCTGCTGTGTGCGATTTTGTACGCGCGCATCCGCAAAAGCTCAGCTTGTATCCTGACCCAGATTCGACACTGCTTAGAAATGCCGTTGCTGCCATGCTCAATCGTACTGGCGGGGTGCTTTCTCGCGCTCAATGGAACGGTGCGCAGTGCACGCCGTCCAAGCAAGATGCGCTTCCGTTTGCAGTAACGCCTGACATGATTTACTGTGGCAACGGCAGCGACGAGGTGCTCTCGTTTTTGTTTTACGCATTTTTCGACTCTTCTGTGCGTCTCGTGCTGCCCGAGTTCACGTACAGTTTTTATCCTGTGTATGCAGGCTTTTACAACATTCCGCTTGATGTGGTGCCGCTGCACGGCGATTTGCGCTTGAACGTGCAGGAGATGGCCGCGCGCGCCCAAAGCGCTCATTCCGGCATGATATTTGCAAATCCGAATGCGCCAACGGGGCGCGCGCTTTTGCGAAATGAAGTACGCACTATGTTGCAAAATGCAAACAGCGACAAAGCGTTTGTTGTGGACGAAGCGTATGTTGACTTTGGCGGCGAAAGCTGCATTGCGCTGCTCAAAGAATTTCCTAATTTAATAATCGTGCGCACATTCAGCAAGAGCATGTCCGGCGCAGGGTTGCGGCTCGGTTATATTGTGGCATCTCCAGAAATCATCAAAACAGTGACGACAGTAAAAAATTCGCTCAATCATTTTCCGATTGATGCGATTGCGCAAGTTGCAGGCGTTGCCGCGTGCGAAAACGATGCGTATTATTGCAGCTGTGCAAAAAAGATTTGTGCAGAGCGTGAAAAATTTTCTGCTTTTTTGCGCATGCGCGGATGGGATGTTGTTCCGTCGTCGGCAAACTTTGTGTTTGCAAGAAAAAAAGGTGTTGCAGGAAAAGCAGCGTATGAAATGATAAAAGCGCATGGCATCCTTGTGCGCCATTTTGCAACAAAAGGCATAGAGGAGTATATACGCATTACAATTGGCACGCCGGATCAGATGGCTGCATTGTGCAATATTATGGAAACTATGTGAGGAAAGTCACTTGGAAACTGAAGTTCCTTTGTGACTTTTTGTGGAGGTGTATGAAATTTTTAGTTATTTCTGATTTGCACGGAAATATTCCTGTGCTTGAAAAGCTCGCTAGCGAGTTCAGTGCGGCGGACGCTGTTTTGTTTGCAGGTGATTTTGCTCAGTTTGATCATGTGGAGACAGGACTGCCATCGCTTGAGGCGCTGTGCAAAATGCATGAAACGATTTTTGCAGTAATCGGAAATTGCGACGAGCCTGCTTTCCTTTCCGAGATTGAAGAAAAAGATATAAGTGTGGAAAAAACGCTTGTATTTCACAACGGGTTGTATTTTGCAGGAAGCGGCGGCGCGAGCAAGTTTACCGGGAGCACGCCGAACGAGCGCACTGAAGAAGAGTTGCTTTCAGATTTTTCAATCATCGCGCACACAAAAGACGGAGCAGATGAAGACGGCCATTGGCGGAATCTCATACTCATTTCACATAATCCGCCAAAAGACACAAAATGCGATGCCGTAAACGCAGAACTTCACGCAGGCTCTCAACAATTGCGCTCGTTTATAGAAACTGTTTCGCCGCTTGCCGTGGTTACAGGCCACATTCACGAGGCTGCTGCAATCGATAAAATTAATAATTCTGTGATTATCAATCCGGGCGCGCTGCTCGATGGCAGGTATGCGGTCATGGAGATTGAAAAAGATGGAGATGTATGGAGCGTCTCAAAAGCGGAACTGCGGAGCGTGTATTGAAAATGTCAATAAATTTAGTACGTGTCCAAAAATCAAATCAAAAAAAATTGCAAAAGCGCGGGGCTGCCACAAGGAAAATTAATAAAATTATTCCAATTGTTTTTATTGTTGTGGCTGCTGTAATTGTAGTTTTTCTTGTTGTTCGTCTTTTTAGTAAAGCAAATGGGCAGCATGTTCTGCCACGTGCGCGCGTTGTAACGCCTACAAGCGGGAGCGACACAGGAAATCAATCTGTTTCTGACGGAGTGGAGGCGAGCGGCGAAACATTGACATCGTTCATTTCGCTTGCGCCGTCAGAGACGCTTATAAGCGTGTTGTCAATCGACATGAACAGCGACAGGTTTGAAGACCAAGTAATTGCGGTGCGCCGAGAAAATGTACCGCATCTAGTAATTGTGGTAGGCATGTATGAGCCGGACAGCAACACATATGTGCGCGTCGCAGAGATTACGACAGGCATTTCGCGTGTGCGCACTTTTTCGTTTACTGGCATTGACATGACCGGAGAGCATCGCAACGATTTAGTGTATCAAGGAGTAAAAGACGATGGAACAAGTGTCATGGCAATTTACACGATACGTCGTGTTTCTGCAAATTTCGAGCTTGTTAAAATAGGCGAATTTGAATCTGATGGCACAATCTTTATTCAACAGGATGACCGCTCGCTTTCGTATGAACTGTCGCAGACACGAGGTGCGAGTTTTCCTGTGTGGGTGTACAGTTCTGCACAAGATGAGAGCGGCGGAGAAAATGCAAGCCTTAGCCAAATCCAGACAGAATATCGATGGAATGAAACAGAACAGCAGTATGTTGAGACGCGGCAAATTCGTGTAACAGGAAGCAGGATAGCGGCTCAGGAACTTGCACGCATCCAAGATGGAACAGTTGACACATTTGCAGGTTTTTTACATGGTTTGTGGTATAAAACAGCGAATACTCAAGATGGCATACGATATATATTTTTTGACTATACGCAGAAAGAAGTGATTTTTTTGTACAATGACACTGAAGAAGTCTATTCATGGGAAGATAGCAATCTGCGAAGGAGCGGCATATATATTTCCACGACAAATGAATCAATTACAAACATGCAGCGACGGTGCGACATCTCGCTGCTCGGCATTGACGAAGTAAATCTCCGCGTCATAGACGATGTCCGCATGATTATTAAAGAGAGCAATTTATGGGACGGACGCTACCGCAAGATGACGGTGCAAAGCGCGTATTCTGGAGAGCAGACGCGTTCTGTACACAGTGATTATGTTGCGCAGCTTGTAAACGGTCCTGCATGGATGACAGATAACGGATTTCGCATGACGTTTTCAGACTCTTCGTATACGCTTTCAAGCAATGCCATGTATGACAGCGGTACATTTTTGACAGGTGTTGTTGGGAACAGCGCAATCATTCAATTTCGCTCGTCGTCGCGCAGTGCAATACTGTCAGAAGTGTATCAAATGAGTTTTAACACTGTGACTGTTCCTGCAACGAGCCGCCACCCCGCAGAAGTGCAAATTGACTACAATACGCTGTATCTAGAGCCAGTGCGCCTTTCGCCAGATGCTGTGTATGCTGCGGAGGGACGGGCGCTCACACTTACGCGCGAAAGCGATTGACATTACGGCAGTGAATATATAATATAAAAAAATATGACGGCAGATGAACTTCGTTCAAAATTTATCGCGTTTTTTAAAAGCAAAGGGCATGCGGAAATAAGCGGGCAGTCGCTCATTCCAGACAATGACCCTACGGTGCTTTTTACGACTGCGGGAATGCAGCCGCTTGTTCCGTATCTTTCGGGGCAAGAGCATCCTGCAGGCACGCGCCTTGTCGATTACCAAAAATGTGTGCGCACTGGCGACATTGAATCTGTCGGCGATGCTGCCCATCTTACATTTTTTGAAATGCTCGGCAACTGGTCGCTCGGCGACTACTTTAAAAAAGAATCGATTGCCTGGAGCTACGAGTTCCTCACCGGCAAAGAGTGGCTTTCGATTGCACCGGAAAAGCTTTCCGTTACTGTGTTTGAAGGCGAAGAAGGCATTCCGCGCGATGAAGAGGCTGCACGTTTTTGGCAAAGTCACGGCATTCCAAAAGAGCGCATCTACTACTTGCCGCGAAGCGACAACTGGTGGGGGCCAGCAGGGCTTACAGGTCCGTGCGGTCCTGACACAGAAATTTTTTACGACACGGGAAAACCCGCGTGCGGCAGCAACTGCAAACCCGGCTGTTCATGCGGGAAATACGTAGAAATCTGGAACAACGTGTTCATGCAGTACAACAAAACTGCTGACGGTACGTTTGTGCCGCTTTCACGAAAATGCGTAGACACGGGCATGGGTGTTGAGCGCACGATAGCAATGCTTGGCGGCATGAAGTCAGTGTACGAAACAGATGTGTTTGTTCCTATCATCAGCGCTATTGAATCGCTTGCAGGAAAGAAATACGGTGATGATGAAAGCGTTGACAGTTCTATCCGCATAATTGCAGACCACGTGCGCACGGCAGTGTTTATTCTCGGTGATGAAAAAGCGGTAACGCCGAGCAATGTAGGCGCTGGTTACATTTTGCGGCGCATTATCAGGCGGGCAGTCAGGCATGGGCGCAAAATAGGCATTGAAGGCGCATTCCTTGCAAAACCTGCCGATGTCATCATTGACGAGTATTGTGCCGCGTATCCTGAATTTGTGGGAAAAAAATCGTTCGTGCAAGAGCAGCTCACCGCAGAAGAAAATAAATTTCTTGACACGCTCAAAAAAGGCGAAGCAGAATTTGCAAAACTGCTTCCCAACTTGCTAAAAAATCCGCAAAAAGTGATTCCCGGTCGAGTCGCTTTTAGATTGTACGACACATTCGGTTTTCCGATTGAGCTTGCCGAAGAGCTTGCGAGCGAACACGGCATGACAGTCGATGTTGCAGGCTTTGCAGCGGAAGAGAAAAAGCATCAGGAGGAGTCGCGGAGTTTGAGCGCAGGCGCGTTTAAAAGCGGACTTGGCGACCACTCAGAAATTTCTACGAAATATCACACGGCAACGCATTTATTGCACCAAGCGCTCGCAGATGTGCTGGGGCCGGAAGTAGCACAAAAGGGCTCGAATATTACACCTGAGCGCTTGCGTTTTGATTTTTCATTTTCACGCGCCATGACAAAAGACGAAATCAAAAAAGTGGAAGACATTGTAAATGAGCAGATTGCGCGCGATTTGCCTGTTTCCATGAAAGAGATGACAGTAGAAGAGGCAAAGCAGCTTGGTGCACGCGCGCTTTTTACCGACAAATACGGCGAGCGCGTCAAAGTGTATTCAATAGGCGACTACAGCAGGGAAGTGTGCGCAGGTCCGCATGTACAGCACACGGCGCAAATAGGTGCTTTTAAGATTACGAAAGAGCAGTCTTCATCGGCGGGTGTGCGAAGAATCCGCGCAGAAATTTCTGGTGGACTTCCGCTTGAAGCGTGAAATATGACGGAAAGCAGGACGTGGTTTGTAAGCGTCTTGTAACGCAAAAACGTAAAATTTGTTATAAAGTATAACAAGGATGATTTTTATGGAAATGAAACGTTGTACATTTGTCAGCATGATGATGTTTGCTGCTGCTGCGATTTTTGCACAATCAGATTTGCAAGTGCTTGCAGTTGTTAAATTGAACAAGAGCGAATCTATCACTGTGCGCCAACTTAAAACGCGCGTTGGCGTGTATGAAAAGCAAGCGGGCAAAGTTCTTTCAATAGATGAACGTAAGCAGACGCTTGATGCGCTCATCTATGAAAAACTCGTCAATCAAGCGGCGCAAAAATCAGGCATCGTTATTCCTGACAGCGACATAAATCAATATTTCCTCCAATCAATGTCACAAATGGTGGGCAAACAAGTGACGGAGCAAGAACTCAACACGATTGTGCGCCAGCAAACGAAGATGTCGCTTGATGAATTTATGAAGCAACAGGCAGGCATGTCTGTTGCGGAATATAAAGATTACCTCAAATCGCAGCTCACTGCGCAACAGTATATTGTGTCGCAACGGCAGAGCGAGTTGCAGAGCATTGCACCTACAGACAGTGAAATCCGCTCATTCTACGAAATGCACAAAGCAAATTTTGTGTGGAGCGATATGCTGCTGCTCTTCCTTGTGTATGTGCCAAAAGATTCAAATGCGGCAGCGGCAAAAACGAAAGCTGCCGATTTGCTTGCCGCTTATAAAAATAAAAAGAGCACACGTGAGCAGCTCATTGTGCAGTCTCGGGCAGATAATTCCAATTTCCGCGCAGGCGAGTTGCTTGTAAACAAAACCGAAAGCGGCGCAATAGAGCTTGGCGTTCCGTTTTCCATTCTCATAGATTTATTCAAAAGGGAAAAAGGGTTTATTTCAGAAGTGCAGGACAACGAGACGAATTGTCAGTTCTATTCAATCATTGAAAAGTACGATGCAAAAATGCTTGCGATCAGTGATGTTGTGCAGCCTGGTACGACGGTAACTGTATACGACTACATACGTCAAAATCTTGGTCAGCAAAAGCAGATGGAATACTTGCAAAAAGCTGCCGATGAAATTTCAAAGTCGCTTGATACGAACGGCAATGTCGAACGCAAAAAAACAGGCACAGATTTAGACAAGTTTTTGAGTTGGTAACGGAGATTGATTTGTGTCGCGCAGAAAGGGCAGGGTGCTCGCATTTCAAACATTATATGCGCATGATGTAGGCGGCGCTCCTGTTGAAGATTTGCTGCCGTTTTTGTGGGTTGGCAAAGACGGCGTTAAAGCTGAACATGCAGAGCGCGAGGAATATGTTTTTGCACGGCTGCTTGTTGCTGGCGCGCTCGAACACTGTGCGGAAATAGATGCGGCAATAGATGCGCATCTTGCGGCAAATTGGAATTTTGATCGTGTAAATAAAGTGTCGCTTGCAATTTTGCGCATGAGTGTGTATTCGCTGCTGTATCAAAAAGAGATACCCGCTTCTGTAACGATTGACGAAGCTGTGCGTATTGCAAAAGAATACGGAGACGACGACTCGTTTAAATTTATTAACGCGATGCTCGACAGCATACGCAAGGCGATGTTGCATGAAACGTGATAGTTGTATGTCAATGCGCTTCGTCTTTTTGCATGCAATTTTGCTGATTGCTGTTTTTGCATCGTGCAAAATGCATGTTTCGCGCTCATCGTTTACTGGAATGCTTGATGATGTTGACGCGCTCATAGAACACGGTTTTGCAAGCGATGCTGTTTCAGAATTAAAAAAAGCTGAAAAATATGCATACGACTCATGGTCGCGCATTGGGATATATCGTCGATACGTGCAACTTGGTGAGGCAAAGCGCGCGGAAGATGTGCTCAAAAACGGGCTCAAAAAAAATCCGAAAAACCCAGAAATGTCTGCCGTGTACGCGCAGTTTCTCCTGCGTTCGGGAAGAAATGCGGACGCATTGAAGATTGCCGACTGTTTGCAAGGCACACGATTTGGTTCGCTGTATGCGGAAGCGTACTTTACCAATTTAAGTGGAGCTACTTCGCTTTTGAATGAAGCGCATTTTCAGATTTTTTATGATGCGTATGTTGGCTCGCACGATTCGTATTGGCTTCGCAATTGCGCGCTCATCTGCGTAAAAGATGGTGACTACGAACGCGCCGCGCTGTTGCAGCCCGTTGCATGTTGGGAGCCTGAAGACGCGTATTTTTGGTCGCTCGTCATGTTTGACGCACGTCAGTTCAGCGCGGCGGCGGCATATGCAGAAAAAGCGCGCGAGCTGTATCCTGTTTCATCTGTGCGCTCGCGTCATCTCGTGTCGTTGATAGAAATCGCATCGTTGCTTTCAGATTCGTATGTGGCGCTTTCAGAGACTGAAGCGGCAGAACGCGTGCGACATGAATTGCTTGCGCGTCTTGAAGAAAATACTGCCGGATTCAATATATCGGATAAAACAGTGCAGGAGCTGCTTCCTGCGCTCTATGTTGACAGTGCGCTTTTTGCGGAGGCGAATGGAAATGACAACGAATGTGCGCGCTTGCTCACTCACGCTGTTGACACATGGCCCGATTATGTGCCAGCGCTCATAGCGTATGCTGATTTTGCATGCCGCACGAGTTTGCCGAGCAATGAAGACGTGCAAGAACTTACATTGCGTGGAAGCGGGCTTGCCACGTTGAAAATGGAAGCATATGACGCAAGCGCAAAGATTCCTGTAAGCGATGCAGCATGGCGCATGGACAGAAGCCTTGAGCGATACAACAATCCACAGCTATATATTGCGCGCCTCAATTTAAAATATGCAACTGACAGCACTCTTGCAAAGGAAGAGAAGATTGCAGATGTATGGAACGAACTTGAGAAAAGCGCGACAGATGCGAATGTGTATCCTGCGCAGATTTTTGAATACGCGCTCAACACGCTTTTATCATACGGTAACACAGATGATGCTGAGCGCATTTTTAGAAAATATGTTGCAGCAAAGTATGACTACAGCGTAACGCACGACTTTTGGCAGGAGACGGTTGCCCATGTGCGTAATTTTACGGTGCGCGAAGCTGAATACGCTGCATGGTTTGCCGCACACAATCGTCTTGCAGATACGTCAGTGAGATTGTATGAATACTGCGTTCACGAAAGCGGCGGCATTATTTCTGGAGATAGCAAAACTATTTCTGCACTCGTCTCTACACCGTCATGCATAAATCTTGCAATGATTTACTATAGTCTAGGCATGACGGCGCAGTCGCTCGACTTGTATGCCGCCGCCGCAACGCGCGCCGCCAGCGCTTCGCATAAAGCGGAAATACACTACCGCATGGCGCTCATCTATGCTGCGCAGAATAAAAATCAGGAGGCGTTGCGTTCATGTGGCTATGCGCTTGCACTTAGACCAACATTTATACGTGCAAAACTGTTGCGCGATCAACTGTCGTCGCGATAGGCGGCGCGCGTTGCATATACGCTTTTACTCGGTGGCGTGTGCGTGCGGTTTCAGAATGGCGCTTGGGGCGTTGCGGGGAGCGCGAGTGATATGTCTCTCTCCTCCGCTAGAGGGGGTAGGGCGCAACGCATGTGCGCACGCAGGGGGAGGCTTCCCCCTGCAAAATGCTATGCTTCGATGATTGCGATGATGTCGTTCATCTTCAAGATGAGGTGGTCTTCGTTGTCGATTTTTATCTGCGTGCCTGCGTACTTGTCGTACATAATGCGGTCGCCTTTTTTGACGGTGATTTTTTCTTCTTCCGTGCCAGGTCCGACGGCTACAACGACAGCGGTCTGCGTTTTTTCTTGCGCTGCTTCAGGAATGATGATGCCCGATGCTGTCTTTGACTCTGCTTTTTCGTTTTTGACTAGAACTCTGTCTGCTAATGGTTTGATTTTCATTATGAATACCTCTTTCGTAATAACATACTCGTGAAATCAATAGATTTCATACTGTATAATATACGAATTTTTTGCACAGTACGTCAATTAGGAAAAGGCGTTTGGAAAAGGCGTTCTGCACGGAAATCAGTTGTTAAACGCTTCGGTTAATCAACATGCCTCGCCGAGTCGGCATTGGTATTATTGAAGAG